>JAFDLS010000321.1 GCA_019306365.1 Deltaproteobacteria bacterium
CGCCGCCGTTTCAGACGCGGACATGGTCAGCGCCCTTGGGGTCAATACACCTTTGCTCTTCATGTTTGTCTTTGGAGTCGGCACCTGGCTGGCTGGTGTGGCCGGGGTGGCCATAGCCCCCATATTGACCGTGTTTCCAGGATTGGCCGATCAGATGGGCATGGATGCCTTTATCGTAGTGGTTGTGGGAGGTTTTGGGAGCCTTCTGGGCGCGTTTTTGGTTTCCATGATCTGTGGATTGCTATCTTCTTATGGTGTTCAATTTGTTTCCCAATTCGCGCCGGTCCTTATGTTCATATTTATGGCTATTGTCCTGGCCATTAAACCGACAGGTTTATTTGGAGAAAGAGAATGATGAATAAGACCATTAAATGGATCATATGGGTGAATTTACTATACTAACGTATTTGTAACATTTGCAATCTTTGCGCTGTTTGCCACCAGTTTCAACCTGCTGCTGGGCTTTACTGGACTTCTCAGCTTCGGCCATGCCATGTACTTCGGCGCTGGCGGCTTTGGAACAGCGATTGCCTTAACACATATCCAGGGCTTACCCCTGTTAGTGTCGGTCTTGATCGGTTTTGTATCGGCGGTCGTCCTCGCTATAATCTTGAGCCCCATAGTGGTCAGGGTCAGCGGCACCGCCTTTGCCATGCTGCACCTTGCCTTTAGCCAGCTCATGTTTGTCCTCGTCCTGAAATTAAGAGGTATCACCGGTGGTGAGGACGGAGTCGGAGGTTTTCCCATTCCGCCCTTCAGCATTCCGGGAATCATTTCCATTGACATAATGGATCCGTTGAAATTTTATTATTTTGCCATAATCGTCCTGGGAATAAGCATCTTGATTTTATGGTTTTTTACTAAAACACCTTTCGGTCAAATCATGGTAAGCATTCGTGATAATCCCAACAGGGTCAATTACATGGGATTCAGGGTGACGCTGAGCAAGGCGGTCATTTACGTCGTCGCTGGTGGTTTTGCAGGAATTGCCGGTTCTATATATGCCCTCTTTCAGAACCTGATCTCTGCCGAGGAACTCTCCATCATGGCCTGCTTTGCACCCATTATGATAACCATGGTAGGAGGCGTCGGTAGTTTTTTCGGCCCAATCCTGGGCTCTGGTGTATTTGCATTTTTAGAAGAACTGACCAGCCGGTATACGGAACATGTTGAACTGGTGCAGGGCCTAATCCTCATTCTGGTGATTCTGTTTATGCCCATGGGGCTAATAGGTATTTTCCACATTATTAAAGAAAAGCTGTTTTCTAAACCCTCTCTGCAGGGGACTATGGAGAGTGCCTCATGACTATCTTAGAAACAAAGGGCCTGTATCACGATTTCAGCGGGTTGGAAGTCCTGTTCGATGTCAACCTTGAGGTTGTGGAAGGAGAGCGGCATGCCATTATCGGACCGAACGGCGCCGGTAAAACAACGCTCTTCAACGTTATCACCGGAACCTATAAGCCGTCTCGCGGCCAGGTTTTTTTCAAGGGGATAGACATCACCGGAGAAAAACCTTTCAAACTGGCGCGTATCGGCATGGGGCGCTCCTTCCAGATCACCAGCACCTTCCACAGGCTGACGACCTTTCAGAACCTGCGCATGGCTGTGATGTCGAGGCTGGGGATCCGTTTCAACTTCCATCGCAAGGTGGACAAGCTTCAGCACGTCACTGACGAAACCGACGAGGTCTGCGGCCGGATTAACCTTGACGGAGAGCGAGACATACCGGCCGAGTTACTGTCCTACGGCAAGCATCGCTCCCTGGAGGCCAGCCTGGCCATGGCGGGTGACAAGGAGTTGGTCATGCTTGATGAGCCGACCGCCGGTATGTCCAGGGATGAAACGCATTTTGCGGTCGAATTGATCAGGAGGCTGACCGAAGACAAAACCATGGTCATCATCGAACATGACATGGATGTGATTTTCTCCCTGGCGGACCGTATTACGGTGCTGCACTACGGATCGATCCTGGCCACGGGCAGCCCGGAGGAGATAAAAAACAATCAGGATGTCAAAGACGCCTACCTGGGCGATCTGGAGGTATGAGGATGTTCCTTGAAGTCGAGGATCTCAATACTTTTTATGGCGCGAGTCATGTTCTGCAGGGTGTCTCCTTAACGGTCAATGAAGGTGAGATTGTCAGCCTGCTGGGCCGAAACGGCATGGGCAAAAGCACCGCCTTGAAAAGCATCATGGGCCTGGTTAAGCCGAAATCCGGGAAGGTGATCTTCAAAGGCAAGAATCTGGCCGGGTATCCACCTTACAAGGTAGCCAGGGCCGGTATTGCTTATGTTCCTGAAGAAAGGCGTATCTTTCCCAATTTATCGGTTCTTGACAACCTGGCCATGGGTGTAAAAGCAGGACAAAGCAAAAAGGCACAAGATGGAGATACCTGGACGGTGGACCGGGTTTTTCATCATTTCCCGATGTTAAAAGAAAGGGCCAACTCGAAAGGCAGCCTCCTTTCAGGCGGCGAACAGCAGATGCTGGCCATCGGCCGGTCTCTGATGGGAAATCCCGAACTCCTTCTGGTGGACGAACCGACGGAGG
Organism: Deltaproteobacteria bacterium; assembly: GCA_019306365.1. Taxonomy (GTDB): domain Bacteria; phylum Desulfobacterota; class Desulfarculia; order Adiutricales; family JAFDHD01; genus JAFDHD01. The sequence continues at coordinate 2,554 of JAFDLS010000321.1, forward strand.
GACTCTCCCCGCTTCTGGTTCAAGAGGTGCGGTTATCTGATGGGCAAGGCCTTCATCGGTTTCGAGGGATCGGTGGAAGAGCTTGAGAATCAACCGGAGATCCGGGAGAAATACCTGGAGGTATAATCAAAAACATTTTTACCAAATTGAAACCTCTGCAAAACCAGTAATTTTGTTGAAATCAAGGAAGGCGAAAATTAAACCCGCAGGAATATTTAACACATTCCTGCGGGTTTAATTTTTTTCTTCGCGATTTAGACCAAAAACACTAATTTTGAGATAGCTTCTAATATTATTTTTTCAACCTGGGAATCCGGGCCGTCTGATCTCATCATTACTCTGGAATCAGCCGCCGATTACACAAACGCAGGGTGTACAGGCTTACCGGTTTGCTTTTCAGTGAACTACCACCGAGCAAGCTCGGTGGCTTCTTAGCCGAACAAGTTCGGCTGATCGCAGTGTGCTGACTATGCTAGCACCCTACGATTATTAGGGGACTCGCCGTCCCCTAAATAAAATCTGACACCCATATGGGGAATTGTATCCCCCTTGACCCCGCACTGCATTCATCCCCGCCATGAACAGCAGGGTATTTTGCGGGGATTTTTATAAAAAAAGTCGTCACTTATAGTTTAAAGAGGAAATTTTTTCAGAAAATTCAGATGGAGCGATTCTTGATGATCTTCCATTACTTAAAACTCAAAATAACAAATTAAACAAATAAGTTACAAAGGGTTTCCTAATGAGTTTTTCCGCAATGGCCGGGATTTTCTCCCGAATAATCGGGATTTTCTCCCGGTCATCGGGAGTTTCCCCTAGTAAAATGAGTGATTTTACCTATAGAAAAAAATAAATAGATTACTATTCTCAACAAAGATTTCCAAAAACTCGATCTCAAAGAAAACTTAAAAAACAACTCTAACAGTCTCATTTGCAGGAGGATGATTACTCCGAAGCAGCGGCAATTTTAGACATCGATCTTTGAAACAACCGTAAAACTATTAGCAAAATGGAGGTACAGATGAAATCAACCAAGACGTTATTTGCGCTATTTGTTGTTTTTTCCTGCGTGTGCTTGATTGGATTACCTCAGGCCATAGCAGGGCGTGCTGCCTTTGACGTTAACAAAATGGCAGACATGTCTGATTTTGATCCGAACAACCCGATTATTTACACCGGGGATGACACAATCAGAATCGGCTTATTACAGTTATTTTCCGGGCCTGGTGCTGGAAACGGAGAAATATTCTGGCTGACATGCAACTGGGTTGCCCATGACATCAACAAGAGGGGAGGTATCCTGGTTGATGGCAAGAAGAAAAAGATCGTCTTCATCAAGGGCGATACCAAGGGGAAACCCACGGATACCAAGAAGGCATGTGAAAGACTGATCCTCAAAGACAAAGTGGATATCCTTTGGGGCACCTCTGGCAGCCATCTTACAAACATCATTTCACAGGTAGCCAAAAAATATAAAGTAATTCATCAAAACTCCCTCGCTTGTTCCGATTATCTCATGGATGCGAAAAACTTCAGCCGTTATACCTTTCAAACCTTCACGAGGAACAGTATCTTCGGCCAGGGCGGGGCCTATTACTACGGTCAACGAAACAAGGAAAAGAAATTCTACATTCTCTGCCAGGATTACTCCTTCGGACACTCGCTCGCGGATGAATTTAAAAAAGGTTTGAAAAAGTACTTTCCGGCGGCCCAGATCGTTGGAGAGGACTACCATCCGCTCTTCGCCAAGGATTTTGCCCCTTATGTAACCAAGATCCAGGCTTCCGGGGCCGAGGTCATCTTCACCGGCGACGCAACCTGCTCAAAACCTGCCGGGATATGGGCGTGAATCTGCCTATCCTGAACATATTCGTCGACGAACCGAATGCGCTTCATTCCGTTGGTGTCGAAGGCACGAAGGGTTTAGTCAATATGAACCATTACATGGCAGACCTTAAAACACCGGAGCGCCAGAAATTTTTCAAAGTTTGGGATAACCTGTGGAGAACCAAGTGGAAGAAGCCTTATAACACCTGGCTGTATAAAGTTTGTGGCGGTACCATAGCTGAATGCGTCTATAGCACTTACTGGCTGATGAGCGTCATTGAAAGGGCTGGCAGCACAGATCCTGAGAAGATCATCAAGGTCTGGGAAGGCGATGAGTATCAACATCCGTTTGGTGTATGGAAAATGAGAGCCGATGACCACACCAACGTCAGGGATCTTTTCATCTCGGAATACGTTCCGCCCGCGCAGCAGAAAGCCATCTATGACCATCCCGCCTTACTACTGGTTTAAGGGGATTTCCAGTCTAGGCGAAATTATCATCATCCCAGCAAAATACTGCACGCCGACTTTGGATCCGGCGCTGAAAGGCAGAGCTAGTAAATAAAAGGATGAAAATGTTCAGCGTTCACCGGGTATTAAGAGAGATGAGGATCGAACAAAATCATTTCAGCTGCTCAAAAGAACGCTGGCAATCAATGTCACAGTAATTAAA
>JAFDLS010000069.1 GCA_019306365.1 Deltaproteobacteria bacterium
AAAACAGGCCCTCCTCAACACCAAGTCGAAGAGGGCCTGGCTTACAAATGGACTGATGCCCCTGGTAAAGGGAAATCAGGAAAGCAGCTTCTTGAACTCTTCCGTCATGACCGGCACGGCATCAAAGAGATCAGCTACGATTCCGTAATCGGCCTTCTGAAAAATCGGCGCTTCCTCATCCTTGTTCACGGCCACGATGACCTTGGAGGAGCTCATGCCGGCCAGGTGCTGAATAGCGCCTGAAATACCGCAGGCAATGTACAGGTTCGGACTTACGACCTTACCCGTCTGGCCTACCTGGTCCGTATGGGGACGCCAGCCAGCGTCAACGGCTGAACGGGAGGCGCCCACAGCCGCGCCCAATACCTCGGCCATATCTTCGAGTATCTTGTAGTTTTCCGGGCCCTTCATGCCTCGGCCGCCGGAAACGATAACATCGGCTTCGGTCAGTTCGATCTTACCGCTTTCATCCTTGAGAACTTCGACGACCTTGGTCTTGAGCTCGGCAGCGTCAACACTAAAGGGGACGCTTACCACTTCTGGTTTCTTGCTTTCATCAGGCTCGACCAGATCCATTACGTTGGGCCGGGCCGTGGCTATTTGAGGATCACCGGCTGGTATGATCTCGGCGACCGCTTTGCCCGCGTAGATTGGCCGGGTGGCCACCAGTTTTTTATCAGCGTTAAGCTCAAACTTGACGCAGTCCATGGCCAAACCGACACCCAGCTTCGCGGCCAACCGGCCAGACAGGTCCTTGCCCTGAACCGACGCGGACAGGATAAGAACAGCCGGATCGTTTTCCTTGACCACGCCAGCGATAGCTGCGCTATAGGCGTCCGTCGTATATACGCTCAAGGCGTCGTCTTCGATGACGAAGACCTTGTCAGCACCGTAAGCGCCTAATTTTTCCGCTTCACCAGCCACTCCGGCGCCTAACAAAACGCCGCTTACGGTCGTCCCTACTTCATCGGCTAAACGTCGGGCCGCGCTGGCGACTTCGAAGCTTACCTTCCTCAACTCACCGTCTCTTTGCTCGGCGACAAACCAAATTCCTTCTGCCATTTCTTCCTCTCCTTCTTTATACTTGCCTAAACGAGTTTGGCTTCATCGTGGAGTAAACGGACAAGTTCAATCGCCTTCTCTTCCGCTGTTTCGCCATCGATGATCTTCCCAGCTGCTCGTTCCGGTGGCGGGATAATCTGAACCACTTCCGATTTACTGCTGGGTGTCACTCCCAAAGCGCCGGGATCTTTTTTATCCATTGGCTTTCTCTTGGCTTTCATGATGCCGGGCAGTGAAGCGTAACGGGGTTCGTTAAGACCTTTTTGAGCGGTGATGAGGGCCGGCAGGCTGGACTCGATGACCAGCGTCTGTCCTTCGACGGGTCTCTGAACCGTTACCTTGGAAGCGTCATCAGCTACATCGACCTTAGTGATAAGAGAGAGCTGAGGAATCCCCAAAAACTCGGCCAAGGCAGCTCCGGTCGAAGTCTGGTCGTTATCGACGGCTCGCTGGCCGGTGAATATCAAATCGTGGGGGACCTCTTTGATGGCCGCGGCCATAAGCTCAGCCGTGCCATAAGAGTCCAGCTGAACCGTGTCAACCTCGATATGGATTGCTTTGTCCGCACCCATGGCCAGAGCCGTACGCAAAGCCTCAACCACTCGGGCCGGCCCGGCGCTAACCACAGTTACAGAACCTTTAAATTTTTCCTTAAGTTTCAGAGCCTCTTCCACGGCATACTCATCATAAGGGTTCATGACCCATTTGATGTCGCCGGTTTCAATGGACTTTTTGTCCCCGGAGATTTTAATCTGGCTCTCCGTATCGGGAACCTGTTTCAGGCAAACGACAATTTCCACAACATCCTCCTTTCTTAAGCCGCAGGCAGGCGTTCTCAAATTACGCCTTTTTTATTTTTTTTCCACTAAGGCTTAAACAGGCTTACTACTGATCACTCCAACAGTTATGAGAGTAAGTGCTTTTCATTGAGTCGTCAGTAAGCGGTATCCTGCTTATCCCCTGTGTTAGATTGCGCCCCTCAATCTAATCCTTAGTTTTGGTGATGCAACTTGGTGCTATTTCAAGTTCCTACCCCGTTTAGCCGAATACTACAACCCCGTCATTTAGTCAAGCTTTTTAAGATGAGACCTCTGTAAAATCAGTAATTTTGTTGAAATCGCGGAAGGCGAAAATTTAACCCGCAGGAATATTACTAATATTTCGAGGACTTAAATTTGAACCTGACATATGCCGCTGCGGCGTCAGCGAAGCGGCGCTCATGAGTTCGGCTAAAGGACGAAGTTTTGCAGAGGTCTCAAGATAGGAGATATGTTTTTTGTCCATGAAGTTAGAGCGATTGCCTGAATTTTTTTCTTTTAATATAGTCAGATGATTAAAGGCTCGATGACTCCAAAGCCAGGGATAGCTCGGGCAATCGGGAGCATGTTTTATAGTGATTTTCACAAGTACGTTCCTTTTCATCTTAAATAGCGCATTCTTCAGCCGGGGTATGGGCCTTTATGTCGAAGGTTGATGGAACTCACTAAAATCACATGTATTTTTAATAATTGCCGCCTGGATAATATGATCTGGCCTAATGAAAAGTTATCTTCTTTTGATTGCATCTCACATCTAATATATTATTACAATTACTCCAAAATGAAGCTTCAATGCCTAAGGATGTTTTCATATCAATTTAGGTATCTATCAAATATTAAAAAAGAAATTTCTTGTATTTTTAAATGGATTTCGATATAAGGTCATATTTAAAACAAACGAGAGGGGGTGGGGACAGGATACAACAAAACGCATAATATTCTGGTTTTAGCGGATCATTTGAGTCACACCAAAACAATTCAATTTAATGAGGACATGCTTATGAAGAAAAGTATTCTTTTCGTTTGTGTAATTTTGTTGGCTTTAATCTTGATAACCCCAGCCTCTATATGCAAGGCGGCGGAACCATATAAGATTGGCGCAGTCTTTTCCGTAACCGGAAGAACATCATTTCTGGGAGAGCCTGAACGGAACTCGGCCAAAATGTTTGAAGAGCAGATTAACGCCGCCGGAGGAATCAACGGCCACCCCATAGAGTTAATCGTGTATGATACCGAAGGTGACGCTACCAAGGCTAAAAACAGGATCGAGCGGCTGATCAGGAAAGATAAAGTCATTGCTATTATTGGCCCCTCATTATCAGGTACAACTATGGCCGTTATTCCGGTTATTGAGAAGGCTGAAATACCTTTTGTTTCATGTGCCGCCAGTATAAAAATAGTTCAGCCCGTTAAAAAATGGGTTTTTAAGACTCCTCAAACCGACACCCAGGCGGTGGAAGCTATTTATCTGCACATGAAAAAGCATGGCCTGACAAGGACGGCTCTTCTGACAGCTAATACCGGTTTTGGCTCATCCGGTCGAGTTCAATTGAAAAAATTAGCTCCAAAAATGGGAATCAACATCGTAGCGGATGAAGTTTTTGGTCCCAAAGACACCAGCATGACCGCTCAGCTTACCAAAATCAGGGGCACCGACGCCCAGGTTATCATTGGCTGGACGGTTGGCCCAACCCAGGTGATTATGATTAAAAACTGGAAGCAGCTGGGTATGGATAAAAAATTCCGGTTTTACGAAAGTCACGGCTTTGGCAGCAAGCGCAATATTGAACTGGCCGGCGGAGCGGCTGAAGGTGTTTATGCTCCCCTGGGCCGGGTGGTCGTGGCCGATATCCTTCCTGCTGATCACCCCCAGCGGAATTTTGTCTTGAAGTATAAGAACGATTATGAGAAAAAATTCAAAGCAGAGGTCAGCACTTTTGGCGGACACGCCTGGGATGCCATGGCCATGGTCACCATGGCCCTGAAGGCCGTTGGCCCGGACAAGGCTAAGATTCGTGACTATTTAGAAAACATCAAAGGGTTTGCGGGTACCGGCGGTGTTTTCAATATGTCACCGCAAGATCACTGCGGTTTGGACAGCGGCGCGTTTGAGATGATTGTAGTCAAGGACGGTAAGTGGGCCCTGACCGATTGATCTTTAAGGTTTGAAACATTTAACAATATTATCACTTAGTATTTAGTAAGGGCATTTTATTAAAATGACGGTTTCCTTGTGTTCAACCGGTGGTTCGAGCAGCCGGGAGAATTCTCCTAACCTTTTTTTTAAAGAGGGTGAAGCGTACAGCAAGTTCTATTTTAATTTAAGTGAACTCAGGGGTTCTTTCCGCCGATTCTTTATTTGACAGTATTAAATATATCAGCCCTTCATAAATGAGGGGCCGGGCTCATGCCTGGCCCCGCTGAATTTTGGAACATTAGGTATGGAAAACTACGGCCTTATAAACCAGTTGGCCCAGTATCTGATCACCGGCATCACCGTGGGCAGCATTTATGCCATCGTTGGGATAGGGTTCAACATTATTTATAACGCCACGGAAATCATTAACTTCGCCCAGGGCGAATTCGTTATGCTGGGCGGGCTGGTTATGGTTACCCTTGTGCACACCGTTCATCTGCCAATGCCGCTGGCCTTTCTGATAACCATAGCGATTGTCACGCTGGTAGGCCTGCTCATGGAGCGGTTGGCCATTTTCCCGCTCAAAGAAACCAGCGTCATGCGTCTGGTTATCATGACCATTGCCCTGTCAATTTTGATCAAGGGATTGGCCATGTTTGTCTGGGGCAAGAATTCATTTGCCTTGAAGCCTTTTTCCGGTGATACGCCCTTATCGTTATTAGGGGCGTCGATCGTACCTCAGACACTCTGGATTATTGGAATTACCGTGCTGCTTGTGGTTCTGTTGAGTCTTTTTTTTGGGAGGACCATCATCGGCAAAGCCATGAGCGCCTGCGCGGATAATCTTGAGGCGGCTTCCCTGGTTGGCATCAATGCGCAGCGCATGGTCATGCTGTCTTTTATGCTCTCAGCCGGTCTGGGCGCGGTGGCCGGTATGATCATCACCCCCATGGCCTTGATGGAGTATGACCGGGGGGCCATGCTGGCGCTCAAGGGATTTGGCGCCTGTATTCTGGGGGGATTGGGAAATTTCTACGGAGCTGTCGTGGCTGGAATTCTTCTGGGTCTGATCGAGTCTTATGGAGCGGGCTTGATATCATCGGGTTACAAGGACGCCCTGGCCCTGGGTGCATTACTTCTGGTCCTGTTCATTAAACCAAGCGGTCTCCTTGGCAGCGCCGAGGCCAGTAAACTCAAGAAATTTTAAAATGGGACGCAGGAATTTAATCGGTATTCTATTTTTTTCAATATTCATCTTGCTATTTCCATTAGTAGGACGTATATCGGCGGTTTCCCACTACGTGGACATCATGATCTTTGTCGGGCTCACAGCCATGATCACCATGGGTCTTTCCCTGCTCATGGGATACGCCGGACAGATTTCATTGGGACATGCCGCTTTTTATGGTCTGGGGGCCTATACTTCCGGTATCTTAACGGCCAAGTATGGGATCAATCCCTGGCCGGCCCTTCTGGCGGGAATTTTCCTCTCTGCCGCCGTGGCGGTGATTGTCGGTTCCCCGTCATTAAAATTAAGGGGGCATTACCTGGCTATGGCCACTCTGGCTTTCGGGGAAATTATTTACATCATATTCAATGAGACAGTATCATTGACCGAAGGACCGGACGGCTTTGGCAATATCCCTCACCTGTCCATATTTGGTTTCAAATTTGAGTCAATCCTGGCGAATTACTATCTTGTTTGGGCCGTAGCGATCATTATGCTTATCTTTCTGCTCAACATCATTCACTCAAGGGTTGGACGGGCCTTGAGCTCCATCCATGGCAGCGAAATCGCGGCCATGACCATGGGAGTGAACGCGTCCCGATATAAAATCCAGGTTTTCGTAATCAGCGCGGCCATGGCCTCTGTCGCCGGCAGCCTTTACGCTCATTACGTTCAGTTCATTAACCCCCCGGTTTTTGACCTGTTTTTTTCCATCAAACTTCTCATGATGGTGATAATCGGCGGTATGGCCAGTGTTTGGGGGGCGATCATCGGAGCGGCCTTGATCACCTTTTTACCTGAATGGCTGTTGTTCCTGGAGGATTTTGATATCCTGGCTTACGGCCTGGTGCTTCTGTTAATCATTATATTTTTACCCAAAGGGCTGTTCAGCCTGCCGGGCATACTTTACCGTTCGGTCACACCGCGTTTGAAATCACGGAGCTGAATAGATCATGTTCCAATCTGAAAATATATTGGAAATATCATCACTCACCAAGGCGTTTGGGGGGCTGGTGGCCATCTTTGACCTTGATTTTACGGTGTCCCGAGGCATCATAAAGGCCATCATTGGTCCCAACGGGGCCGGTAAAACCACCCTCTTCAACCTGATTTCCGGTGTGTTAAGTTCCGACACGGGGGACATTATCTTCAATGGCCAGCCCGTTACAAAATATAAGCCCCACCAGCTCGCCGAACGAGGCATTTCGCGCACCTTCCAGACGGTTGAACTTTTTAGCGAGATGACCGTTCTGCAAAATGTTATGATTGGGCGTCATATCAGGACTCGTAAGGGGGTTTTGAGCGTTGGGCTCAAACTGCCTGCCTCGCGGCGTGAGGAGCGGGCCATTTTTGAGAAAGCCAGGTACTACCTTGATTTTGTGGGACTGGAGGAAAAAGCCGATCAGGAAGCCGGAAATCTGCCCCTAGGGCAGCAAAAGCTTCTGGAGATCGCTCGAGCCCTGGCCACGGAACCGAAACTGCTTCTGCTGGATGAACCGGCCGCCGGTTTGAATGAAACCGAAACAGAAATGGCGGCCCAGCTTTTCAAAGTCATCAGGGACGAGGGTATTACCATTATCCTGGTTGAGCATGATATGAACCTGGTCATGAACGTGGCTGAAGAGGTCCTGGTGCTTGACTACGGTCGAAAAATCGCGGATGACAAACCTGAAGTGGTTCGTTCTGATCCGGAGGTAATCAACGCCTATCTGGGCGTAGATATTGAATATGCTTGAGGTTACAAACTTAAAAGCTTATTACGGGGGAATTCAGGCCCTTAAAGGCGTCAACCTGAGTATCAAAGAGGGAGGCATCGTTACTATAATCGGTGCCAATGGAGCGGGTAAAACCACCCTGCTCAAATCCATCTCAGGTTTAATACGCTCCAAGGAAGGCCGGATTGTCTTTCAAGACCAGGAGATCACCAAGTTTCTGCCGAGACAGATCGTCAGCCTGGGTATAGCCCTGGCCCCTGAAGGACGCCAAGTTTTTGCCAGCCTCAGTGTTGAGGACAACCTGAACCTGGGAGCTTATTTGTATTACCGCCGTAAAAACCGATCAAAAATAAGGACCTTAAAAGAAGAGGTCTTTGAATTATTCCCGGTACTCAAAGAACGCCTTTCTCAGCTTGCCGGGACACTGTCCGGCGGGGAGCAGCAGATGCTCTCTATCGCACGGGCCATGATGGTAAGACCCAAATTACTCATTCTCGATGAGCCGTCTATGGGTTTGGCCCCTCTCTTCGTGCTGGAAATCTTTAAAGTTTTAGAACGGCTTAACCAGCGAGGCACTACCATTCTTCTGGTAGAACAAAACGCTCGCGCGGCCCTCAGAGTGGCCCAGTATGGTTATGTGTTGGAAACAGGGATCGTAATCCTTGAGGGTCAGGCCCACAAACTTTTGGTTAATGAAAAAATAAAGAAAGCTTATCTGGGAGATTGAGCGGTATTTGATTATTATACCCATATCACAGGGTATTGTTCTAATACCGCGGCGGGTTCAATATTAATGCGGACCTGTAATGAGGGGAGGAAAAACCAATGAAGATCAAAAATTGGATGACAAGAGATCCGATAAGCGTAAGTCCTGAAACCTTGATTATCGACGCCAAGAAAATAATGAAGGAAAATAAGATTCGGCGCCTGCCCGTAGTGGATAGGGGTAAGGTGGTTGGGATCGTGACATATCGGAACATCATCGAGGCTTCGCCTTCGGCCGTGACCACTTTGAGCATCCACGAACTCAATTATTTGTATCTGAAGCTCAAAGTCAAAGATATCATGCAGAAAAACCCTCTTACCGTTTCACCCGAAGACTCCAACTTCGATATCATCCTCAAAGGACATAAATTAGGCATAGGCTCGTTTCCGGTTGTTGACAAGGGTAAACTCGTCGGTATCGTGACTGAAACCGAGATATTTAACGCGCTCGTTCACCTGCTCGCCCCTGGCGATGACTCAGAAATAATTACCCTGGATAATATTGACCTTGAAGATAAGCTGGGTGAGTTCAGCAAGATTGCCACCTTGATTGAAAAGCAAGGCATTCCGGTTTTAGCCATTTTTTCTCTGCCTCATCGGGAAAAAGGGGGCCACAGAGTTTTTATCCGGGTTAAAACCAAAAAAATCGAACCTTTGGTCAAGGCGCTTGTAAAAGAGGGATACACATTACAGGAATAACCATTCCGTCAATAGGCTTTGAGGGCCATGGCGCCAGGCGTCATTAATTTCGTTTTTATACCTGGCCCTTTCGCACGCTATTGAGCTAACCCGCCTTGATCGATTCCAAATCGCTGCGCGCCGTCTTTGGCTGCGCGGGCGTCTGCTGACCAAAGAAGTCATGTTACCCCTATGAGATCTATATGCCCTTCATAAGCAAAGTGCACCATCTCGTGTCGCGAATGCGGTCCAGTGTTTTAAATCCCAGATTTAAGAGCGCTTTTTCCATCTTCTCGGCCTGGGCGTGAAACAGACCCGACACGATCAGCCAGCGCCGGTGTGCAAAACCGCCTCCATTGAGAACGGCCTCCTGAACAGGCAGGTGTAAATTGGAACATACGAGCTCGCCCGGGAGGTCAAGGTATTCCTCCACGCGGCCTTGAATGACTTCAATGACTTGATCCATTTGATTAAGGAAGACGTTGCGTCGAGCCGCTTCATAAGCAATCTGACTGTTTTCCACCGCCTTGACCTGCGCGGCCCCCAGCCGGACCGCCGCCAGGGACAGGACACCGGTTCCGGTCCCCAGGTCAAGGACACTGAGTGGGCGGTCCTGCTCATAGACGCGCGCCAAAATCTGAAGGCAGGCCCTGGTTGTGGGATGGCCGCCAAACCCAAAGGCCAGACCCGGATCGATTTTGATCAAGCACTGATCCGGGTTGACGGCGGTTTCTTCCCAGGCCGGGGCCAGAACCAGCGGGCCAACGGTCAGAGGGGCAAACCCCGCGCCATCCTGCCAGTCGGTATACTTCATCCGATGGGTATAGCGCAGTTCGAGGTCCGGGCTATCCGCGAGGTAAGCGCTTATCCGCGCCTCAGCCTCCCGATCAAAGAAGAAAAAGGTGTAATCTCCCTCCGTCCAGAAGCCGAGAAATCCCGGTTTTAAATCAGGGGTATTCGGTTTGTCCGGCACTCCTTTTACTTCATAGATAACCAGGTCTTCCGGGGGAGGAGAGGGAGGTTTCATGTACGCAGGTCCGGAAGGACGGCCAGGAGGTCATCCAGGCTCAAAGGCCCATCCCTCAGAAGCCGGGGAGGTGTGGTGCTGGCGTCGATCATGGTGGAAGGCTTGCCGCCCGGACAGGGGCCGCCGTCAAGGATTAGATCAACATCATTGCCAAAATAATTAATAACCTCTTCCGGTGTCAGGGCCGGAGGCTCACCGGCCGGGTTAGCGCTTGTACCGGTTACGGCCCTGTCAAGCGCTCGAACCAGGACCCTGATAATCGGAAGCCCTTCAACTCGAAGACCTATGGTCTCCCTCGGTCCGATCAAGGCCGGATGCTGACCCGGGTGGGCTTCGAGAAGAATAGTCAGGGGACCGGGCCAGAATTTTTTTGCCAGCAGTTTGAAAGCGTAGGGCTGGTAGCGCGCGTAGCATCCAACCCGCAGGGTACGATCCAGTAGAAGCAAGAGCGGTTTATTGGCAGGGCGATTTTTTAACGCCATGACCTTTTTGATAGCTTCAGGCTGGTCCGCCGAAGCCATGAGGCCATAAAAGGTTTGGGTGGGCCCGGCTACAATCTCACCGTTCAGCAGACTCGAAACCACCGGCCCCAAGGCCATATAGTCGCACTGATTCGGATCAATTTTTATTATCCGGGGCATGATTCCTTATTTCGCAGGGATTTCGTTTTCAATCCGCCCCACGCCTCCCCTCATAGCCGGTTAATTAAACCCTGGTGCGGCTTTTGAGCCGTTCGGCCTTATCCTCAACGCCTTGAGCGAGTTCAGTTTTGTATTGGTCAAGCTTTCGATTCAAATTTTCATCTGAGACCGCCAGAATTTGAACGGCCAGGATACCCGCGTTGCGAGCCCCGGGCTGGTCCAAGGCCATGGTGGCGACCGGAACTCCCGCTGGCATTTGAACCGTGGCCAGAAGCGCGTCAAGTCCGTTGAGCGGCGTGGCGTTTATGGGAACACCGATGACGGGCAATGTGGTTTCCGCTGCCAAAGATCCGGCCAAATGGGCCGCGCCGCCCGCCCCGGCTATGATTACTTTGAGCCCCCGCTCTCTGGCTGAACTGGCGTACTTCTTTGCCCGGGCCGGAGAACGATGGGCTGAAGCCACTGTGATCTCATAAGGAACTGCAAATTTTTCCAGCATTTCGGAAGCGCCGGACATGGTCTTAAGGTCCGAATCGCTGCCCATTATTATTCCAACTAACGGCGTGTTCATATTTAAGCCTCACTTTGGCCGGTTAAGGGCCTTCATGCCGATGTCTGTCCGGTAGTATTTACCCGGCCAGGAGATCAAGTCCGCGGCCCGGTAGGCGCGTTCCCTGGCTTGACCAACATCGGCGCCCAGCGCGGTCACTCCCAGGACACGGCCGCCACTGGTCACTATTCGCCCATCCTTGTTCGCGGTGCCGGCGTGGTATACCACCACGTCCGATTCTAAAGCCGCCTCACCCAATCCTTCTATAATATAACCTTTTTCGTAACCGCCAGGATAGCCTTCTGAAGCCAGGACCAGGCAGAGGCTGACCCGGCCGTCCCATTCAATATTGATTTCATTCAGTTTGTCATGGTTAATCGCCTCGAGGATATCGAGCAGGTCGGTTTTGAGGCGAAGCATGAGCGGCTGACATTCGGGATCGTGGGTTTCATAATCTTTGACATGATTTCAGCAGCGAGTTCCGGGGTCACAACGGGCGCCGGCGAGTAAGCCCCCATGCCGCCGGTGTTGGGGCCCTGGTCGCCGTCGTATACGGCTTTGTGATCCTGTGAGGTGGGCATGGGCTTAATAGATTTTCCATCGGTAAAAACCAGGAAGGTGGCTTCCTCCCCTTCAAGAAATTCTTCTATGACAACACGATCACCGGCTGAACCGAAAACCCGGTCCTTCATGACCTGATCCAGGGCGGCCAGGGCTTCATCTTCCGTCTGACAGAGTAAAACCCCCTTGCCAGCGGCGAGGCCGTCGGCTTTGACTACCAGAGGAGCGCCTTTTTCTCTTATATATTTAGCCGCCGGTTCATAAGTATTAAAAATTCGATAATCAGCGGTCGGGATGCCGTATTTTTTCATTAAATCTTTAGCAAAGCCTTTGCTGCCTTCGATCCTCGCTGCCGCCGCTGTCGCGCCGCAGACTTCGAGCCCCACTTCGGCCATCCGGTCGGCCAGCCCCATGGTCAGCGGAGCTTCCGGACCGACCACGGTCAGATCGATCTGTTTTTCCCGGGCCAGGGTCACCAGCCCTTTTATGTCCTCCGCGCCCACGGGAACGCATTCCGCCAGCGCCTCGATCCCCGCGTTCCCGGGCGCGACGTAGATTTTATCCACCCGGGGACTCTGGGCCAGCTTCCATGCCAAGGCGTGCTCTCTGCCTCCACCTCCAACAACCAAAACCTTCATTGTTACCTCACTGCTTCGCTAATACTTCCTGCGCTTTGCTCAGGGCCTGGTCTATATTTTCCGGTTTCGGACCCCCGGCCTGGGCCATGTCAGGGCGGCCGCCGCCCTTTCCTCCGTGAAGGTCAGGGGTGACTATGGCCAAGAGCAAAGCCTTGCCTTTGTTTTCCGCCGCCAGAACAATAACGCCGGATTTTAACTTATCCTTGAGATTGTCACCTATTTCCCGCAGGTTTTTCGGGTTGTCAACGTGAACCCGCGCGGCCAGCAGGTGAACTCCGGCCACCTCTTGAACCTGATCCATAATATCCCCGAACCGTCCCAGGGACATCTTCTGCTTCATGACGTCCAGTTCACGCTCCAACTCTTTCTGACGTGACTGCAGCTTGGCCAGTCTTTCAGGCACTTCTTCTGGAGTGGTTTTAAGCGTTGCCGATACGCCGCGAAGTGTTTCCCTCTGGGCCTGCAAAGTCTCAATCGCCGCCCGTCCGGTCAGAGCTTCCAACCTGCGGACCCCGGCCGCGGCGGATGATTCGGCCATGATAACAAACAGACCGATGTCACCGGTTCTTTCGGTGTGGGTGCCGCCGCATAACTCCATGGAGAAATCAGGCACGTTCACCACCCGTACCGTGTCCCCGTAACGCTCTTCGAACAGGGCCACGGCCCCGGTTTGCATGGCCTCCTCCATGGACATGATCGTTGTCAATACCGGAAGGTTTTCACGGATTTTTTCGTTGACCTTTCTTTCGATCCGGTCAAGTTCTTCCGGTGTGACCTGTATGAAATGTGTGAAATCAAAACGCAGGCGATTCGGAGAAACTCTCGACCCGGCCTGTTTGACATGATCTCCAAGTTCTTGCCGCAGTACGGCGTGAAGCAGGTGGGTGGCGGTATGATTTCGCGCCGTATCGCGGCGGAGGGATTCAGTCACCAGAAGTCTGAAAGTCCGCCCCGTCTTGATCGACCCCGATTCAACAAGTCCCTGATGAACGACGATCCCGCCCGGATAAGCGATGGTATTGGTCACGTGAACTTCCGCCTCCGGGTTTCGGATTCTTCCCGTGTCACCAACCTGCCCGCCTGCTTCTCCATAAAAAGGAGTGGTTTTAAAAACCAGTTCCACCTTTTCACCGGTTTGAGCCTGGTCTGTCTTGAGCCCCTCCTTCATGATCAGGACGAGTTCAGATTCTGCTGAAATCCCCTCGTGGGCCATGGCCTCCACCTTGAAACCGGCGGCGGCCAAACTGGATATGGGTTCCGGAGTTTCAGCCTCACCGCTTCCTTTCCAGGACGCCCGGCTCTTTGACCTCTGCCTTTCCATGGCGGCCTCGAATCCTGGAATGTCAACCGTCAACCCATTTTCCCGGCAGACGTCCTCGACCAGATCCAGCGGAAAACCATAGGTGTCGTAAAGTTTAAAGGCCACCTCGCCCGAAAGGGTTTTATCCCCGGTCTCTCTGAGACGGTCCGTTTCGTCGGACAGAAGCTTCAGTCCGTTGTCCAGTGTTTCGGAAAAACGCTCCTCCTCACTCAAAATAACCTTCTGTATGTAACTGGCCCCGTTCTTTAGTTCTGGATAAGCAGAACCCATCTGCTCGATGACCTTCCCGGCCACCTGATGCAGGAAGGGTTTTTTAAGCCCCAGATTCCGGCCATGGCGCACGCCCCGGCGAAGAATACGCCTTAACACATACCCCCGCCCCACATTTTCTGGCAGAACGCCATCCCCGATAAGAAAGGACAGGGACCGGGCGTGATCGGCGATAACCCTTGTTGAAACATTCGTTTTCCTGGGAGACCTGCTCCCGGGCTTACTATTGAGCTCCGCCTGGTACACGTAACGCACACCGGACAGTTCTTCGATGAAGGAGATCAACGGCCGAAACAGGTCGGATTCATAGTTGGACCTGTATCCCTGAACGACGGACGCGATGCGTTCCAGGCCCATTCCCGTGTCTATGGAAGGCTTGGGCAGAGGAGTCATGCTGCCGGTCTGGTCGCGATTGAACTGCATGAAAACCAGGTTCCACAGCTCCAGATAACGATCACATTCACAGGCCGGCGAGCAGTCTGGTTGACCACAGCCCGCGTCCTCGCCCTGGTCGTAGTGAATCTCCGAGCAAGGTCCGCAGGGGCCGGTTTCACCCATGGACCAGAAATTATCTTCCTCTCCAAACCGAAGAATCTTTTCACCGGGCAGGCCTACAATTTTTTTCCAGAGATCTTCCGCCTCATCATCATCCTTATAAATTGTGACAATGAGTTTTTCCGGAGGCAGCGCGAAATCCTCCACCAGAAGCTTCCAGCCCAATTCTATGGCCAGCGCCTTGAAGTAATCCCCGAAAGAGAAGTTGCCCAGCATCTCAAAAAAGGTATGGTGCCGATTGGTGTATCCCACGTTTTCCAGGTCGTTGTGCTTGCCTCCGGCCCGGACACACTTTTGGGAGGTTGCGGCTCGTTTGTAAGGCCTCTTTTCCTCATCCAGGAAGGCTCGCTTGAATTGCACCATCCCGGCGTTTGTAAATAGAAGTGTTGGGTCATCTTTTGGGACAAGTGAAGAACTCTTGACCACGCTATGGTCATTTTCTTTAAAAAATTCTAGAAATTTAGCCCTTATCTCTTCGGCTTTCATCTTATTCGTCTCACTATTTCGTTTTTACCCTTTTTAAAAGTTGATCGGGTTTCTTTCACGCTAAAACCATGATTACCATGCCAGGTTATACCACCCGCGTTTCGGCCCTGATAAAATCCTTCTATAGTAATTGCCAGAATTACGTTCCGTTTGATTACCAAGGTAAATCAAGGCTCTAACAACGGCTGTCATGACATAACCAATGGCAATTACATGATGTTTTGGCGTTTGTCGTAAGGCGGCTTATGAGACTGGCCGAAACTGAACCTTTTCCCGCCCCCAAGCCAAATGGAACATATTTGCGACAAACGCTCTAATCAGCGCTTTTATTTTCCTCAGCTTCCCCGGCCTCATCCTCCGCTGGTATCAAGCCGTAAGCGCCGCGAATTTTTTCGGCTATTTCCATTGCGATATCCGAATTTTCGAGCAGGAAGCGCCGGGCGTTTTCCCGGCCCTGACCGATGCGATCCTGACCATAAGAATACCAGGACCCACTTTTTTCCACAATCCCGGCCTCCACCCCCATGTCGATCAACTCGCCCTCTTGGGAGATGCCCCGGCCATAAACTATATCAAATTCAGCCTCACGAAAGGGCGGAGCCAATTTATTCTTGACGACTTTGACCCGGGTTCGGTTTCCAATGATATTCTGGCCTTCTTTGATCGCCGCGATCCGGCGGATTTCCATGCGCATGGTCGAGTAAAACTTCAAGGCGTTGCCGCCAGTTGTCGTTTCCGGATTGCCATACATGATTCCGATTCTTATACGAATTTGATTGATAAAGATAACCGCGGTCGCCGATTTCGAGATGGTTCCAGTAAGTTTGCGCAGGGCCTGGGACATAAGCCGGGCTTGAAGCCCTACGTGCGTATCCCCCATCTCTCCTTCGATCTCCGCCCGTGGAACGAGAGCGGCCACTGAATCGATGACCAGTATGGACACCGCACCACTGCGCACAAGTATGTCGGTAATCTCCAGGGCCTGCTCTCCGGTATCGGGCTGTGAGATGAGCAGATCATCCGTCTGAACCCCCAAGGCTCGGGCATACTTTATATCCAGGGCGTGCTCAGCGTCAATGAAAGCGGCCACCCCGCCTTTTTTTTGTGTTTCGGAGATAAAATGCAAGGCCAGAGTTGTTTTGCCTGAGGCCTCAGGTCCATATATCTCCACCACGCGGCCCGCGGGAATACCGCCCACACCCAGGGCCACGTCCAGCCCCAGGGAACCGGTTGATGTGGCTGGCACGTCGTGCGCCTTGCTCATATCACCCAGCTTCATGATGGAACCCTTGCCGAATTCCTTTTCAATCTGGGAAATGGCTACCGAGATGGCTCGATCTTTATCTTGCGTATTGGTCATGACTCTTCCTCCATCGGATTCTCCTTTAAGGGCAAGCGCTTTAAAGGCGTATAGACAGCCCCGGAAGGTTTGAGGTCGCTTTTATACAATATTATCTCTCTGGCGACAAGCACTAGAGGTTCTGGTTCAAGACGGTCCAGCGCCGTAAGAAGCGCGTCTTTATTTTTACCGGAACGTATACGTCCCAGGGTCAAATGAGGGCTGAAGGATCGTTTTTCGGCGGCAAATCCGAATCCAGCCGCCTGCTCCTCAACCGCCCTTTGCAAAAAAGCCAGTTCCACCAGGTCTCCATCCAGTCCAACCCATGTCACACGCGGACGCCGCCGGTGAGGAAATACTCCTGTCCGCCCCAGTTTTAACGTCAGGGCAGGGTAGGGGGCTACCGCCCCGGACACGGCCTCGCCCAGGGGTTCGATGATATCTTCAGCCGTCTGGCCCAAAAACTTCAAGGTCAGGTGCACACTTTGGGGACGAACCCACTTGACATCAGCCCCGGAGAACCCAATTCAGGGCGGTTTGCGCGGTTAGAATTTTAACCTGTTCTCTGCTCCCGGAAAAATGAAAACGCTCCACTTCCACGCCTTCCTTGTCGGCCAGAGCTATAAAAACCGTGCCCACCGGCTTTTCTTTGGTCCCGCCGGTCGGGCCGGCGATGCCGGTTGTGGCCAAACCGATATCGGTTTGGCTTATTGATCGTATACCCTGAGCCATACTGGCCGCCGTCTCGGCGCTCACCGCTCCATGAATCTCGATGGTTTCCGCCGGAACATTGAGCAGGTCGATCTTGGAGTTATTGCTGTAAACCACTACTGCTCGTTCGAAGTATTCGGAACTGCCTGAGACCGATGTGACGCGGTGGCTGATCAAACCGCCGGTGCATGATTCAGCCACGGCCAAACGAAGGCCTTTATTTTTCATTATCTGACCAATGGAGGTTTCAATAGAAGACAGGTCTTTGGCCACAATGTAAGGATCGAGTCTTTTCTCTACCTCCTTTTCTATTTCAAGCAGGTCTTTCTCGGCCTCACCAACGGTTTGCCTCCGGACGGTAATGGAAACATGATTTTCCGGAAAGTTTGGATAATATCCTATTAAAACGCCGGTATCCTGGTTGGCCACGCCCTCCAGCAGTTCTCCTATCTGCGCCTCCTGGAGCCCAAAGATTTTTAAAACGCGCTGACGGACCACGGCCCGCTTTGAGTCATAACTGACCAGAAGCGGCAGAACATTTGAGTCAGCCAGATACCGCACTTCCTCTGGCACACCGGGCAGAAAAAAGACCGGTGTCTCGTTCGAGAGGCAGTAAAAACCGCAAGCCTGGCCCTGTGGATCGATCAAACGCGCCCCTTTGGGGACATAAGCCAGTTTTTCATAGGCGTTCACCCAAGGCAGACCGCGTTCTTTCATCGAATGCTTGATATACTCCAGGACCTTTTCATCCAGGATAAGGGGACAGTCAAGGAACTGGGCGGCGACCTTTGCCGTAATGTCGTCTTCCGTGGGCCCCAAACCCCCGCAGACCAGAACGAATTCCGACCGCATTATGGCGCGGTCCAGCGTTTCGATGATCGCTTCCGGGTTGTCTCCAATGGTGGAGATGGCGGTAACGATAATTCCCATAGAAGAAAGCCGCGTGGAAAGATAGTTGGCGTTACGATCCCGCACTCTCCCCGAAATAAGTTCATCTCCGATAGTTATTATTTCTCCGTGCATATAATTTACCAACTCGGCCCACCTAACGCCGGCCACAAAAGAATCAACAGATGTAAAACAACACAGGCATAGACCCCTGCGGCCGCGTCGTCCAGCACCAGCCCGTATCCTCCGGGCCATTTTCGATCAATAACCCCGACCGGCCAGGGTTTCAAGATATCAAAAGTTCGAAAAAGAATAAATCCAAGAATTACGCCGGTCAGGCTTAATCCAACCCCGGTCATGGTCACCAGGTAACCAACCACCTCGTCAATCACGATTCGGCTATCATCCTTCCGGCCGTAAAACTTTTCGGCTCGGGCGGCCAGGTAAATGGCGATAATAATAAGGACTGCCAGGGCAGCCGTGTAGGCCCAGAAGGGGAGGCGGCCTAGCCCCAGGTACAGGATTATTCCAGCCAAAGTGCCAAATGTTCCGGGTGCGACCGGCACATATCCTAAAAAGACGGCTGATGTCAGGAAAATAACCAGCTTGTCGCTGAAATTGTTTAATCCGGAAGCGATGCCTGGACCTTTCTGTTGGCCTGAAAAGTTAAATAATCTCCTTACCAAAGCTAGAAATTACGACAAGGTCAGAGACGAATTTTAACCTATATTTATTCCTTGACCTTGTCAAGACCGACCGATAAAGTGAGGGCCAAAATTTCGTTCGGATTGAGGAAAGAGATTCCACCCCAGCACAATTCGATTTAAGCCAATTATCGGCATATGATGATTGAAAATAAATGGAGGGGGGAAAATGAGTGATAAATTGAAAGCGGAAAACGTCCTTGTGCTGCTGGGCAGCCCCCGGAAAAAGGGAAACAGCGCCGTGCTGGCCGAACATATCACCCGTGGCGCTGAATCCGCCGGTGCGAAGGTGGAAACCATTTACCTTAACGGTATGAAAATTTTACCATGCCAATCATGCTACACCTGTCAAAAAGCGGACACAAAAGGCTGCGCCATTAATGATGACATGCAGTTTATTTTTCCGAAACTTATAAAAAGCGAGGCCTGGGTTATAGCCAGCCCGGTTTACTGGTTCAACATGACGGCGCAGACCAAGCTGTTCATGGACCGGTGTTTTGCTTTGTCGGCTTATGGTAAAAATCCCTTCGCAGGTAAGAGAATCGCCATCGCCATAACCTATGAAGGGTCGGATCCTTTCAATTCCGGGGCCGTAAACGCCTTTCGTATTTTTCAGGACACCTATAATTATGTAGGGTCAAAAATCGTGGGCATGGTGTATGGCAGCGCTTATAAGGCCGGTGAGATCAAGTCAAATAAAGACCTCCTCAAACAGGCCGAAAGACTTGGTAAAAGACTTGTGGGCGCGAAGTAATAAGGCCGGTTATGCTTCGCGAAAGAGGTAGCGCCGAAACCATTCCGCGAAACGAGACGGTCACATCGGAAGTGCCGGCGATCCTGGATGAGGAGGCCTTTTTACGAGCCCTGCGAGCGCTGTCCAAACGCGATGCCGACCTAAAACGAATCCTGAAAGACTGGGGCCCGCCGCCAATGTGGGCGCGTGAACCCGGATTCCCAACACTCCTTCGCATCATTCTCGAACAGCAGGTCTCTGTGGCCTCGGCCAAAGCCACATACGCGCGTCTGCTTGACGCTGTCTCGCCCCTCACACCGGACAGTTTCCTTGAGCTGGACGATGCCGCCCTGAAAGGTATCGGTTTCAGTCGTCAAAAAACAGCCTACGGCCGCCATCTGGCGCAATTGATTGCTGACGGGGAACTCAACCTGGCGTCTCTTAAAGCGATGAACGATGAAACGGCGCGGGCCGAACTAATCAAAGTCAAGGGTATCGGCGTCTGGACCGCGAACATCTACCTCCTGGCGGCGCTTGGACGGCCTGACATCTGGCCCAGCCAAGACCTGGCCCTGGCCACGGCCGTGCAAAAAGCGAAAGGGCTGGACTCCTGCCCCAAATCTGACGAGCTTGACGAACTCAGTATCCCCTGGCAGCCGTGGAGATCGGTCGCGGCGCGATTATTATGGCATTTTTACAGGAGCTCTTCTGGAAACGAAAAATGATCAAGCTGATTCAATCCGAAACCGGTGACCATTTCAAACAGGCTCATCAACTTTTTAAACAATACGCCGCCTCACTCGATTTTGATCTCTGCTTTCAGGATTTCGAGGATGAACTTGCCAGTCTGGACCGCATATATGGCCCTCCGAACGGGTGTCTCCTGCTTTCCTCATGCCATGGCCAGCTTTCAGGATGTGTGGCTTTGAGAAGGCTGGAAAAGGATATCTGTGAAATGAAAAGGCTTTACGTCAAACCGCAGTTCAGGGGTCTGGGTCTTGGGAAGGCGCTGGCTGAAGCTATTATCAGACAGGCCATTGACATCGGTTACTCGCGTATGCGTCTGGATACCGTTCCCTCAATGAAAGGGGCCGGGAGGCTATATAAATCCCTCGGTTTCATCGAAGTTGAAGCCTACCGCTATAACCCCATAGAAGGCGCCGTTTACATGGAACTCGACCTGACCTGATCAGGCCGGGTCGACTATTTAGCTGATTAGCGTCACATTCAGCCGAGGCCTGGCTGAAAAAACAATAAAAAAACATCCCTATCACTCGTTTTTAAGCTATTTTTTGCTATCTGGGACATTTCCGGCCACCTTTATAACTGCCTGAAAAATTTATAATAAAACCATTAATAACAGGTTTTACCTGTCAATTACCTGTCAATTATTTGTGTTTTATTTTTGGTTTTATAAAGGTATAAAAGAATTATCCGTTTTCTCAGAAATGAGAAATTTCAATTATCGATCCCAAGCTCATGCTTGGGGATGTAAGCGCCCTTAAAGGGTCCGCCTTATTAAATTGAAACTAACGTTTCTAAAAAGCCAGGGTTCCGAGCAAAATTTTGGAAACCAGCAAAACAGGGAGGACACTAATGGAGCTCACACTAAAAGAAAAGGTGTTTTTGGCGAACCAGTTCAAAATTTTAGAATCCCTTTATCCTGATGAGGCATACATTTATGAGCGCCACCGAAACGCGCTCGAGTTTGGCTACACCCTGCAATATGATTTGATTACTGAATGGTTTAGTGAGGAGCTGTCAGAGGCGGCGTGCCAGGAGGTTTGGGATATTTTAGAAATGCACAGGTCACTCAAATTTGCTTTCGACCGCCTTGAGGACAAAGGGGAAATAGCAGAGGAACAGATTCTTTTCCAGGGCTTCGATGGTAATAGGGAAGCAAAGCTAATGGGTTACGCGGATTATATCATCAACGATTTAGGACGTTACAGTGAACTGAACAGGGTTGACTTGAACAGCCACAAGCCTTGTGTTGAGCGTTATCGTAAAATGCTGGCCGAATGGAATCAATGTAAAGATAAACATTTTTTGAAACAAGATGAGATCTTGCGAATAATATCCGTTTAACCATGATTGAAGCCGGGACCATGAGATCAGAAAGATAAAATCATCTTGAGGGAACAGCCTTGATGCCTCGATGTTATCTCATGATCGTTAATCAGTAAAATTGTCAAATAATATCAATTTGTTATGCGGCGTTTTCTATATGCACCGCCTTGAGAAAATTAATAATCTCGTTTAATGAAAACACGGCGTCGGATTCCAGGTCAAACTGCAAACCCAAGGACAGCGATTGCCCGTCATGCCGAATATTTTGGATTTTGCAGGTGAATAACTGTTTTTCTTCCATTTGCGGCAGCTGAAATGAAAAAGCGGCCTTTTGACCCACACCGACGACAGGCCGTTTCCCCTCGGTCGACGGGCCAAAGGTTATCCTGCCGCCGCTTGTTGAAATGTCCATTAAAAACCCGGTAAAATTCTTATCATCCAGTCTCAGCGTAGCCGGGATGCAGCTGTTGAAACGCTGGTCCTTCCTGGTGTCGAGCGCTTCAATAGTTTTGGGATAGGATATTATTATCAGGAATAATTCGTTTTCACGGAAGTGCCCCACCAAGGTGGATTGAAAGCTGTAAACCTTTCCCCATGATACATACCGGACCGTGATCTGCTTTTCCTTGCCGCGCTTTTTAGGCCAGCGAGTAACCTCAGGCAGGCGCATGACCAGGTAGGCTCCAGGCTCCATGCCAATCAAAAGAGCCCTGACTGGTTCTGTTTCGCCTTCAAATATGGCCACCAGGCTGGCTCCGATTTCAAGGTTCAGTCGCCGCCCTTCATCTTTTTGTTTAGCCTTGCCTCGACCGTCCATGACTGTCATACCTCCTAATGATTATATAGTAATTGCCAGAATTATTTTTCGTTTGGTTCCGAAGCTAAATCAAGCCTCTAACAGCGGCTGAAATAATGTAACAGGCGGCAATTACATGATGTTTTGACGTTTGTCGTAAGGAGGTTTGGGAGAATGGCTGAAACCATATCCCCTCCTGCCCCAAAGCCAAACGGAACTTATTTATGACAAACGCTCTATGTGCCCCCAATCATTCTTGAAAATTCCATAAACAGCCATCCAGGGAAAAATTTAACCAGAAGTTTCTTTGATTTATATTTCGGGAGCTTATTAGATTTATATCACATACTTGATAATATCGCCATTGCGGGAGGGGGCCTGCTCGTTCCCAAACGGGAGCCTGGGAACGAGCATTAGTTATTTACCAGAAAAACTGACACTTTTTTCGTAAAGGGTTACCCAGGATAGAAATTAGCCCTTCATAAACCTTTTCCCGATAATCAAGTCTCTTGGAACCGCTGTCTCAGGACGGTTTTAAGTACCTTGCCCGGGCCGCTGACAGGGATATGGTCCATGAAGATGACTTGACGGATTTTCTTATAAGCGGCGATCTGGGAGTTGGTGTATTCCATTATTTCCGCTTCGGTGACCTCAGTGTCTTCTCTCAATTCCACAAAAGCGACCGGGATTTCCCCGGCTTTTTCGTCCGGCTTGCCGACCACGGCGCACTGGCTCACCGCCGGATGCTCAAAGATAACCTCCTCAATTTCCCTGGGGTAGACGTTGTAACCCTTGTAGATGATCATATCCTTTTTGCGGCCGGT
>JAFDLS010000070.1 GCA_019306365.1 Deltaproteobacteria bacterium
GCCAGAGCGGTTTTGACAAAACCGGTGCTTACAGAAAACGAGCGGATCTTGCCCGCGCCTTCCGCGGCAATCGACTGAGTCAGGGCCCTCAGCCCGAATTTGGTGATATTGTAAACCGGTTTATTCACGGTGGTGATATGGGCATGCACTGAGGCCATATTGCCGATCACCCCAACACCATCATCGCTTTTTCTCATATGGGGTATGGTTAATTTAGAAAGGAGAAAGGGAGCCCGGAGCATGAGCCTTTCCATGTAGTCATATTTCTCCATGGGAAAGTTGTCAACGGAATCGATATGCTGTACGCCGGCTATATTAGCCAGGTATTTAATCCGGCCCAGTTCGGCTGCTTTCGCCACGGCAGACTCGATCTCCTCATCATTAGAGAGGTCCGTTTTGATGAAACTCATCCGTCCGCCCAGGCCGCGAGCCATGGCCTCAGTGTTCTTACCCCCCTTCTCATCGATATCCAAACCGAGAGTCGTGAGATTATTGGCCGCAACGGCCAAGGCGGTAGCCCGGCCTATGCCGCTGGCCGCGCCGGTGACGATACAGACGTTGTTTTGATTGAAATTGCTGTCAGATAGAACCAATATATCGTCCCGTTTGATTTCAGGTTCCTGGATTTCCACTTTTTCCCCCTTGGCAGGGTCATCAACGGGAGAGCAAACACCACATACACCCGCTAAAAAACGGCTGTGGGAATCGAGGCCTTTGCAAAACTTCGTCTTTTAGCCGACCTCATGAGCACCGCTTCGCTTACGCTGCAGCGGCATATGTCAGTCTCAAATTTAAGTCTTCGAAATATTAGCAATATTCCTGTGGGTTAAATTTTCGCCTTCCGCGATTTCAACAAAATTACTGGTTTTGCAGAGGCCTCGAATTACGAAAAGCAACCATCGTGGATATGCGGATAATCCACAGAATTAACCACCGCACTTTTTCGTCATTTGGAAATATGTGTCAGGCCGCTAGTTGTTTGGTTATTATTTAAATAAAATAAATGGATTGTCTGCGAATGTCAAATTTAATAACAAAACATCGCTGTAAGGCTTTCCTGGTAGGAAGATAATTGGAAACCTCAATACGATGATTAAAAAAAAGCAAATGTGGGAGCCTAATTTATCTTGATTTTCAAAACAGTCGCTACATGACTGGTAATTGCTTTACCCAATCTTTAAAACGCGCGCGGCGTTCTCATACATCCATTTGCGCTTGATCGTGTCGTTTTTGGTAAGCTCCTCAGTCTCACGGATGATTTGCTTTAAAGGCAGGCCTTGAGTTCCCCAGCCGCTGGCAAATATGATTTGATCCTGCAGCCACCGGTTGCCGTGTTCGATCAGCACCTCATACCCGCTTCCATCCCTCTTGACATTTTCAGGACGCTGGCAGGATAGATCAATATAAACGTTTCTATGCCTTGTCGCGACGGCCACCAGCTCTGGCACCCACGGCCAGCCCCCTAATCCCGCCACAATAGTCAATTCGGGAAAGTCACAGGCGATCTCATCCAGATGGCTTGGACGGCATAAACCCATGGGGCGGTCGGTATAAAGATGAAGCGCGGTAGTTATTCTGGCCGGAACATCCAGTTCCACGCATTTAGCGTAAAAAGGGTAGTATTTTTTGTGGTTGGAAGGCAGGTTTTCTCTAAAACCTGAAACCACCAGGCCCTTGAACCCCTTCTTCCGAACCGCGTCCTCGAATTCTTTAACATTGGGCATACCCTCGTGAGGGCTGCTCCTGAAAAAGGGGATAATCCGCCCCTCAAACTCTCTGGCCAAAGCCCAGGTGTCATCAACTGAAGCCCACATGCCGGTGGTACCGATACAGGCGTAAGTCACGCCCGCGTCATCCAGCATCTTAATGAATTCTTCATGGGTTATCGTCTTTTCCATGTATTTCTCAGCGACCCGAACCGCCAGTTCCTGATACCCCACGCTCTTTTTCGCTTCCTCAAATTCCTCCTGGTTCATGCCCAGCATTGAAGCCCAGCGAGAACCGAACTTGTTAAAATAACCCCTGTGAACAAACCCGCCGCCAGACCTCAATAATTCCAAAGTCGCCTTTTTCACTTCTTCTGTTGGAGAATCGCACTCAAAATCGATAATCATCACGCCTCCCTTTCTATCGTCCGTTTTCACCCTGACCTATGGGATAAACAGAACGATGAATCCCCTGATTGATTATTCATTCACTGTATCAAAACGGATCTTTCGAATTCGTTTCAAACGAAATCTAACTTAAGATAATTTCAGCATGTTTTATATATTATGGTATTGTTTAACGCTTTCATCCACGGGCTTACGCCTGTGGTCTTCAGCGTTTTTACTGATAAATCTAAATTGCAGGGTTCTTGCTTCTGGTCAACTATCCTTTTCAAGGATATTATTCTGATCTTTTCTAATTACATTGAAGATTACAGGATAAAAAGATAAATATCAAGCAATTACATACTTATTAAAAGACCCCCAAAGTTTATAGCAACTATTCACGATCCCTAATTGCTCTCTCCTCTCTCCAACAACTGAATAAAGCAAAAATCCTACCCCGAAAGGCTGTGGAAAGGCCAAACGGAACTATCCCTTGACATAAACGGCCTAGAATCCTATAATAAGTCAACTTTTCGATCGGTTGTGGCTGTTATCCCCGGAGCCTGTGAGTAAAAGGTTCCCGATTTTTTTAAACCCGCAAATTTCAGGTTCCTCAGAAGACCCCGATCAAAGAGCGTCAAATAGGTTTGATGAAAAAAGGAGGCTCGTGGCAAAGCGAACACAAAGGCAGTTTTTAAAGCGGCAAAAAGAGCTTGAGCGAAAGCGAAAAGCACAGGAGAAAATAGCCAGGCGGCAAAATAAGAAAAATGAAACGGTGGAAAAAGACACGCCCGAACCTCCCGATCAATCTTAGCAAAGCCCCAAAAAATAATAAATCAAGCCCAATAGAGCGATTGTGAAAAAGTTCATCGGCAGGTTACGGTCTCAATCGTATAGATGAACCCCGGCTTCAGCCGGAATCGGGTTTTAATAATCGCTCCAGGCCCCCCTTATTGTAATATCTAACTTTTTTTATAAATATTACAATGAATTATAAAACTGCCCGAGTTTGGCTCCACTCTGCCTTATATATATGAAAGCGCACACAGTGAAACAGGTTACAAGAAACGAAAAAATAAGAAACATAGCCATCATCGCGCATGTTGACCATGGCAAGACCACTCTGGTGGACGCCATGTTCAGACAGAGCGGTCTTTTCAGGCCGGGCCTGGATGTTGACGAGAGAATAATGGACTCCATGGACCTGGAGCGTGAAAGAGGGATCACGATCACCGCGAAAAACTGTTCCGTGCGATGGAATGGGGTCAAGATAAACATTATTGACACTCCGGGTCACGCCGATTTTGGCGGCGAGGTCGAACGGGCGCTGAGCATGGCTGACGGCGCTATTCTTCTGGTTGACGCTTCTGAGGGTCCGTTGCCGCAGACCCGTTTTGTGCTGAAGAAAGCCCTTGAGAAAGGTCTCAAGGTTATTGTGGTTATAAACAAGATCGACCGAAAGGACGCGCGTCCCGATGAGATTCTTGATGAGATATATGATCTTTTCATTGACCTTGACGCGGACGACGAACAGCTTGATTTTCCATATCTTTACGCCATCGGACGTGACGGTGTGGCCAAAAGGAACCTGACCGAAGAAAGCGACAGCCTTAATCTTCTGTTTGAAACCATCCTCAACGAGATACCAGCGCCCAGGTATGACCGGGAAGAGCCATTCCAGATGCTTGTGTCTGACCTGGGATATTCAGACTATCTGGGACGGCTGGCGATTGGAAAGGTCTTTAACGGCAAAGCTCAATTCAACGACCTCATGGTCTGTATAAATAAAAATGAGGCGCAGCTCCCGTTCAAGATATCAAAGCTTCAGATATATGACGGCATGAAGCTCAAAGACGCCGGGGCCGCTGACCCGGGTGAAATTGTCGTGTTTTCCGGTATCGAGGACGTGGAGATAGGCGACACAATCTGCCTGAAGGAGTTTCCAAAAGCCCTCAAAAGAATAACCGTGGACGAACCCACCATTTCCATGGAATTTACCACAAACACCTCCCCTTTTAGCGGGAAGGAAGGCTCCATATTACAGTCCGGGAAGATACGTGAACGGCTGGTCAAGGAAACGCGTAAAAACGTGGCGATCAAGTTTGAAGACACTGAGGACCGGGACCGCTTTATTGTAAAAGGCAGGGGTGAGTTTCAGTTGGCCATCCTGATCGAAACCATGAGGCGTGAAGGGTTTGAGCTGAGCGTGGGGCGGCCAAAGGTTATTTACAGGCGTGAAAACGAGAAAAAGCTGGAACCCATAGAGAAGCTGTTTGTTGATTGCGATGAGGAGTTCCTGGGGGTTGTGACCGAGAAGATTTCCATCAGAAAGGGAAGGCTCGCGAACCTCGTAAATAACGGCACCGGCAGGATAAGGGCTGAATTTTCGGTCCCCTCGCGTTCCCTGATCGGTTACCGGGATGAATTCCTCACAGACACCAAGGGAACCGGAATCATGAACACGATTTTTTCGGGGTATGAGAAGTTTCGCGGCGACTTCCCCACCAGGTTCACAGGTTCCATTGTCTCCGACAGGCAGGGAAAATCGGTCGCGTACGCCCTCTTCCACCTTGAACCGAGAGGCCGTCTTTTTATCGCGCCCGGAGAACATGTTTATGAAGGCATGATAATAGGTGAGCACAGTAAAGACTGTGATATCAACGTGAATCCGGGCAGGGAGAAGAAGCTCTCGAATATGCGCGCCGCGGGAAAAGATGAAAGCACTGTCTGCTCTCCCGTTCAGCCCATGACGCTGGAAAGGGCCATAAATTTTATTAAAGATGATGAGATGGTGGAGGTCGCACCAAGATCCATCCGGATACGCAAAAGGGTGTTTTCCGCGCAGAAAAGGCACATGCTGATATCGGCAAAGCATAAAAATTCAATAAAAAACGCCAGAGCATGAGTAATAACAGGAAAGAGATAGACAGACGCCGAACTTTCGGCATCATAAGCCACCCGGACGCGGGCAAGACCACGCTGACCGAAAAGCTCCTTCTTTACGGTGGAGCCATTCAGCAGGCAGGAGCGGTGAAGGCCCGCAAGGCGGAAAGATACGCCACAAGCGACTGGATGGCGATTGAAAAAGAAAGGGGCATATCCGTCACCACGTCGGTGATGAAATTCAACTACCATGACTTTGAGATAAACCTTCTGGACACTCCCGGGCATCAGGACTTCTCTGAGGACACCTACAGGGTGCTTACGGCGGTTGACAGCGCCCTCATGGTAATCGACAGCGCCAAAGGGGTCGAACCTCAGACCGAAAAGCTGATGGAAGTCTGCCGTATGCGCAACACGCCCATCATTACCTTTATAAACAAGCTGGATCGAGAAGGCATGATGCCGCTCGATATTCTGGATGATATTGAGGATAAGCTTCAGATTGAATGCACGCCTCTTTCTTGGCCCATTGGTTCGGGAAAAAGATTCAGGGGAGTTTACAACCTTTATAAAAAAGAGCTTCACCTTTTTATACCCGGTCAGGAAACAAGCAGCAGGAAAGGCCTGGTGATAAACGACCTCTCCGATTCAACGCTTGATGAGATCCTCGGATTTCAAGCGGATGAATTAAGGGAGGATATTGAGTTGATCGAAGGGGCCGCAGAACCATTTGAACTTGACCACTACCTTAGCGGCAGCCAGACTCCTGTTTTTTTCGGAAGCGCGATCAATAATTTCGGAGTTAAAGAGATGCTGGACGCGTTAATAGAGATGGCGCCGCCTCCCGGTCCAAGGGCCGCTGTCACGAGGGAGGTGTCCCCCTATGAGGAAACTTTCTCAGGTTTCGCGTTTAAAATCCAGGCCAATATGAACCTGGCCCACAGGGACAGAATCGCGTTTATACGAATCTGCTCAGGCAAATTCACCAGGGGAATGAAGGCTGTTCACCACAGAATAGGAAAAGACGTTACGTTTTCAAACGCGACCATTTTCATGGCAAACGAACGTGAAAACGTGGCGGAAGCCTATCCAGGCGATATTATAGGCATTCACAACCATGGCACCATAAAGATAGGTGACACCTTCTCCGAAAAGGAGCCATTACAATTTAGAGGTATTCCCAATTTCGCTCCTGAGTTTTTTAAGAAAGTTATTCTCAAGAACCCGATGAGGACAAAACATCTTCAAAAAGGGTTGACTCAGCTCGCGGAAGAAGGGGTTGTACAGGTTTTCAGGCCGGTTGTGAGAAACGAGTATATTCTGGGAGCCGTGGGAAGACTGCAGTTTGACATCACCATGCATCGTCTTAAATCTGAATACGGCGTTGACGCTGTTTATGAATCTGTTGATTATAATGTCGCACGATGGATCGAATGTGACGATCCCGCAAAGTTGGAGGATTTTGAGAATAAAAACATCACCGACATTGCAAGGGATGCCGAAGGTTCAAGGGCTTACCTCACCACAAGTGAATGGCAGCTTGGCTACCAAATGAAGCAATGGCCTGAGATAGAGTTCTACAAGACAAGGGAAATCAATGATAACGAAAGAAGCCGGATTTCCCTGAGGTGAAGCATATAGAAGCTATCTCAAAATTAGTGTTTTGGCCTAAATCGCGAAGAAAGAAAATTTAACCCGCAGGAATATATTAGATATTTCGAGGACTTAAATTTTCGTGCGACATATGCCGCTGCAGTGTCAGCGAAGCGGCGCTCATGAGTTAGGGTAAAAAAACTTTTTGAGATGGTTTCTAGGAAAACCGTTTGTGTTTTAAACATTAACCCATGCGTGATATTGGCAGGATATTTCAAATAGCGGGAACTGTTAAAATTATCCGGAATCTCATCAAACGACAGCCCGCGTTCAACTCCCGGCCCCCTCTTCTGATTTGCCTTGTAAATATCTCGATATCCCGGGCATAGGGTGGTTATCAAACCCGGGTCCGATTGAAAGCATCGGATATATGCCATAAGAAAGTATAAACTGGCGAGGAACTTTAAAAATACTAACCAAAACATTCAGACGGCTGCCTCATCATCGCCGCCAGCGGATTCATTGAACTTTCACTTAACTGTCTTCATTAAATGGAAAATTTTCCGGCAATCGTTTGAGCAAGGATATGATAATGCGTTTTACCATTCATAAGACACCCATAGTTAATAACCTCATGCGCTTTCTTGCGCGTATATTTTTTAAACTCACAGGATGGAAAGCGGAGGGGCAAAGACCGGATATCCCAAAATACGTTATAATCGCGGCGCCGCATACGTCAAACTGGGATTTTCTGCATGCTATGTGCCTGGCGTTTATTTTTAAAATTGAACCCCTTGTCATGATGAAGGCAGACTGGTTCCGCGGGCCGCTGGGACCTTTCTTCAAATGGTTAGGGATTATCCCCATCGACCGATCCAAATCAAATAATGTGGTTATCCGGTCGACTCAGGCCTTCCATGATAATGCCCGGCTGGTAATGCTTATTCCCCCTTCCGGCACCCGCAAGAAGGTTATGTACTGGAAAACCGGATTTTATTATATTGCCAAAAGCGCGAATGTCCCAATTGTACTGGGTTACCTGGATTATCGGCGTAAAGCCGGGGGAATTGGCCCGATATTTAAACCAACTGGAGATATAGAAGCAGACATGAAAATAATTCGGAATTTTTACATTGATATCACAGGTAAGTATCCCCAAAAAGCGAGTAATTCGCTGGCTTTACCTGAACCGAAAATTTTGTAGTGACGATCCCGTCCCTCAGCGCCACGCATTTCAAGCGATTGGTTATTTTTGACTGAACCGTTTTCCTGGTGACCGTCCGTTTTAACCTGTTAATAACCAGTCAATTCTTACGGCATGCTTTGACGCGATACGCCTTTTAACAGCCAGTCAATAACATCTTGGGCGGTATATGAAGTGCGGTTTTTCAAAAACCGGCCTATCGACAAAATGTCATCACCTATGGTAACCAAATCTTTTTCAACGGAACCGTCTTTTCGGCGCTGACCCAGGCCCAGATTCGCGAGCAGGGAATTGCAGAGGCATTTTCTCCCTTCGAGGTCTTCCGGCCGCCCACCCTTTTTTATATACATTTCAGCCGGTTCGGCGGGACATCGGTATCCAACAGAGCCGTTAGACTTTTTATAGATATGCCTTAGATACCCAAGATCACAGATACGAGGCCTGCGTTTATATTCTTCCGGCTGGGATAAATCGCCTTCCAGGGAAAGCACCTTGAAGGGAAAGCCTGTCGGAGAAGCCAGTGGATCGGTGAATACTTTCGCTTCCTTCTTCAAGATTAATTTAATCGCCTTTTCCTTGACCGATTTTGAAAAGCCGGATTCTTTAGAAAAAGCGAAGGCGGTTCCGACCTGAATTCCCTGAGCTCCAATTGACAGCGCCTCCTTTAATTTATCAGGGCAGCCCCAGGAACCGGCGAGCCAGAACGGGAGGCCCAAGGCTTTGATTTTTTCAAAATCCACTTCATCTCGTTTGCCATAAACCGGTTCACCCTTTTCGTTCAGAGTCAGCTTGCCTCGCGGCGGGGCGTTATGCCCCCCGGCTGATGGAGCCTCGATAACGAAACCGTTTACCTTGCCATTCGCCTTTCTTGACATCATCATCCCCAGTGTAACCGATGAGATAATTGCCAGAAAGTTCGGACGTTTTAATTTCGGCAGCTTCTTTTTGAGAAGCGATACAGGATCAAACTTTTCGTGAAAATCATCCTCACCCGTGGAGCCTTCAACCGCGATTCTAAGTGACGCTTCTTTATGATCCGCCAGTCTGTCCAGAGTACCTGGAATCTCTCTTGGAATTCCCGCGCCCATAATTACGTAATCAACACCTGCCAGCATGGCGCCGTAAAGAGCGAATAGAGTCGGCAGCTGAATTTTTTCCAGGAGGTTAATACCAACAGGGTTTTTATGTCCTTCCTTGGCGAGAAATACCTCCGTAAAATTGGCGACAACCGTCAGTTCCTTGAGCATCTTGTCGGGATCAAGATTGAACATCGGGATTGTTTTAAACGGTTCTGACTCAGCACAACCGCCTGGGGTATAGAACTTATCCAGAACTCTATCGGCCATCTCGGTATCAGGAAAATGCTTCATAGCCCGCCGCATATGCCCCCCTGGATCGCCAAGCTGTAGCCGGCGCAGCAGGATTAGGTCAAGGGCAGTACCGGAAACAACCCCCAGCTGCCCTGTATGAGATACAGCCTTTGCGAGCCTCCAGTCGGATACACCAGCGCCCATACCGCCTTGAATGATGATTGGATGTGTCATATCTTTCGTCTCTCCAGATTAATTACTATTGATACATTTTCCTTGAAAAAAGTGTTCTGTTATTTCAACCGGGTCCATTATTTTCATTATTTGTCAAGATCATAGGTAAAACATTTTTATAAAAAAAAATTGTATGGATCACACAATTTTCGACGAAATTATATGTATATGTAAGCATTGTCAAGTAAATATAATGTAAAAGTTTTTCTTCATCTTTTAATAGCTTAAACTCAACAATATGACGTCCCCTTCCATTTCAGAATCTGGAAAATCGAACAATTTTGGGTTCGATATATGATCTGGAAATCACAAGAAAATCTTAAGAGGGGGGAAGTTGATATTTCCCAGAATTAATATGCGGGGATATAGAATATTGCTTGCAGATACCTGCTCTTTGCCTCTAACCCCAGCAGTTAGTTTTAAGGTTCATCTCCAAATTAGTTGATGATATTTAACGGCCAAACCCACCCTTTCCTCTGGTTCCCAAGCTCCAGCTTGGGAATCCATTCAGGGTAATCACGTTCCCAAGCTGGAGTTTGGGAACGAGTAAAAAAAACTTCGTCCTTTAGCTGACCTCTTGCGCGCCGCTTCGCTCACGCTGCAGCGGCATATGCCAGACTCAAATTTAAGTCCTCGAAATATTTAATATATTCCTGCGGGTAAATTTTCACCTTCCGCGATTTCAACAAAACTACTGGTTTTGCAGAGGTCTCGATTATAAAAAACCGGTTGGTAAACGATCTATTAATTGAATCTTACCCTTCTCCCATGTTACTGCGGATATCCGGTAATCGCCTGAATCTGTTCAAAAAGCGGTCTCAATTTTTTATATATTTTTAGATAAACATTCTCAAAGAGATCATCATAGAGACGCTGATTCTCGGGAATGGGCTCAAATACTCTTTCAACCCGGGTCATTTCCTTAACCGCCGTTTCAAAGTCAGGGTGCAGTCCCAGCCCGACGGACGCCACTATAGCGGCACCCACCGATGACGTTTCATTGGTGTAGGGCCTTTCAGCGGGTTTTCCGAAGATATCAGCCGTAATTTGCATGGCCGCATCACTTTGTGAACCTCCGCCCGATACCCTTAACTTCACTATGGGAACTCGATTTCGCTTTTCAGTCCGAATAGCGCCTTCTTTTAAAGCATAAGCCAATCCCTCCAGGATGGCGCGATATAAATGAGCACGGCTGTGTATATCCCCGAATCCAATAATGGATCCTTTGGCATAGGAATCGGTGTTTAGCCCGGGCGACCAGTATGGCTGCAGCATTAACCCCATCGAACCCGGTTCGACGTCCTTTATCAATTCATCAAAAAGAAACTCAGGTTCAATTTTCCTTTCTAAAGCCAGCAGCCTTTCCTGGAAGCCAAACTCCTCTTTAAACCAACTCACCATCCAGAAACCCCGGTATACCATTACCTCTGTATAGTATTCATCAGGCACCGCCGAAGGATAAGGGGGAATAAAAGGGATGACCTCCACGTATTTTTTCGTGGCCGTATTAATAGTGGCGGTTGTCCCGTAGCTTAAGCAGGCGATTTCAGGGGTGAGGCATCCGGCGCCCAAAATCTCGCATCCCTTGTCAGTTCCGGCCGCGATAACAGGCAACCCTTCCGGTATGCCGGTTTCCTGTTCAGCTTCCCGGGTGATATAACCCAAAAGTTCAGCGGACTTTACCAACTCTGGCAGTTTTGAACGCTCGACGGGAAAGAGTTTCCATTTGTAGTCAAAGCGGTTCGACCAGTGAAAGGTCTTATTATTAATGGGGAGGTAGCCTATATTGTTGCCAACGGATTCCTTGAACTCACCAGTAAGTTTATACGTAAGATACCCGGAAAGTAAAAGATACTTATACGTCTTGTCCCAAACTTCTGGCTGATGGCTGCGTATCCAATTGGCTTCGCAGTCCTTTATCGCGGTCTCAATGGTGTCATAAAGACGTAGAACCTTGAGCGGCGGTTTCATAGCCTTCAGCCACCATTGATCTGCGGCCGCTTTTCGCTGGTCCAGCCAAATTATAGCCGGCCGCAAAGGCTTACCGTTTTTATCAACATTTATCATAGTTGCTCGTTGCGTGGTGACAGCCACGCCCTTGACAGCGTTACGCAGGTTTTCTCTTGAGTCCAAAAGTCCTCTGCACGTGGCGCAAAGCATCTTCCAATAGTACTCCGGGTCCTGCTCAGCCCAACCAGGCTGTTTTGAATAATAGGGATCGATAGGTGTTTTAAGGATTTCAACGATCTCGCCTCTCAAGTTAATCAAGGCCCCCCGTATGGACTGGGTGCCGGCATCGATGACCAGAATGAAAGCTTCCAATTTTTTTGTTGAACCGTCCATAAGAATATTATTCCTTTCTCCTTGGGAAAATACTAACCCTAAATGTCATCTTGGCTTAATTGCATTGAGACTCTGGGAACAAACTTGTATTGCCTTGGGCTGGGTCATGTTGTCCTCC
>JAFDLS010000322.1 GCA_019306365.1 Deltaproteobacteria bacterium
AACAATGGCTCCATTCTCCAGGCTGATGTATTTGGAGTCCTGGCCGCCAATCTCGAATATGGTATCTACTTTCGGATCAATGGCCGCGGCCGCTGTAGCCTGGGCGGTGATTTCATTGCGTACGATATCGGCTCCGACAAAGTCACCGGACAAATACCGTCCGGAACCGGTGGTGCAGGCCCCTACGATATTCACCTTGTCACCAATCCGATCTCCCACGGCTCTAAGCCCCTTCTGGATGGCTTCCAAAGGCCGACCGGCGGTCATAAGATATTCCCGGTCGATGACATTCATGTCCTCGTCGATCAAGACAACATTGGTACTAATGGACCCGACATCGATAGACAACATTGGTACTAATGGACCCGACATCGATACCGAGATAGACGTCCACCTTTTCTCCAAGGGCAAGATTCTCCAGGCTGCGGTACTCGGTAGTGGGCTCAGTTTCCGGTTTCTTTAGTGGCTTTAGAAAACCGGTTTCAGGTTTCTGCTGGTGAATGTGGTCCTCTAACTTCTCTAATCCAGAGAAACCGTTGACTAATTCGGGATTATCCCGCAGTCGATCAATAGTGCATAACGCAGAGCCAATGGCGCCCATGGAGTAAAAATGCTTGGGAATTATGAAAACCTTTTCATCCAGCTCCATGATTTCTCTAAAAGCCTTGCGAACTCCATAATTTGCGGCTACTCCTCCCTGGAAACTGACAGGAGGTGAGATCTTTTTGCCTTTGGCCAGATTGCTGCGCAGGTTACGAACCAACGCGTAGCAAAGGCCGGCTATGATTTCGAAATCAGGCGTGGCTCCCTGCTGCAGATGGATCATGTCCGTTTTGGCAAAGACGCTGCACCTGCCAGCGAGTCTAGGCGGCGTCTCGGAACGAAGGGCTTCTTTACCAAAATCCTCTATAGAATAGCCGAGGCGGTGGGCCTGTTGATCCAGAAAAGATCCGGTGCCTGCGGCACACATGGAATTCATGGCGAAATCCGCGATGGTAAGAGGTCCGCCATCCTCACTAGTCGTCAGGATGAGCTTTGAATCCTCACCGCCCATATCAATTATGGTTCTGGCCTGAGGCACAAAAAGACTGGTGGCCCGGGTTTGAGCGATAACCTCGTTGACGAAATACCCTCCGAGAAGTTCAGCCATGCCCTTTCCGCCGATTCCCGTAACCGAAACCGTGGCTATCTGGTTCGGGTCATACTCTTTCAGAAGGCGTTTTAAAACCTCCAAGGTTACCTCGTAAGGCCGACCTCGGGTTCGTGTGTAATCATCAAATATCACTTCCAGGCTATCGTCCAGAAGAACGGTGTTAAGACTGATCGAACCAATATCAAGACCCAGATGATACCTATTGCTCATGAACTCGTCGGCCTCCTTCCAGAAATTTGTAGATTAACATTCAGTGGTTTAAACTCGCCTAAAAAAAATACTGTCAGCGTGATCTTCCCGTAAAATAACGCCGTCATTTATTAAATGTGCCAATATTTTCGTAACCTGGCTCGCTGGCAAAGCCAGAACAGACGCCAGGTCCTCAGCCGAGCAGGGTCGCCGTCCAACCAGGTTGAGAATTTCCTTTTCAGCTTCAGCCCGGCCGGTCTTTGGAAACGCCTTTTTAAACTTAACGGCTTCCTCAGCTTGGGGTCCGAAGAATCGGGTTATCCGTTTGAGTTCGTCCTGGGAGACCGGTTGGGCGGAGGCATCGGCTGGCGGCCGGAAAACGGTATTGATCTGCAAACGGTTCGGTTTGATTCTGGCTGCGATGTCCCTAAGGGCCTCAAGCTCCTCGTCCTGGTCATTGATACCCTTCACCACAAGGATTTCCAGCCAAATCTGACCGATGAACTCCTCCCGAAAAGCAATCAACCCATTGATGATCCTTTCAAGGCCCAGGGATTTGTGGGGACGGTTGAGTTGTTGAAAGGTTTCCGGTGACGCCGCGTCCAGCGAAGGAACGACCAGGTCGGCCAGCGCCAAGTCTGAGCGAACCTCTTCTTGGTCAAGGAGGCTGCCGTTTGTCAAAACAGCCACCTTTATCGGGGCTATCTCCTTGATCATCTGGATGATACTGCCTATTTCCCTGTTCAGCGTGGGTTCCCCGGAACCAGCCAGGGTGATATAATCCAACTCTGGACCGGGGCTGTTTAGGTAAGCTTCCAGTTCCATCAAGAGAGCCTCAGCCATGTTATGATGGAAACGTTGGACAGTCTTAACCGTTGTCCTGCCGACTTCGCAATAAAGGCAATCCAGGGTACAGGTCTTGGGGGGAACCAAATCCAGGCCCAAAGAAACACCCAGCCTCCTGGAAGGCGCTGGGCCAAAAATATATTTAAAGACGCCTTCTTTTTTTTTCTTTTCAGGCAAATTGCCTCTCAACTGCCTTGGCTTTTTATTGCGGTCAATAAAATTTGACTTTTAAAAGCATATAAAAACAGCTAAACCTTCTTAGAGTCAAGTAAAAAGCCCTGATCTAATATTAAGTATTATCAGTATAATCTTTTCGCGATAGGTGTCAATACCAGTATTTTTAGAACCCGCCTGCCTGATACAAGAAGGTCTGCGTTTATTATAACCGATAAGGGGCAGGCCAGTCATTCCTGATCGCTTAAAGAAGCTTAGCCACTTTTCGTGATGAGTGTCCGATCACCCCCCC
>JAFDLS010000071.1 GCA_019306365.1 Deltaproteobacteria bacterium
CGTGCCCAGGGCCGGCTGGTGGGGTTTCGCCGCCCTGAACGCGGACGATAAGAAGATAAAGCGTTCCGGTGAGGAAAAAAGTGTTGAGATCGGGGCGGTGATCTGGGTCCGGTTTTACGACATGAAGTAAAAGAATTACAAACAATTATAAAAAGACCTTTATAAGGGTGGAATCAAATATGCATATATCAGAAGGCGTACTTAACCCGCAGGTTTTAATTACAGGCAGCGCTTTGGCCGTAATTGGCACCGCCATCGGCCTCAAGAAGCTGGATTACGACCGCGTGCCGCAAGTCGCGATTTTATCAGCCACATTTTTTGTAGCCTCCTTAATCCATATTCCGCTTGGGCCTGGAAGCGTGCACTTAGTCCTTAACGGTTTAATGGGGTTGTTTCTGGGGTGGGTCGCTTTCCCGGTTATTTTAGTCGGGCTGACACTGCAAGCCATTCTTTTTCAATTCGGCGGTTTGACAACACTTGGGATCAATACCCTCAACATGGCCCTGCCCGCGATCATTTGTTACTATATCTTTGAAAAATCGGCCAAAAACAATAACTTCAATTTGTCTGTGTTCACCTCGTTTCTGGCTGGGGCCGGGGCTGTCTTCATGAGCAGTCTGGCCGTGGCCCTGTCGCTTATTTTTACCGAGGAATCCTTCTGGCCCATGGCCAAGCTTATTGTCCTTATGCATTTCCCGGTAATGATCATCGAGGGTCTTATCGTGGCCGTTTGTGTACAGTTTCTTAAAAAAGTACGACCGGAGATGCTGGATGCCGCTTATGTTAAATAAAATAAGGTGTTTGGAATACAAATTAGGAATCCTCGGGCTAGCGGTCCTCGTATCAATTTTTATTTTAGACGCTTCACCGGCTCTGGCGCATAAAGTAAACGTCTTTGCCTGGCTCGATGGAAACACGGTCTATACGGAAAGCTATTTCAGCGGAAACAAGAAGGTAAAGAATGGTCTGGTGGAGGTTTTTGACCCGACCGGTCAAAAGCTCCTGGAAGGCCGAACCGATGAAAAGGGTAATTTTTCTTTTACACTGCCTCAAAAAACAGATCTTCACATTGTGCTTACCGCCTCTATGGGCCATAAAAACGATTTTAATCTCAAGATTACTCAACCGGTTGAGGGAACGGCCGGCCCGGCCAAAAAGGAAATTACTGCCATTGCCGCGCCTCAAAAACCCGTCCAGGCAGATATCGAACAAATAAAGGCCGTTGTAGAAGAGGCGCTTGACTTAAGGTTGAGTCCCATCATTCGATCCCTGGCTGAGAAACGAAAAGAAAGCGGCCCTGGTGTAACCGAAATAATTGGCGGAATTGGCTACATCTTTGGTATTATGGGCTTGATTTTATATTTTCGAAATCGAAAAAAAGACTAACCAGGGCCTCTGCAATTGAATTTCGAGGAGTTTTCCACCGGATCTTCCTTCATTCATCGTCTTGATCCCCGGATTAAGATCATTACAGCCGTGCTTTTCTCAGTGACCGTGGCGCTGGGCGACCGGTTCATCATTCTTAGCGCAGCCCTGGTCGCCGCATTGACGCTGGTTCTCGCGGCCAGGCTAAAAATGATGAGGGTCGGCTATCGTCTTTTGATTGTTAACAGTTTCATTTTGCTCCTCTGGCTGTTTCTTCCATTTTCATACCCCGGTGAAACCGTTTTTGCTATTGGACCGCTTGAAGCCACCCGGGAAGGAATCATCTACACCCTGAGCATCACGCTCAAATCCAACGCCATTATCCTGGGGCTTATCGCTCTGTTGGCCACATCGTCTATTTTCGCGCTGGTCCACGCTCTCAGGCATATATGGGTGCCAGACAAGCTAGTTCAGCTTTTTTTCTTCACCTTTCGCTACTTCCATGTTATGCACCAGGAGTATTTGCGGTTGAGAGGGGCGATGCGAATTCGATGTTTCAAGCCCCGAACTAATTGGCACACCTACAGAAGTTTAGCCTATCTGGTGGGGATGCTTCTGGTAAGAAGTTTTGACCGGTCTGAGAGAATCTATCAGGCCATGGCCTTAAGAGGATACCAGGGGAAATTCTGGCTGCTGGATCACTTCAGCCTGAGAATCAATGACCTGGTATTCCTGGTAATTTCAATAATTTTTATATTTGCGTTAGCTGTGGGACAATGGACGAGTCTGCTGCCATAATAAGCCTCAAAGAGATCTATTTCACCTATCCTCGCGGCAAACAAGTTCTCGAAGGACTGGATTTCAATTTTCCTCAAAACGGAAGAGCCGGATTGGTAGGCCCCACCGGCTCAGGTAAAACCACGCTAGTGCATATCATTATGGGTCTTTTGAAACCCGATTCAGGCCGGGTTGAGATCTTTGGGAGTCGCCGGGAAAAAGAATCCGATTTTAGAGATGTCAGAGCCCGCATCGGTTTTCTGTTTCAGGATGCCGATGATCAGCTTTTTTGCCCCACGGTGGCTGAGGACGTCGCCTTTGGGCCGCTGAATCTTGGAGTGCCTAAATCCGAAGTACGGAAACTTGTCAAGGACACCCTGGGCCAGCTGGAATTGGACGGTTTTGAAAATCGTGTGACTTACAAGCTTTCCGGAGGCGAAAAACGTCTGGTCTCACTGGCAACGGTCCTGGCCATGAAACCGGAAATGCTCCTTATGGATGAACCGACCACCGGTTTGGACGACAAGACCATGGAAAGATTGGTTCATCTTCTCTTGAAATCAAACCTGCCTTATCTTATCATTTCTCATGACAATGAGTTTTTGAAGCAAACCACGAATCGCATCTACCGGATGAATAAAGGCACCATTTTAGATCAGGTTCGGGGATGAACCCGGTCTGAACGCTTGGTTTATTAGAGCGTTTGTCATAAAT
Source organism: Deltaproteobacteria bacterium (assembly GCA_019306365.1). Lineage (GTDB taxonomy): Bacteria > Desulfobacterota > Desulfarculia > Adiutricales > JAFDHD01 > JAFDHD01. The sequence goes on from JAFDLS010000071.1 coordinate 2,857, forward strand.
ATGTTCCGTTTGAACTAGGGGAGAGAAAATTCAGTTTCGGCCATTCTCGTAAGCCATCTTATGACAAACGCCAAAACATCATGTAATTGCTATTTGTTATATCATGGCAGCCGCTGCTTAAGCCTTGATTTAACTTAGTGATCAAACGGAACGTAATTCTGGCAATTACTATAACAAAAGGATAATGGCCATGACAAAAACCATTTACCTGGTTGACGCCAGTTTGTACATTTACCGAAGTTTTCACGCCTTACCCCACTTTACCACCTCCACGGGTCAGCCAACCCATTTTTGGCTTTGTGGCGACTATTAACAAAATCCTTCGTGAAAAAAAACCGGAGTTCATGGTCCTGGCCTTTGACGCCAAAGGCCCTACCTTCCGTCACCAGATATTTTCAGAATATAAGGCTAACCGCCCCCCCATGCCTCAGGAGCTTATTCAGCAGCAGGATTATATCCGCCGGATCACAGACGCCTTTAAACTGCCCCGGTTGGAAACAACCGGACTGGAAGCTGACGACCTCATCGCCACCCTGGCCACTCAGGCCCAGGCCCAGGGGGTCGAGGTGGTTATTGTCGCGGCGGATAAGGATTTCTACCAGATTCTTTCTGAAGGCGTGACTATGTACGACCCCAATCCCAAAAGGGAAGGATACATGTCCATGGAATCGCTTAAGGAACGCTTTGGGGTCACTCCAAGCGGCTTTCTGGAGGCTCAAGGTCTAATGGGTGATACAACGGACAATTACAGCGGCATACCCGGCGTGGGAGAAAAAACCGCGATCAAGCTCATACAGGAATATGGAACCCTGGATAACATTTATGAAAACCTGGACAACGTCAAACAGGCCAGTTTGAAAAAAAAGCTAATCGAGCATAAAGAAGAAGCATACCTGGCGCGGGACCTGGCGCATCTGAAGACCGACGCCGATTTGAAATTGACTTTAGATGAAATGCGAATAACCGAACCGGACGTGGAAGAGTTGCGCCGGCTTTACAAGGAACTTGATTTCACCCGTTTCCTGGCCGATCTGGAACCGGAAAAGACTATCAGTTATGACGACTATCATCTTGTGGACACCGAGGCAAAACTGGCCTCCCTGACAGAGGAAATTAAAAATATAGAGCGGCTTTCCGTGGATCTGGAAACCACGTCCACCGACCCCATGCGGGCCGGGATCGTGGGTATGTCACTCGCGGCTAAACCTCACCGGGCGTTCTATATTCCCATGGCCCATCAAAGCCCTGAAGCTTCTCAGCTACCTCTGGACATTGTTTTTAAGGCGCTCGGTCCAATCCTTGAGTCGGAAAAGGTCCTAAAGGTCGGACAGAATATCAAATACGATTATATTGTTTTTCGCCGACATGGTATAGAACTCAGGCCCATCGGCGATGATTCCATGATAGCGTCCTACCTGCTTGACCCTGGAGAAAGGCAGCATAACCTCGACCGCATATCTCGAACTTATTTATACCATAATCCGATATCCTACCTGGACGTTGTGGGCGATAAAAAAATTGGATTCGAAACTGTATCACCGGACGCGGCACGGGATTACGCTTGCGAAGACGCGGACCTGGCTTTGATCTTGTCAAATATCCTTCGGTCCAAACTTAGGGAAAACACTCTTTTGGATTTATATGAAGAAGTGGAACTGCCTTTGATTGAAGTTCTGGCTGAAATGGAAATGAACGGCGTGAAGCTGGACGTCGGGCCGCTTCAAGACCTTTCCAGGGAACTGGCTGAGCGAGCCGGGAGGTCGGAAGCCAGGATTTACGAATTAGCCGGACGTGAGTTCAATATTAACTCCCCCAAGCAGGTTGGTGAAATTCTGTTCGAGGATCTGAAACTGCCTCAAGGAAAAAAAACGAAAAAGAAGACTGGGTACTCCACGGACGAGGAGGTCCTGACGAAGTTAGCCGAAGTTCATCCCCTGCCAGCTCAAATTCTGAGCTATCGTATGCTGGTTAAGCTGCGTTCGACTTACGCGGACGCCCTGCCTCAGCTGATCAACCCGAAAACGGGTCGTGTCCATACGTCATACAACCAGGCGGGAACCGCTACCGGGAGGCTGTCGAGTTCAGATCCCAACCTGCAGAACATCCCCATCAGGACCGAAGAAGGCCTGCGTATTCGAGCCGCTTTCGTTCCTGAGCCTGGCTCTTTGATCCTGGCAGCCGACTACTCGCAGATTGAACTGCGTGTACTGGCGCACTGCTCCGCTGCCGAAGGGCTGCTTGCCGCTTTTTCCTCGGGGGAAGACATCCATACGCGCACCGCGGCTGAGATCTTCAATGTTTTTCCCGATATGGTTACTTCCGAGATGCGGCGTGACGCCAAGGCCATTAACTTTGGTATTATTTACGGTAAAAGGGCTTTTGGTCTGGCAAAGGACCTCGGAATCGAGCGCAGGAAGGCCCAGGCGTATATTGATCAGTATTTCGCCCGTTACAGCGGGATCAAGGATTTCATTGATAAAACCATCGAGCAAGCCAAAATCGATGGATACGTATCCACTCTCTTTAACCGGAAACGACGGTTACCCAACATCAAAAGCCGCAACTCCGTCACACGGGCGGCGGCCGAACGAATGGCGATCAATACGCTGCTTCAAGGCACGGCGGCAGACATTATAAAAAAAGCCATGATAGCCGTCCACCGGACCATCAAAGAAACCAATTTCCCGGCTAAACTCATCATGCAGGTTCATGACGAACTTGTTTTTGAGGTTGCTGAAGAAAGTGTCGAGGAACTATCCGACCTGGTGCGAAGAGAGATGGAAGGCGCGGTTCGTTTAAAGGTGCCGCTGCTGGTGGATATCAGTTTTGGTTCATCCTGGGCTGAAGCCCATTAAGACACCGCTTTTTTAATAATCCCCGGATTGATTTTACTTTTTTTAAACCAATGATTGTTTCTCTTTTGCCGATTGCATACTTTCCTCACTTCATTTAAAGCGTTTGTCATAAATATTTTCCGTTTGACACTGGGATAGGAGAAGATTTAGTTTCTGACATTCTCGTAAACCACCTTATGGCAAACGCCAAAACATCATGTAATTGCCATTTGTTATATCATGGCTGCCGCTGTTAGCGTCTTGATTTACCTTAGCAATCAAACGGAAGTTAATTTTGGCAATTACTATAATCTATGGAAATGACAAATTTTAAAGCTTGGAGTTGAAAAACCTACCGTTTTGTGGATAATGGTCCTAGCTGACAGGAAGCTGATTTTGATGGACTATTAGAGCGTTTGTCATAAATATGTTCCGCTTGGCCATGTGGCAGGAGAAGATTTAGTTTCCGGCATTCTAGTAAACCACCTTACGACAAACGCCGAACATCATGTAATTGCCATTTGTTATATCATGGCTGCCGCTGTTAGCGTCTTGATTTACCTCTGTAATCAAACGGAACGTAATCCTGGCAATTACTATAAAAGGCAGGCCTACGGGGAGCGGTGGCGTCTCACTTAAAAATAATATTTTCGCTGGTCGTTTTCCTGATTTTCGGCGGCATAACGGTTGCCCTCTGGCAAAACCAGAACAACCACGAACGCGAACTTGTTCTGAATCATACGGTAACTACAGCGGAACAAGTACGAATTCGTATCGAAGGTCTGATGAACGCACAAATGGCTTCCCTGAAACTAATGGCCGAAAGGTGGGTGGAAAGAGACCCGTCTGATTTCAGTCAACAGCGTTTTCTTCAATTCGCTGAGTCTGTTTACTACAATTATCCAGGTTTTATGGGGATAAATTGGATTTCCCCGGAAGGTGTTATTCGATGGGTTTACCCTCCTCAGGCCAGCAATAAAAAAGCCAAGGGTAAAAACGTACGCCGACATAGTGATTATGGCTACAGGGCAACATTCGAAAAGGTCGCTCAATATAACAATTACGCGGCTACGCCTAGTGTTGAACTTTTTCAGGGAGGACTTGGGTTCGATACGTTCTGGGCTCTGGTTCATGATGATGAGTTACAAGGGTATCTAAACGGGGTCTTTCAGATAAAGCACATCATGGACGTGAGCTTAGCCAAAGAGCTGTTCAAGAAATATTGGATCAGAATCTACGAATTTGATCGACTCATTTACTTAAGTGAGGTACCAGGTGAATCCGATATACAGCAGAGCAGGCTGTACGTGCGGCGGGAAATTAAATTCACTTTTAAAACCTGGCAGTTGGAGATTGAGCCCAAACCCTTTATTTACAATTCAGCGGCAACCGGGAATCTCCAATTTTTAGCTTTTGGATTGGCCATTTCAACGGTCATGGCTTTGCTCACGTATTCCCTGCTCAAAAGAATGCAGATGTACAGAATTGCCAGGGATTCCGCCTTTCATGAAATCAGCGAACGAAAACGAACTGAAAGGAAACTGGCGAATAATGAAAAACGGCTCGTGGCTTTGTTAGCGGAAATCGAGAAAAAAAACGAGGAGCTTGAAACATTCCTATATACTGTTTCCCATGATCTGAAGACGCCCCTGGTGACCATAGAAGGTTATATCGGCGCCTTGCGAGAGGATTTTGGGAACCTTCTCACGCAGGATGGGAATAAACACCTCAATTATATGAACGAAGCCAGCTTCAGGATGAAGAATTTACTCGAAGATCTGCTCGAACTCTCTCGCATTGGGCGTCTGAATGAAGAAAAGGCTGCGTTTTCATTTACCGATCTTGTGGAAGAGGTTGTGGCTGAGTTTCAGCCTCAGGTTGCGGCGCAGGGCATTGAGGTGAATATCCAGGAAGGGCTTTCCTCCATATACGCGGAAAGAAAAAGAATGCGGCAAGTCATGGAAAATCTATTATCAAACGCAATTAAATATATGGGGGATGATAACTCTGCCCCACGCATTGACATCGGCTCAAAAAAACAAAATGGAGGTGAAGTGTTCTTTGTTCAAGATAACGGGATAGGAATTGAGGAAAGATACTTTGATAAAATATTTCAGGTATTTCAAAGGCTCCCGTCAACGCAAAAAAACAATGAAGGGACTGGGGTAGGCTTGACGATTATCAAACGTATTATCGAGCACCATGGAGGAAAAATTTGGCTGGAATCAAAACCGGGCGAGGGGAGCACATTTTTCTTTACGTTACGAAATAAGGAGAATTTATAATGAAATATCAGCCTTCCAACATCCTGCTGGTGGAAGACGAAGAAGCTCATGCAGAATTGACAAAACGCGCCATTCGAAAAACAGGTAACGCTAACCGAATTGACATTGTGCCAGACGGAGAGCAAGCGCTTGATTACCTCATGAACTGTGGTGACTACTCTGATAAAGCCGAGTACCCCTGCCCTGGTTTGATCATCCTGGACATCAAACTGCCTGGTATTGACGGTATAGAAGTATTAAAAACCATAAAACAACATCCTGCTGTGAGGCAAATCCCGGTGATCATGCTCACCACTTCAGAAAATGAGGCTGATATCGAGCAGTCTTATAAGAACTATGCCAACAGCTATCTGATAAAGCCGGTGGGCTTTCAGGAATTCGAGGAAAAAGTTATGCAGATAGATTCCTATTGGATGCTGCTCAATAAACCGCCCAGTTTCTAAACAAGGAAGATTTACTTAATACGCTGAAAGCAGATTGAAAGTCACATGACCACGGATTCATTAAAATTGATGATCGTTGAGGACGAAGAGGCGCACTATGACCTTATGAAACGCGCTGTAATTAAAAATTTTCCGGAAGCCTCAGTTCATCATTTCTCCAGCGCCAGTGACAGCCTTGAAAAGGTGGGTACTATCTCGCCGGATATCATCATCACCGATTATGTTCTTCCCGGAATGACCGGTATTGATTTCCTGAAAGAATTAAGACAAAAGGACCGGGAAATCCCGGTGATCATGATAACCGGTCAGGGAGATGAAAAAATTGCCGTGGAGGCAATAAAACTGGGCGCCTGGGATTATTTGGTCAAATCCGTGGACTTCTTCACCCTGCTTCCCAGTGTCATTGACAAGGTTTTTCGCGAATATAAACTCAAGGAATCACTGAATGACATCACAGAAAGATTCCAGGATTTAGTTGAGCGAACATCCAACTGGATTTGGGAGGTGGACACGCAAGGCAAATACATCTATTCAAATCCCGTAGTGGAGTCTCTTTTAGGGTATCGTCCCGATGAGATGATCGGCAGGTATTTTTTCGACTTTTACCCGCAGGAAGAAAAAGAAGTATTAAAAAACACAATCCTTCAGTACCGCGATAAAAAGAAGCCTTTTGAGGCGCTCGAATTTTCTTTAATTCATAAAAATGGGCATAAAGTCATTATTGAGACAAATGGGCTTCCAATCCTTGACAAAACCGGGAATCTGCTAGGCTACCGGGGCGTGGACCGGAATATAAGCGCCCGCAAACGCGCGGAGCAGGCCCTCAGGGAGAGTGAAGAACAATTCAGAAGTATCTTCAATGAATCACCCATTGGTATCGAGATATTCAACTCAGAAGGAATCCTGGTTGAAGCCAACAAGTCATGTTTTGAGATATTCGGCATCTTTGAACCGAATGATTTGATAGGCTTCAGACTCTACGACAACCCTAATGTTCCTGATGACGCTAAAGCAAAATTAATCGAAGGCAAAACCGTCAAATATGAAACCTACTATGATTTTGAACAGGTAAAAAAACGCAATCTGTACAGGACAACAAAAACCGAGAACATTTATATTGACGTGTTAATAACCCCTTTGGGCCTGAAAGGGGGACAACCTTTCAGTGGGTACATGGTTCAGATACAGGACATTACTTCACGTAAAAAGGCTGAAGATCGTATCCACAACCTTTCCCAGCAACTGATCAAGGCGCACGAAATAGAGCGGCAAAAGCTTTCTGCTGACTTGCATGACCATCTGGCACAGGACCTTTCTGCCTTGAAAATCAAAATCGACACCATTTTCGATGATTGCCCCGATACTTCTGGGGACAAAAAAAGAAAAGTTAATGAATTATCAAAAATGGCAACCGATTGTATTATGACCGTTCGGAACCTGGCCTATGACTTGAGGCCGGCTGGTTTGGATCAGCTGGGACTGGTTCAAACAATATATCAACATTGTGAAGAGTTCTCCCATCGAAATGGAAGCAAAGTTGATTTCATTTCCGCTGGCATGGACGACGTCAAGTTGGACTTCGACACAGAGATAACATTATATCGATTGATTCAGGAAGGCATGAACAACATCAAGAAGCATGCTGCCGCCAGTCAAATCACGATCCGCCTGGTGGCCTCTTTCCCGAATATTATCCTTCAAATAGAAGATAATGGAAAAGGCTTTCTGGTGGAAAACAGACTAGAGGCCGCCTATAACGAGAGGCACATGGGAATACAAAGTATGCAGGAAAGGGTTGCTTTACTTAATGGTAAGATTACAATTGAATCTCGCCCAACCCTCGGCACCAAAATCAGGGTAGAGATCCCTTACACGGAGGAGACCATTGGACAACAATAAAACTGTTTTGATAATTGATGACCATCCCCTTTTCAGGGCGGGGCTTAGGTCAATCCTGGAAGGTCAACAAGGGCTTGAGATCGTTGGAGAAGCGGGCAGCGGTGATGAAGGGTTTGAAAAAGCCAAAGACCTCAACCCCGATCTGGTGGTTATGGATATATCTTTGCCGGACAAAAGTGGTATTGAGGTGACGCGTGAAATTCGAAGCGAGTTGCCTGACACGCGAATCACCATCCTCAGCATGCATTCCAAAATCGATTATATCGCTGAAGCCTTTCGCGCGGGCGCGACAGGATACATGGGTAAGGAGTCGGCGGCTGAAAAGCTGGTGGAGTGCCTGTTGGCCATTTCCAAAGGAAATTACTTTATAGATTCCTCACTTTCTCATAAAGTTGTTGAAAGCTTGACAAAATTCGGTGAACATGAGGCTAAGATCACAGATAGAGGCTATGGCACCCTGACCCCGAGAGAACAGCAGGTTCTGCGCCTGCTGGCCGAAGGGCTCTCCACCAAAAAAATTGGGGAAAAGCTTTTTATCAGCCCTAAAACCGTTGAAAACCACCGGGCCAACATTATGAACAAACTTGAAGTTCATAGCACTATGGAGCTGGTGCGCTATGCGGTGAGACTCGGTCTGATTGACGTTGATCTCTGGAAAGATTGAGTCTATCCAGGACCATTTCCTGCTTGAGGCCTCTGCAAAACTTCGTCCTTTAGCCGGACTCATGAGCGCCGCTTCGCTCACGCTGCAGCGGCATATGTCAGTCTCAAATTTAAGTCCTCGAAATATTGGTAATATTCCTGCGGGTTAAATTTTCGCCTTCCGCGATTTCAAAAAAATTACTGGTTTTGCAAAGGTCTCTCTTAAAAATAACGCCCTCCCCTGGGATAAGTTCCCATCTTATGGGAAATTCCCTCAATAAAATGAATTTTTCCCCTATGTACAAATCTAGATAATTGAATAATAACTGTACTCAACATAGTTCGGTCATGCTCCGAGCGTGTTTAAAATCTGGAAGCAGGGACATTTAGAGCGTTTGCCATAAATATGTTCCTTTTGGCCTTGGGGTAGGAGAAGGTTTAGTTACGGCCATTCTGCTAAGCCAACTTACTACAAACGCCAAAACATCATGTAATTGCCACTTGTTATATCATGGCAGCCGTTGTTAGAGCCTCGATTTACCTCAGTAATCAAACGGAATGTAGTTCTGGCAATTACTATAGACGTTCATTTCAAGAACAAATGTCCTTGGATTTACAATATGATCCTTTAGCTTGCCAACCCCAAAAGCGGTTGAGAACAAAGTAAATCTAATCAAGATTTTCAAAGGAGTTGGCTTGAAAAAAAATTTTCTGGACCTAGTCCTGCTGATTAGAAGCATTCAGCGTTCTAACGGCAATTCTGATTGCTTCCGCCGGGGGCGAGTTGATTGTAAAGATATGCATTGCGAGTGGCGTCAATATTGCTTGACACCTTCGCATAAAAATTCTAATGAAGAACTTTCTTCACCAAACGAGGAAAAAGTCTAAGAAAAGACAACACGAGAGACATTGCGCAATAACAGATACTGCAGTAAAAAAAAGCGATGTTGATAGGAGTTTATTATCCATCAGGTCAAATAATAGCCGTGTAACGCCGGCTTTTATGGTACTTCAGGTTACTTTGCGGCGGCAGATTTGAAAGCCTCTTTTTCAGCAAGTCGTTGGCAGGATAATTCCCTGTTTCCTAGGGGGTTTACCCAGTAAAATGAAACGTTTCCTCTATAGACTTTGTTGATGGGCGGCTGGTAAATATACAGGTGTTCAGAGAGAAAAAATAACCGAGGAGTCTGTTGCAAAAATACCAGGAAAGAACCTTCGGATTGCTGAATCAGTTGTGATTATTCATCACAGTTTATAACCTTGTGGCTTGTTACTCTTTTCGTCGGTTTTTGCAACGGGCTCCTGTTAAGATAAAAAAGCCGGCGTAGAGCCAGCCATTAGCATTCTAATCAAGGCCATTCTTTGCAATAAGGATTTGGTTCAACTCCAACGCCGCTAACGGGAAATTCCGGAACTTTCCAAAAACAGAATCAGAAAAAATTATAAAACAATCGACAACATCCCCGCATGACTTATTAAGATAACCTCTGCAAAACTTCGTCCTTTAGCTGACCTCTTGAACACCGCTTCGCTGACGCTGCAGCGGCATATGTCAGGCTCAAATTTAAGTCCTCGAAATATTAGTAATATTCCTGCGGGTTAAATTTCTACTTTCCGCGATTTCAACAAAATTACTGGTTTTGCAAAGATCTCAAGGGAGTGTTTTAATGGTCCACGCTTTAATCGGCCTCTAAAAACCTTTTAAGCCCTCAATTACCTCCCTTTAAAAAACGAACTCTTTTCCAACAAATAAATTGACCGTAATCTGCTTGAATGGTATTTAGTACCCCAATAGCACAGTATCGCTTCTTGATTAAACTGTGAGCGATTGCCGCAAATTATTTCCTTTTAACAAAGACAATCGATTGAAAGTTCAATGAACTAGAGCGTTTGTCATAAATATTTTCCGTTTGACCCTGGAATAGGAAAAACTTTAGTTTCGGTCAATCTTATCAGCCACCTTATGACAAACGCTATAACATCATGTAATTGCCGCCTGTTACATCATGTCAGCCGTTATTAGAGGCTTGATTTAGCTTAGCAATCAAATGGGAAACAATTCTGGTAATTACTATAGAAACCAAAAACCAGGCAGTGAATCAAGAGGTTTAAAATGACAACCCCGGCGTATAAGGATCAAACCAAAGACATTGAAAAACGCGTGCAGGATTTACTCGAACGCATGACGATTGAAGAAAAAATCGCTCAGCTTACCTCGGTCTGGCTTTTTCTTGATCCTGACTCAGGTGAGGTTGCACCAAATCAAAATTTAATGTCTGCCTCATTTGATCCGGCTGAAGCGATGCGCCATGGTATCGGACAGATCACTCGACCTTTTGGCACCCGGCCGGTTGACCCTAAAAAGGGGGCCAAGGCCGTTAATAAAATTCAGCGAGACCTCGTAGAAAACACCAGACTCGGCATACCGGCTATTTGCCATGAAGAATGCCTCACCGGATTCATGGCTCAGGGCGCCACTTCATTCCCCTCGCCCTTGAATTTTGGTTCCACCTGGGATCCCGATCTCATTGAACAGGTGGGAGACGCTATTCGACGTCAGATGCGCGCGGTTGGCAGTCACCAGGGGCTCGCGCCAGTGGCAGACGTGGCTCGTGACGCGCGGTGGGGACGAATCGAGGAAACTGTCGGAGAAGACCCCTACCTTGTCGGGACCATGGTTTCCAGTTACGTCAAAGGGCTTCAAGGGAACACTATTAGTGAGGGCGTGATAGCCACTCTCAAGCATTTCGCGGGCTACTCCTTTAGTGAAGGAGGCAGAAATTTCGCTCCAGCCCATGTCGGTCGCCGTGAATTCATGGACGTGTTTCTCATGCCTTTTGAAATGGCCGTTAAAAATGGCGGCGCGCTTTCGGTCATGAACGCCTACCAGGATTTTGACGGTGAAGCGCCGGCTGCCTCCAGGTGGCTTCTTTCCGAAATTCTTCGAGACAGATGGGGAGCTCCATCGAGTAGCTGATGGCCGGGCCGAGGCCGCTGCCGCGGCTCTGAAAGCCGGTCTGGATGTGGAACTTCCTAATCCGGTTGAGTATCCTGAAGGTCTCAAAGACGCGTTGAAAAAAGGTCTCATTATCGAGTCTGATATTGATATCTCTGTTTCACGCGTCCTGAAGATGAAATTTCGATTGGGGCTTTTCGAAAATCCT
>JAFDLS010000072.1 GCA_019306365.1 Deltaproteobacteria bacterium
GCGTTTGATCCACTGGCATTATTGGCTTGCACCCACTCGGTAGCGCTCGCTTCATCGTAAGACGAAAGAGAACCGATCCAGGAACTGGCGCCAGAAATTCCGCCGCCGCCGTATCCAGTGGCGTTGGCTGCTTCAAAGAAATTAATATCGTGGCCAGTGCCGGTTGCGTTACCAGCGATTTGCAGATGATAGTTACCATCCCCATCCACGTCAATTGAAGCCGTGACCCAATTTTCGCCGCCGCCGGAGAAGGTACCACCTGTTATTCCACCCACAGCGGAAGTCGTGGTGACATTATCACCCACCAACGCGAAAGTCGCGCCAACGGCGCAAATGTCTTCCTGGGCCTGCAAGGTATTCCCGGTCGTTCCTGCATCCTTGGCAAAAACCATGACAGCATTTCCGCTGGAGTCACCATTCCACACGGCAAAAACATTACCGTCAGCGGTATTGATTGCTGAAGTAAGCGTTTCCATAAAATCTTCGACTACAATTACGCTGGTAACGAAGGAAACATCTACATCACTATCTAACCTGGCGGCGCCGGCTGCACCTGAGGCATATATTCCGACCTTAACATCACCCACGCTAATATGGACATTGGTCGCGGAGTCAGCAATACCGAAAGCCTCAGCCAGGGTTGAACCAGCACTTAAATAATCATAATTTAGAGTAACCCGGGCAGCTGTTCCCATATTGATGGAATCCACCAGGGTTTGAAGGTCCGTGGTGCCGCTGGTCACTTCATATAACCCTACAATGTTATCCAGTTCCGTGCTAACGGCTGAGCCCGTTGTTCTGGAATTGTCTTGGCCGCGACATCAGTTTGATTCACCCAAACATCAGTATAGCTATTATTCCATCCGACCTGAAGACCGGTATTTTCTGTAGCCCTGACATCATCAATATTGATGAAATAGTAGTCTTCAGACGAGCTGTTTCCCGTGCCAAAATGAACTTTCAGGCCGTCGCCATCGTTCAGGGTTTCGAGAGAACCGTCGAGCAGCGTAACACCGTTAAATTCGGTAGCGTTGGCGATTCGGTCGATCTCAGCCGCCATGGCCTGATACTCTGAATTCATTATCTCACGCTGAGCGGTAGTATAAGTACCGGTGGCGGCCTGTTCCGCCAGTTCTTTCATACGAATGAGCTTCTCATCGATAATGCCGAGAGCGCCCTCAGCCGTCTGAATCATTGAAATGGCGTCGCTCGCGTTTCTGACTCCCTGATTCAGCACCGCGATGTCGGCCCGCATTAATTCGCGGACAGCCAGCCCGGCTGCGTCGTCGGCGGCCGAGACAACCCGCAAGCCTGAAGACAGACGTTCCGTGGATTTTGAGAGCGCCCCATAGACATTGGAAAGGTTACGCGCCGCGGTCATAGCCATCATGTTATGATTAATAACTAAACCCATAATTTATTCCTCCATGAAAGTTTGTTTGCCCGCCAAAAGCGGTAGAATATAGGCATCCTTGCCTGATTCTTTGAAAAACCAGTAATCGGCAATGGAAATAACAGAATCCACACCTCCCCCTGTCCATAGATTGCTGATACTGTTTCAAACCACTTATCGGCTAAAAGTCTTCTAAACTTAAGTAATAAGATTAGATTTACCTAATATTTCGAGTCAATATTTGATCGCCTCACTTGACCGGGAATCCCAGCCACAAACCATTGGTATTTTTCTTGAAAATCAAGTTCAACTTATTGATATAACTTGCTAAAAAAATAATTAAGTTCTGAGTTGAAAAAGCCGATAAGAATAACGAATAGGTAGAAACCCATTCAGAGGTTTTAAAATGGGCGAGATTCAATCAATAACAAATACTGTGAACGTCAATGCTGCGTTTAATGCAGAGTTATCAAGGATACTATCACCGCCAACGGTACCTGGTGATAACAGTGAAGCTCTATCAAATGCTCTTGAGGTCTATAACCTGCAAAACAACTTCCGCCTGCAGTTTTCCGTTGATGAAGCCACCGGAAAAACCGTGATCAGAGTTATCAATGCTAAAACTCAACAGGTCATTCGAACCATTCCGCCGGAAGAGATACTGAAAGCAGTCGCAAAACTGCAACAAATGTTTGAAAATATTGTAAACGTAATGGTCTAAGGCCAATTCCCCGCTGAAAATTCGCCCGGTTCGTTTATTGACAGCTCACAAGCCAGTGAGGCAATCCACTGCCAAGGCATCTCTGTTATCATTTTGGCAGTTTATGCCTCATCTCTTGTGGTTTATCTATTTTAAGATAAATCATGTCGTTACCGTGCCTGCCAGGTTACACGCGGAAAGCCCCCTGCTTTATATTGATTTATAGTAATTGCCAGAATTATGTTCCGTTTGATTACTAAGGTAAATCAAGCCTCTAACAGCGGCTTACATGATATAACAAGTGGCAATTACATGATGTTTTGGCGTTTGCCGTAAGGTGGCTTACAAGAATGGCCAAAACTAAATCTCCTCCTGCCCCAAGGCCAAACGGAACTTATTTATGACAAACGCTCTAAATCCATTCGAATCCCTTATTTATTCGAACAAGCTTGGACTTATTTAAATCATTCGCTATAATATTGAGCGAATTGCCGCTTACACCAAATTTTTCCTTAAGTTCGGCTTAAATGTTTAGACAAATGGCTAACGTTTTAAATGATTTTTCCCTCAATGCCTTGACCAAGGCCATAGACGCCAACCAGATCGATGGATATATCGCTTTCGGGTGCGGCGATGGAGCTGAATTACATCAGGATCCGGACATGACCTGGATTTACACCGGCATACCCTATCCCCTCTTTAACGGGGTATTATGCGCGCGGCTTTCGTCTGACACTGTTGACGAAAGAATCGAAGAAACAATTAATTATTTTAAATACCGAAACACACCGATGATGTGGTGGACCGGCCCCTGCACTCACCCCCCGGATTTAGAGAAACATCTCAGAGCTCACGGACTTGTTTTTGCCGGGAACCAGCCCGGGATGGCTCTTGACCTGCTCACGGTCAATAAAGACATGCCCTTACCCAAAGATTTAAAAATTGAACGCGTTAAAAACGAGAAGGATTTAAAGGACTGGCTCTACCCGGTTAGCATGGGATTCAATTTGCCACAATTTGCCGCCAAGGCACTGCTCAAGCACTTCAACGGTCTTGATCTGACAAAATCCTTTCCTCGACGTCACTATGTCGGCAGATTAAATGGGACACCAGTTGCTTCTTCGACCCTCTTTTTAGGAGCTGGAGTGGCCGGGATTTATTATGTGGCTACCATAAAAAAGGCCAGACGCAGAGGAATTGGCGCCGCCATGACCCTGACACCATTAATTGAGGCCCGCCAAATGGCCTATCGTATAGGCATATTACAGGCATCAGATCTAGGTCTGGGACTATACCGCCGGATTGGTTTCAAGGAGTACTGTACCTTAGGAAGATATATATATTTGGAAACATTGGGGTAACTGCGTCTGCAAAAAACCAGTCGGGATTCACCAATACGCGAGTAATAACCGGTTATCCCGATTGAATAAATTTATCAATCTCATCTTTTACAATAACAGACGTAATATGAGGCCTCTGCAAAACCAGTAATTTTGTTGAAATCGCGGAAGGCGAAAAATTAACCCGCAGGAATGTGTTAAATATTTCGAGGACTTAAATTTTCGTACAACATACACCGCTGCAGCGTCAGCGAAGCGGCGCTCATGAGTTCGGCTAAAGGACGAAGTTTTGCAGAGGTCTCATCTTTTATATCATGAGCTGAAAAGACAAATAGCGAGTGTTCCCCTGTGATGAACCGGTTCATTCTTTCCTAAAGATTTTTGGCATAAAAAATGCTCAAACTTGCAGTAAGAAATAAAGGGATAGAGGAGTTTTTCTTGAAAAAGGTTTCAATCCTGCTTGTTGATCCTGAGAACTCTCACAGGGACTATTTAACTATGGTCCTGAATTCACAGGGTTTTGAGGTCTTTTCCGTAGCCGGTGCCGACAAAGCCTTAAATCATCTTACCAATTTAGTTCCTGACCTGATTATCCTGGATGAAGCAGTCAATGGTTTGACGCCGGATGACCTTTCCCGGGTACTTCAAGCAAGAAATCTGGACAGCTTTTTTATTGTCATGTGCCGGCGGTCTGATCTGGATAAGTCTATGAGTTGGATAATGGCGGGCGCCCTGGCCTGTTTGCACAAGCCGATCCAATTTGACAAACTCACACAGGCCATTGAAACAGGACTGGAGAATAAAGAAGCCTTCCATGAAATTCTTAAGCTGACTTACGATCTAAAGGCAGCTAATAGTGAGCTAAAAAAGAATCAAGAACTGTTGGTAAAAGAACAGGCTGCGCTTAATGATAAGACAAAACAAGTGCGGTTTCTTTATCAATTGAGCACTGACTTGAGTTCAACGCTCCAAAGCCAGGCGATTTTTGACCTGATCAGCGCTGCCCTGACCTGGCTGATTAAACCAAATTTGAGCATAATCATTTCCGATTTCGCCTCGCAAGGCAGGGTACGTTTATACGCGAACCGGCGCCTGAGCCCCGAACTGGTAAGACGTCTGGCAGATGATTTAATGCCTCAGCTGAACAAGGAACAAGCCTCAAGAGCTATAGATCGTCGTTTTACAAAAACTTTAAAACCCGACCGTCAGCTTACTCGTTGCCCTTCGCACCGGATTGTACTTCCTCTGGTCGTGGCCGGAGATAAATATGGCTTGCTTGTGCTGTATTTTTATAAGGAACCGGAAGTGGATATTGATCGCATGCTGCTCCTGGAAAGCGTGGCTCTGCAGGCAGCCCAGGCTCTTAGGAACGCCCATCAGCATGAGGTAGCCGTGCAAATGGCCACTCGTGATCCGTTGACAGGCTTATTCAATCGGCGAGCTTTCGAGGAAAACCTCCAGCGCGAATTCAAAAGGGTCACGCGCTACCGGAGACCCATGTCATTACTCATGATTGACCTCGATCATTTCAAATCCGTCAATGACCGCTTTGGTCACCAGATCGGAGATGAAGTGCTCAAGACCGTGGCTGGCGTTATTTCCAAATGCACGCGGGAAGTAGATTTTCCAGCCAGATTTGGTGGTGAGGAATTTGCTGTTATCCTCCCGGACACTTCACAAGAAAAAGCCCTTTTACTGGCTGAACGCATCAGAGAAAAAATGAAACAAACAAGGCTCCCTGTCAGTGAAAATCCTCTGAAACTGACCATCAGCCAGGGGTTGGCAGCCAGTAATATTCCCCTGGTCAGGCAGGCCAGCGATTTGGTTAGTTTAGCGGACAGGGCCTTATATCAAGCCAAGGAAGACGGCAGAAATACAATTCGAACCACCCAGGATCTTAATATTAACTCAAGAATAAAGGAAGCCAGCTATGCCTGAAAAAGACACCCGCAAAGAAATTCGGATGCCCATGAGCAGTGTTCTGGGATACAACATCCTTGAAGATGCGAGCGATTACATCCGCCAGGTTAGTCCGGTTTCATCCTGGTTTAAAAAACCCGAATCAGGTCAAGAGTTGAATGAAAACGACCCGCTTGAAGCTTTTTTAATCAAAATGGATAAAAAGCTCAATTACCTGATCGAAATGCTGAGTGAAAAAGTTGGGTTGAGAGATTATAAATATCAAGCCAGGACGATCGATATTTCCGCCACGGGGCTTTGCTTTATTACTTCGGATAAACTGCCACAAGGCGCCGCACTGGAAATCGGCCTGATTTTACCCTCCCAGCCGCACCGGAGCATGGACATTGCCGCAAAGGTATTATGGCAGAAACCATACACGGGTAAAGGGATGAAAAAAGCAAGGAACAAGATTGGACTGATCTTCGTTGATATATTGCCGGAAGATCAGGACTCTATTGTTCATTATATCTTCCAGAAGCAGCGTGAAGAAATTCGAAGCTTAAAAAATGAATCGTAGATAAGTCGGCAAGTCTTGCCCAAGACATTTATTAAAACGACTTTTTTTACCCACCCACAGCGCTGATTTAATTTAAATTTTCCTGAAATAAAGCACCAATACGTCAAGTAGAAGTATGGCATGATTCATGCTTAACACAAAGAGGGATCATTGCGAAAACAGCCGTGCTTAACTTGGTGGTACCGAAACAAGTTAAGCCAGGAAAGCGAAAATTGCCATATGCTTCCTCAACAGCGCTTTAATGAGATAGATCATCACCATATAAAGAAAATGAAAGTAGTAAGGCTGAAGCCTGAAAAAAATCGTGCTTATGATCAGTATCTATTACAACAGGAATGCAGTTTGGGCTACTACACTTCTCAGTTTAAAATTTTCCGCTGGATCTTTTGAACTGCCATGATGAATACCTTGCCGCCCTTGAAGGGGAAACCATCCGCGGCATATTACCCGTAATGCGTGATGAAAGCGCCTCGGGATTTATATATAACTCCCTCCCCTGCCTTGGGAACCTGGGAAGCGTTATCGCGAGTGATGAAGAAGCTTATCAAATGGCTAAAACAGATAAGATTAAATTAGGTTGTGATTTTATAAAATGTGCGGGATTGCAGGTTTATATCATCTGAATAGAAAAACCGTTCCGGCCTATGCCTTGAAAAGCATGTGCGATGTCATGCGGCATCGAGGGCCGGATGACGAGGGCTATGTTTTTTTTCACGTCAGGGATGAACCATATAAATATGAAGGCTACTGGGTGGAGTTTGCTCAGAATGTGCCCGCGGCCAAGAGCCGTGAAGAATGGGATCATGCCTTTAATGGGAACGGGGATTTCAACCTCGCTCTAGGTCACCGGCGACTGTCTATCATTGACCTGACTCCCACCGGCCACCAGCCCATGTCAAACCGCGCCAATGGCCTCTGGATTACATTCAACGGTGAGATTTATAATTTCAAGGAACTTAGGCAGCAGCTCAAGGAAACAGGGCACTCTTTTTTCTCTCAATCCGACACCGAAGTCATTATTCATTTATATGAGGAATATGGGCTTGAGGCCCTCAACAGGCTGAACGGTATCTTTGCCTTTGCCCTCTGGGACGGCCAAAAAAACAGACTGATCCTGGCTCGAGATCGATATGGCGCCAAACCTCTTTATTACACCGTTCAGAATAATCTTCTGATTTTTGCCTCTGAAATCAAGGCGCTTCTTGAGGTGGAAGGGGTTCAAGCCAGGCTGAATCACCGCGCGCTCATTGATTATTTTACATTCCAGAATACATTTGACGACCTCACCTTATTCGAAGACATACATCTTTTAGAAGCAGGACATTATCTTGTCATCGAAGACAATCAGATTTCAAAAAAGCAATTCTGGGATTTTAGGTTTGAAGAAGGCCCGGATGAGGGAGAGTCCTTTTACACAAATCGCATTCAGGAACTTTTTAGTCAGGTCATAAAACGCCAGTTGATTTCGGATGTGCCGGTTGGCAGTTACTTGAGCGGCGGGCTGGACTCTGGAAGCATTACCGCTTTTGCCTCAAAAATCATTCCGCGTCTGATGACCTTTACCGGAGGCTTTGATGTAGCTACAGCGGTAAGCATTGAAAACTTTTTCGATGAACGCGATAAAGCCGAACTGATCTCTCGAAAATTCGGGACAGAACACTACCAGATGGTCATTCACGCCGGAGACCTTGAATGGGCCCTGCCGAATGTAATCTGGCACATGGAAGATTTACGCGTCGGCATGTCCTATCCCCATTACTACCTCTCCCGGCTGGCCAGCAAGTTCGTCAAGGTGGTCCTGGCCGGTCCCGGAGGCGATGAAACCTTGGGAGGTTATCCCTGGCGATATGATCTGATCAAGGGCTGCCGGACCTGCGGGGAATTCGAGCGAATAAGCTACCAGTACTGGTCAAGACTCATTAAAGACGAAGACAAGAAAAACTTTTTCACCTCACAAGTATTACAGAGTTTCGATGGCTATTCTCCCCTGGAATCCTTTAAAAAAATAATGAACAAAGACGTAAACAGCAATTTTATAAAAAAGGCGCTTTACTTCGACGCCAAAACTTTTTTGCATGGCATCCTGGTTGTTGAAGACAAGTTGAGTATGGCCCATTCGCTCGAGTCAAGGGTGCCTTTTTTGGATAATGAACTTGTCGATTTTACAACCTCGATCCCGACTAAATACCTCATTAACGACTCATGGATAAAATCCGCAAACAATGACGTTAATCTGTCTGGGAAGTATATATTCCGCCGGGCCATGGAAGGAACCCTGCCCAAGGTAATCCTGGAAAACCGCAAACAGGGTTTTAGCGCTCCCGAGCAATCCTGGTACATGCAGCGCCTGGTTAATTATATTAAAAATGTAATCCTTTCGGAAAGAAGCCTGAATCGAGGGTACTTCAAGCGGCAGTACATCGAAAAGGTCCTTGAAGAACACACGGCCGGAAAGATGAATCATCGCCTTCTTATCTGGTCCTTATTAAGTTTTGAATGGTGGAACCGGATATTTATCGATGGTGAAAAAATTGAAGATATCCGCGGACTCAACTCCGGCCATGGAGCGCCGCCGGGAATTTAAAATATGTTAATTCAAAAATTTCCCAACAGGATCACGGTGGAGCTTACCAACCACTGTAATGTAAGCTGTGTGATGTGTCCACGGCGTCACATGAAAGGCCCTCGAGGTTATATCTCTCCCGCGCTATTTAAAAAAATCATTAATGAGATGGCGGAGCATGATGAAATCGCGCTGGTGCCTTTCTTCAGAGGCGAATCATTGCTGCACCCCGGCTGCGTTGAAATGCTGAAGTATGCCAAGACAAAAAATATCGCCCCTATTCAGTTCACGACCAACGCCACCCTTCTAACCGAAGATGTCTCCATAGCCCTGATGGATATCGGGATTGATTTTATCTCATTCAGCGTTGACTCAGTTGATCCGGAAATCTACAGATCAATCAGGAGGGGAGCTGATCTTAAAAAGGTTTTGAAAAACATCGAGACCTTCTGCGCGGTAAAACGGAAAAGAAGCGCCAGCAAGCCGGAAATACAGGTGTCGGTGGTCAGGACTGAGAACACCAGGGACAGGATAGACGAGTTCGTGGGATTTTGGGAGGACCGCGTCGATCGTGTACGCGTGTATGAAGAGCACTCGCAAGACGGCAATTTTGGATCCCTGAGTCAGGATAAAAGTCCGGTCCATCGTTTGGCCTGTATGAAACCCTTTACTGACATGGTTATTTACTGGGACGGATCGGTCGCCTTGTGTAATCATGACTGGGGACGAAAGAACCATATCGGAAACGTGAACCTGAACTCGATTTCGGAAATTTGGACGAGTGAGGCCTACGAACGGATACGAAGCTCTCACCGAGAAAATGGAGCGTTGGAAGATCCGTGTCACCACTGCGATCACTGGAAGGCTCACTCTTTTTCACCAACTCAAATTGGAGACCTTTATGTCCGTAAATTCGCGGCCAATAAATCAGCCTTTTGATAAAATCCCCATTACCAGGCCGGTTTTTGACACCTCCGAAGAAGAAGCGCTCCGGGAGGTTCTCAGGTCCGGCTGGCTGGTCCAAGGTCCGATGGTGGATAAATTTGAAAAGCTCTTCAAAGGCAAGGCAAAATACAGCGTAATTTGAAAATCTAACTCGGTCACTTGGATAGAAAAACGGAAAATGTCAGTTAAATCTCCAAAAGTCACAGTGCTCATTGGCACCTATAACAGGCCTGATTATTTGAAAGAGGCTGTCGCCAGCGTGGTCAACCAGATCATGACGGACTGGGAACTCATGGTGATGAATGACGGTGGTGTGGACGTCCGTCATATTATCGAGGAGTTTCAGGATTCTCGAATTCGCTATTTTCATGATGAAGTAAACAGGGGGCTGGCCCACCGGCTCAATTTCGGCTTGAAAAACGCCAGAGGGGAATATATCGCATATCTGGGCGACGATGACCTTTACTATCCCAATCACCTGGAAATACTGACCAGAGCCCTGGATGAAAATTCCAGTATCGGGGTGGTTTATTCCGACCTGTACGCTGTCTCCTTTATCAAGGATAATGATGGAAAGCGCTACCCTTTGAATAAATTCGTTCAGGTTTCACGTGACTATAATCGCGATTTTATGCTGTACTTCAACCATACCCTCCACGTCAGCATCCTGCATAGAAAAGACCTGGCCCTTAAAGCCAATGGTTATGATGAAAGCGTGAAGGTACTCATTGACTGGGATCTAACCAGAAAGCTTTCCTTTTTCACCAACTTTAAATATGTGCCCGTGATCACTGGCGAGTACTACATGGCCATTACGAAATCGGACCGCATCAGTGTCAAGGAAAGGAAAGACAAGGAAAACTTCCGGCACAACCTTCGGCGGATCAAGGCCGATTTGCCCATTGAACCGTGGATTTACATACATAAGGTCGCCATAATTCTGCCTGTGGATGAATGGGGAGAAAAGATAAATCAGTTCATAGCGAACCTGGCCGATAACACCTCTTACCCTTATCGACTAATCCTCGTTAATAACGATTTATCCAAGGATGAACAGGCCTGCCAGGAGGCGCTGGGCAAATTCAATGAACTTAAAAATATAAACGTTTATACACCGAAAGAACCGCTGTCAGAGCTGGACGCCTATCGTTTTGGCATTGAAAAATCTAACGCTGATTTTATCTATCTTCTGTCCCTGCAAGCTGACTCCAAAGTTCAGATGAGAATATTTTTTGTTCTTGATTATCTGGCCGCACATCCAAAATGTGACGCTGTCAAATTAAATCTAAAAGGAGAAAAAGAAAGCCTTTTCGATCTTTTAATCAGGAAAGAGGCTTGTCCTAAATTATTTAATACAAAAAAGAACAAAAAAGGCCTTAAAATAGCTATCATCCCCTGCTTCCCTCCGAGAGGCCTTGCCTTTGATATTCTGTATAAAAAGGCCAAAAAAGAATATGACGATAACAATTATAAAAAGGCATATGAATATTTTAAAGCGGCGGAATCTATAAAGGTTGGTATACCCGGCGAGCAATATCTGAACGAAATGCATTATAAAATAGCTCTGGGGTTAAAAAACTACGAGGAAGCCGAGAAAAAGTGCTTGCGTTTGATAGAAAAAGGTTACCAGGCTGAAAACTGGATCAGGCTGGGGCAAATATACCAGGCCCAGGGGAAATATACCGAAGCCATAGAAGCTTACCAAAATGGACTCAAACAGGTGGGACTGCGTGAATCCGACCTTGAGAGCCCGGTCTTTCCCATCGTGCATCCAACAGATTTCTCCGCTTTTACGGCCTTGATCGGCCTGGGTGAATGTCTTGTCGAGACAGGTGAATTCATGAAGGCAACAAAAACTTTCCACCGCGCCTTTAAGATCAAAGCCAACAGCCACCGCCCCTTTCTTGGTTTCGCCAGGGTATTTTTAGCCAACAATCAAATAAAACAGGCCGAGCACGCTCTTTATAAAGCAAGTCAGCTCGATGGAAAAGACCCGGAAATCCACCGTGTAACCGGAACCTTGTGCGAAAAAAGAAATCGCCCGGACCTGGCTTTTAACTGCTATATAAAAGCGTTTGAAAAGGATAAAACAAATCCTCAGTACGTTGAGTAGAGGAATTTTTAGAAAATCATCCGGCAAATCTCTCCGCTCTCACCCACCTGGCTCAGGTTTTTTTGGAACTGGGAGATAAGGAACAAGCAGAAGAACTGGTAGAACGAGGATTGGCCATCGACCGTTGGCATGTGGAACTGTTAAATATCAGCTTTAAGGTCAGGCATATGGGCCAATTTCGATTCGGGCCGCCTGAAAGTTAAACCCCTCAAAATGAAGTTTCCGCCCCTAGCCGCAGTTGCTCTGAGTTCCCACACTCAATAATTCTTCCCTTTCCCAAAGTAATCCTGGCATAGCTGCCGTGTTTTAGATATCATTAACCCAGCCTCGGCGCTGCTAGAACGTTTATTCTAAATAAATTCCGTTTGGCCTTGGGGCAGGAGGAGATTTAGTTGTGGCCATTCTCGCAAGCCACCTTACGATAAACGCCAAAACATCATGCAATTGCCATTTGTTATATCATGACAGCCGATGTTTAAGGTTTGATTTACCTTAGTAATCAAATGGAATATAATTCTGGCAATTACTATACATCATTACTTGACAAAAACATTCCGCCCAGTACTTAATGAAAGAAAAGAAACCGGGGAAGAAAATGAAATTTGAAGACTTTCCATCTGAAATAAAACCCGATCTTTTGCCGTCACCCTCCGGGCATCTAGTTTACCACTGTCTGGGCTGCGGGTGCGAGTATGAGATCGATTCCTTACTCTACACCTGCCCTGACTGCGGCAAGGTCTTCCTTATCCAGGACTTGGAGCAGGATCGTTTAGCCAAACGAACCGGAGCCAGGTGGCGGCAGATTTTCGATTACCGCAAAATGCTTAATCTTCCGGCTTTGAAAGGCGTTTTCCTCTTTCATGAGTTCCTCGCGCCGGTAATCCCGCTCGAAGACGTGGTATATCTGGGTGAAGGACACACACCGGTTGTCGCCGGCAACCAGGAGCTGACCGAAATGGTTGGCACTGAATTCTACTTTAAAAATGACGGCCTTAATCCCAGCGCCTCATTTAAAGACAGGGGAATGGCCGCGGCCACCTCCTATCTCAAATTTCTGGCCCGCGAAAAAGGCTTGCCCGAAATACTGTCCGTCTGCGCTTCAACCGGAGACACTTCCGCCGCCGCTGCTCTTTACGCGGCTTACCTTTCCGGGATATTGAAGTCAGCGGTGCTGCTGCCGCATGGGAAAGTCACTCCCCAGCAGCTCAGTCAGCCTTTGGGAAGCGGAGCCCGCGTCTTTGAACTGCCCGGCGTCTTTGACGATTGTATGAAGGTAGTTGAACACCTGGCTGATAATTATGACGTGGCCCTGCTCAACTCAAAAAACGCCTGGAGAGTTCTGGGTCAGGAGTCATACGCCTTTGAGATTGCTCAGGGTTTTGATTATGAGGTTAAAGCGCTTTCTCTTTTTGTTCCAATCGGGAACGCGGGCAATATTACGTCAGTCTTAAGCGGCCTGCTGAAATTCGAGCGTTTCGGTATTATCGACGGCCTGCCTCGCGTCTTTGGAGTCCAGTCAACTCATGCTAACCCGGTTTTTCGCTACTACGCCGAACCGCCGGAAAAGCGACGGTTTGAGGCGGTGGTGGTTAGACCCAGCGTGGCTCAAGCCGCCATGATCGGCAACCCGGTGTCAATGCCTCGGGTGCTCAAACTGGTTCAGGAGTACGAAGAAAGAGCGGGTGAACCCCGGTTCTTTGTGGTGCAGGTTGATGAACAATCTATCATGGATTCGATGCTTCTGGCCAATCGAAACGGTCATGTGGCCTGCACCCAGGGCGGTGAATCGATGGCTGGCTTGCGTCAGGCATTGACTCAGGGTCTGATCAAGCCGGGTGATAAAGCCATACTCGATTCCACGGCCCACTTTCTAAAATTCTCCGAATTTCAAACCACCTATTTTGAAAATAGGTTTTCGCCGGATTTTGAGATTACATCTCAGCCTGAACTAATCAATCGGCCATCCTATGTCGCGCCGGAAGGCTTAGACCGTCTGCCCGAACCGGGCGTCAAGCTTGATCCTGAAGATTTCAAGGCCTTTGTCCAATCTGCGGCTAAGGAGATCGCGCGAGTTCTGGGTTTGAAGCCCAAAAAGAATTGAATACTGACGACAGCGGCCAATGGGAAACATTATCTTCTTTCTTTTCAATGATGCCATTGGCAGGGATTCCATATTGAATGGATCGCGCTTCCATGCTTCTTAAATTTTTCTTCATAGGGAAAACACGGAAATCCTACCTGGCTGAGGGGGTAGCTGATTATTTGAATCGGATAAAACCCTACCTGCAGGTTGAAGAAGTGGTTTTGAAGGAAACCAAGGTCAGGAATGACAAGGAAGCGGCCAGAATCAGGGCTCAGGACAC
>JAFDLS010000323.1 GCA_019306365.1 Deltaproteobacteria bacterium
ATCATTCCCTGATATCTTGTTCTTTATTATATCCTCTAAAATCTTCCGGCATAGGTCTGCCTCTTCAATCTTACCTTTACTTGTAAAATGACGGTTCATCTCCATAAAAATCTTTCCCACATCCACAAAGTCATTCACCTCATTAACAATGTCAATCTCTTCCTCTTCCGCGATTTGCGCGGCAGCCTGAAGCGCCTCTTCCCACTGGTCAACCTTTGAAAAGGCATAGATGCCTGCAATTTTGTAAAGTATATTAGCTGGGTCCTTCTCATGTGCAAAAGCAAGGTACTCTATACCATCACCCAGATCCCCTGTTTCAAGCGATGCAATTCCATGGTAATACACAGCCCTAACTGCATCCTCTGATTCAAGATTTTTCTCAATAGTCTGGATTCGATTAGCAAGGATATTTATGACTTCATTATAGTTTTCTTCTTTATAATACACTTCGGCCAGCGCAAGAATCAGGTCGGATGATTCGGGAGAGTATTCAAGCCCTTTCTTGATGATCTTCTTAGCCCGGTCCTGTTGATTTTCCATTGAATAGAGCCGCGCTATTTTTGCTGAAAGCGCAGGCTCCATTTCCCCTGTCTTTTCCAACCAGGGATATGCCCGGTCACGTTCCCCGAGCCTCAGGAAAAACAGACCCCCTTCCAGCGCCTTTGCCGGATCAAGATCTGATTTGAAACATTTTAAAACAGCCGGAGTTTTCCTTTGATCTCGAGCCTTTCCGTCCGGCCTTGAATGTGTAATCTTGAACAGGTCATTTCCGGTCGCCTCGATTTCCAGGCGGCGCAATGATTCATCAACGCCCTCGAATGCAGCGCCATGAAACCGAATCCCCATCCCGGCGGGAAAAATTCTTATCTGATAGTCCGCCGGTTCCTGCCCTTTGAGCCGTGAGAGATATGACACCGACAACTCCACGGCTTCTTTGGCCGGCTCCACTTTGATCCTGTATGCCCTCGTTGCCCTGGCAGGCGGCAAAAGCGCCTTTGCCAGGAGTAATCCGAACCGCTTACGGGGATCGATAAACTCATCAGCGTCCAGGCACAATATATAGTCACCGGTCGCTTCACTGAGAGCAAGGTTTTTTGCGGCAGAAAAATCGTCCTGCCATTCGGCCTCAATGACCTTTCCCCCCAATTCCCTGACAATCGCTCCGGTGTTGTCAGAGGAACCGGTGTCTACAACTATAATCTCATCCACAATGTCTTTTACAGATTCCAGGGCTGGTCGGATTGTTTCCTCCTCATCTTTTGCTATCATGCAGAGGGTCAGTCTCTTCATCTTCCAGTCTTCTTCGCTTATTATCGAAATAACCTGCCCGTTCATAGGGTCCGGTCCAAGCTCAAAAGCTTTCTTGAGATACGAAAGCGCTTTCCCCTTTTCTCCTTTGAGCAGATAGAGTTTGCCAAGGTTCGATAATGCCGTGGATGTCCGGTCCAGTTCGATCACTTTCCGGTAGCAGGCGATGGCGTTGTCCAGGTCAAGCAGATTCCCATAGATAAATCCGCCCATCATATAAATATCAGATTTTTCTTTACCGTCCCGCTTGCCGATCCATGCCTCAAACAACTCCTTTGCCTGAACGAAATGGCCCTCTTTGCCCAGATAATGCAGCATCGAAAGATATATCCTGTCATTTCCAAATCCCAGACGGGCTCCTTCCATAAAGCTGTTCAGATACCCCATATGTAAGACCCTGAAGCTGATAAGCCCTTCGGTCAATTCGATCATTTCGTCTTCTTCTGCGGGGCCATAGCTCAGTTCACCTTTGAGACAGCGCAGGTCATGTTCTTTTCCATTATCTGGAATCTTTTGCTTCCTTCCGGCCCGATATGGTTCGATTGCGAAATCATCGATTATCTGGCTTTTAAATCCCGCTATTCCTTCCGGGGATTGGCCGGATATGATATCCAAACCCATGGCTGCGTGTTCACGACGGACCAGGCGAATCTCCAGCCTGTTTATCAAGGTGGAATCGTCGATGTTTTTGAATTGCTCAAGATTTTGCACCCATTGATAAGGCTGAAGAAGAGAAGACTCTATGATACTCTTCGTAAAAACGGTATATGCATCTACATCCCGTTTTGCGAGAAGTTCAGACAGGTTCACACCGGAGCGGATGACCGGTTTTTCATTCGATTTCAAGAAAAGCACCCACTCGGTTTGCAGGGTAAATGGCAAAGAGTCCAGATCCACAACCTGTGCTCCCAGCTCTGTTGCCTTTGCCTTGTTTTGATCATCTGATGCTAAATCGATATAGCTTATCTTCCGGCTAATCTTTGAAGCGTTTTTAGCAAATTACATGCCAGCAAAGGCACACACTATAGAGAGCGTCATTGGTCATTGGTCATTGGTCATTTGTCATTTGTCATTGGTCATTGGTCATTGGTCATTGGTCATTGGTAAGGATAGCGATAGTCCTATATTTAACAAATGTCTAATAACCAGTGACATAACTTTCAATACCGTCATTTATTTGACATAAGAGTGACAAATGGCCCACGCGGCCCACGTTGCGGGACTTTTTGGTTTCCGAATCCACCTTGATGCCCGATCATTAGCTAAAAAGCGAGGTATCCATGTCTTTGTATCATATGGAAAGGAACTATAGCCCGCCGGCATCGATATAATGCTGCGCACCACTCTCGCAGAATAGGACTGTTCATTTACAAGCGCAATATCGTGCCTAAAACCCAGCAATCGCTCATATACCTGATTCCCAGCTGGCAATTGGCTGCATTCACCTCGGCAGGAACCAGCGGCCCGATAATC
>JAFDLS010000324.1 GCA_019306365.1 Deltaproteobacteria bacterium
CGCGCAGCACGCATGCCGTCCTAGGGTACTGGCGGGGACACACCAGGTGATTTCCAGTATTTGCTAACCTCCTGTAATCACATTCGATTATACAACTTCGTATCGCAACTAACGCCAAAGCTCACCTGCCGCTGTGGAGCGCCTGCGGAACAGCGGTCAGGTGCAGCGACTGGTTGTCTGGCGATTTCAGCGATACTCATCGAAAAATGAGTGATCGACTTCATAGATAACCTTTTGCTTTAGACCAAGCTGCCGTTGTTCGAAAAGCTGGACAAGTTTGTCCCCGTCCACAAGTTCGATTGGGGGAACACCCTCTCTGATGGCCTCAGCTTTAGCGTCGCTAGTAAACCTCCCTGTTGTTATGAAAATACCTTTCTCAGCTCGGCCCTGCATGGCGCCACGGAAATCACGAATCTGAGAAGAAGAGACCGCATCCTTATAGCGTTTGGATTGGAAAATCACCTTAACGCTGACAAGGGGATTGATTTCAAGAATACCTTCACCATCAATGCCTCCATCCCCAGACCTACCTTTGACGATTACCTTCTTAAACCCAGACGACCGAAGAAGCCGCTGACATAACCTTTCAAATCCTTCAGGTGGCAGAGAACGAAGAATTTCGAGCAGCTCCGCCGCGTGAGGCTGTTTTTCTTCGGGGTCCTCTAAATCCACTTGTTTTTGGGGCTTTCGTTTCCCTCTCTTGCTGACAAAACCTTTGTGGATTTCTTTAAATATCAAAAGTACATCATTGTCGTTCAATTCTCGGGACAATCCCTCCTCCGTTAAACTCAATACTTCAGGATCGGAAGTGTCAAGCAGCCCTGCTCGAACAAGATAGATTTTGCTCCAGGTGATTTGGTTGTCGATTCGAGACATCCCATTCTTCAGCTTTTCCTCAAGTTCTTCATCGGTGATGCCCAGTGTTTCAATAAGTTTGTCCTTCAGCTCTGAGGGAGTTGCCGAACCACCAAGTTCACGCAGCGCCTCCAAGATGGGGAGAAAAAACTGGACATGCATCGGTAAGGCTTCGTTTCTCTTCATCTAAACCACCTCTACCTACCTAAAGATTGTTTTTTCGCCAGCCAACGTCGCCCTTCACCCGATGGCTTTGGAGCGCAGCGGAAAAGCCAGTCGGCGTTCAAGGGCTTGTTCGGGTGTCATTTCCCTTAAGCTCTTGCTGGTCTATTCTCTCACAGAATTTTGATAAAGCCTTTTTGAAAGCCTCAACGTCAATTTGGTTGAAACGGGCTGAGAAGCCATTCAGGATCAATTTTACTTCTTTCCCAAATTCATCCACTGCCCCAGTATCAAACCCTAGTGATTCAAACTGCTGGATAGGGGCTCGTAAGCGAACGTGCACTGAGGAATCAGTTGTTATAAAGAAAAGGGATATG
The DNA here is from genome assembly GCA_019306365.1 of Deltaproteobacteria bacterium. Lineage (GTDB taxonomy): Bacteria > Desulfobacterota > Desulfarculia > Adiutricales > JAFDHD01 > JAFDHD01. The sequence continues at coordinate 1,395 of JAFDLS010000324.1, forward strand.
TTTCGATCGGATTCCGATAAACCCCTTCTGAATCTTAAACCGTTGACACCTGGCACCATTTCAATGAGGGGATCACCCTTCAGTCCGTCAACGAAATTTTTGATCCGGAGATAATCATCCGGAGCCTTCTCTTTCAGCTTTTCCCAAAACTTTGCCTCAGTAAGGGTAGGACGGCTGATTTTCTTACCGGTCTTTTTTGCCTTCTCTTGGGAAATCTCAACTTCAGGTTTGCCCAGATCCTGCTGTATTTTAACTTCAACTATAGATCTTTCTACTATTTCACTCTTTTTTGCTATTCGGGGGACGAGCAGCAAGGAGGGAGTTTCTTCGTCGCCGAGTGTGAAACACTCTAATTCAATCATCGCAAGCTCGAAACCAAGCCCTGGATACCTGTTAAGTTCATCAAAAATATCAAGCGTTGAGACCCTAATTCTATCCCCAACTACCGACACAAGAAACCTTCCGAGATTGAGATTCTTTTCCACATGATCACGAAATTCATCTGGCTCCATATCAACTTCACCAAGGTTCTCCTCCATCAAGGCAATTAGTGACTTCTCTTGTCCGTAAAATGCCTTTGCAAATCGTTTCGTATATTCATCCAACTGATCATAGCTCCATTTTGAAAACGCAAAGGCCATATCCAGGATTTGGGCCACTACTTCCCGCTTAGATTCGGGATTCCGCCACAGTTTCGTTTCAACAATTACAGGATAGCCACTTCCGCTCAAATATAAAATGTCAATTCTACCCTCTACAACCTGAACCTCTTTCCCGATCGGAACAAGGGGATAAAAGATGGGTTCTATGTCATAAGTTGGGAGGATATCCGGGTGATTCATAAGGAAGCCTTGTAGCCATTTTTCATCAAATTCCTTCTTCCTTGGATCAAGAGGAGATAATGATTGTCCTTGCGAGGGTTTACACCCGAACGACCAGGGTCACTTGCCGACATGAAGCAAGGCCGAAGGCCGCAGCGGAATGGCGGTCAAGTGCACCGGTTTGTTAACCGATTTATTCTTCTATTACCTCCATAAGTGCCTTTACTATTTTGGGATGTAATGTTTTGCCCTTGTGAAATGGCAAAATAAATCTTTCTTTATCTTTTCGATAAATTTTATGACTCCCCTTAGTCCTCACATGTTCAAAGCCAGCTTTTAGGAGCATTCTTTCAGCTTCTTCAGCTGTTAATCTTGGTAACTTAGGCAACTTTAACCTCCATAGAGGTCGTCAATATCTCCTTGCTCAAACAATACACTCTTTCATCTGGGGGTAGAGTTTCTAAATAAAGTTCTATAGCCTCTTTTATATTTTCAAGCACTTCTTCAAGAGAATCCCCCTCGGTATGGCAACCTTTTAATTCAGGACAAAAAGCATAATACCCATACTCATCCTTTTCTATTATGATATTTACTTTCATTTTTCTTTCTCCAACATATATTTGCGGTTAACATTGTGGCTAAGCGGCTGGCAAAGAAGCGCCTGCCTGCGTGCGGCCCGCCCGCACAGGCAGGGAGCGGATTTGCCAGTCCGGCTTCAGCCGTTGGTTATGTGAATTGCATGCGACCTGACCCAATTTGTGAATTCTTCAAGTTTAATGCTTCCTGCTGCAAGGTCCATAATAATCTTTTCTTGTTCATCAATTGTTGCCTTTATTTCATAGCCATTTAACACTAGAAAGCCGTTTATTACCATCAATGAAAGGATGACTCATTACAATAAAGAAGCAAAGGGCAGCTGCCTTTGAAATGATGTCAGGATAAAGATCTATCTCATTAATCGTTACACGTGGTTGATTTATAGCCGATTCAAGGCCTTTAAGATCTCGGATACCACGAGCTCCACCAGAAGAGGATATTATCGCTTCGTGAAGTTCAAGAATCTCAATAAGAGAAAGATAACGCATTAGGCAAGTCGCTCGTAAAGTACCTTATTTTTTGATAATACTCGCTCCATCGCCGCCCTAAAATCAACCTCAGGCTGCCCTAAAAGGTCCTCAATTGTTGCCAAAACAAATTGCTCGGGCTCCAAGCCAAGTTTCTTGGCTTTTTCCTTAAGAATTGTGGCCTTAGAGTCATCGATTTCCACAGTTATTGTTGCCATAGTGGACTCCTCTAATTAATCGCATTAAACCACCAGCTCTGCTGGTGCGAACCTAAAAGGCTCTGCCGATCAACTGTGATAATATCTTCTTCCCGAGGGCCCCAAAGGGGTAGGTCGGGAAGGAGATAATAATGAAAGATTGGCAAAGTTTATCACACGTAAAATGGGAGTGCAAATACCATATCGTTT
>JAFDLS010000073.1 GCA_019306365.1 Deltaproteobacteria bacterium
CAAGCCCTTCATCAACCTGCCTCGTTACAAAAGGAATGGAATCAGCTTCCAAATATGAAGGGATTCCAACAATAAAATTAATATTCTTAGGCGAATGCTTCATAACTGCAGCTCTTTTTGCTTAATCTAACTGGAAGCCATCTCAAAAAAGTTTGTTTACCCTAACTCATGAGCGCCGCTTCGCTGACACTGCAGCGGCATATGCCGTACGAAAAATTAAGTCCTCGAAATATTTAACATATTCCCGTGGGTTAAATTTTCTTTCTCCGCGATTTAGACCAAAACACTAATTTTGAGATAGCTTCTGATAAGGATTTGTAGCTATCCAACGGAGAATCCCATGAGCTGCAGGCGGTCCCCTTTGTTTTGTTGATTCCAGGGTTAGTTTGTAATTAATGCCCGTCTGGGTCAAACGCTTAATGGGCTCAGTAGAACTGTATGGCCCAGGGCCGCGACAATCTCAATGTATTATATGTAAAAAATTTTGAACATATTTATAAAAACATGCTATAAGAGCCTTTCGGTTTCCGGCTTTGAAACTGAAAACGAGATATTTGCCGTGTTCAGAAGTAAGAACCACTAACACACAAATTTTAACGGTAAGGAAACAGGCAATCTTAATGCGCCTGTAAACCGGTTTATGGGGACTTTCTTTCGTGGCTACCAAAGTGGCTTTAGAGGGATTTTCCACGTTTACCCTTATTTTTTTTCGATTTGGCCTGGCTGCTGTTTTTTTCTTGATTTTAATGACACTGCGCGGCTTTCCCAGTTTCACGATAAAGGATCACGGGCGAGTTTTTTTGGTCGCTTTGTTTGAACCAGGACTTTATTTTATTTTTGAAACCATTGGCCTGCAATATACAACAGCGCCGAAAGCCTCCCTGATTATTGCCGTAATTCCCATAGTGGTTCTGGTTTTAGCTTTTATTTTTCTCGGTGAGCGGACCAGGCTGTCCAGTCTTTTTGGCATTGGCATATCCGTTTTGGGAATCGCGGTTTTGATTACTGGAGATCCGGATTTCACCTGGGCTTTTGGCGGAAGGCTTATTGGCGATTTTCTTATTTTCGGATCGGTGATTACCGCGTCTTTTTATATCATTTCGGTCAGGAGTCTGGCTAAAAGATATTCGGCCTTTGAAATCACCAGCATGCAAACCATCTACGGGGCGCTTTTTTATCTGCCGGCCTTTTTCTGGGAACTGCCCGGGGTGAGTTGGTCGGCCGTTACCGGGAACTCTGTCGTGGCTTTGATATATTTGACCATTTTTGCGACCATTGGCGCGTTTCTTTGTTATAATCACGCGCTGATTAAGGTGTCGGCTCCCAGGGCCGCCGTTTTCATTAACGGTATCCCGGTTGTAACTGCCATAGGGGCCTGGATATTACTCGGTGAAAAACTTTCCCTGACACAGGCTGGAGGGGGCTTGCTGGTCTTATTTGGTGTCTGCTTAACCAATCTTTCTAATCATCGGAACCCGGAAAAGGGTTCAAAAGAATCTCTTCCCGTTGATCCATCATCGCCATACAGCGCCGGGGCATAACTGAGGGCCGGGTCAGTGATTGACAGACTAAGTTACACGGGGGTAGTATGCCCGTATTCTAGGAAAATCACCGGAATCGATTCTTTCTAATCCTTTTAAAAGAAGGCGCGATGAAAAAGATACTCCTTCCACTTTTACTTTCCATTTGTCTCGTACTGTTAATTTTGGCTGGTGACGCGTATTTCCGGTTGGCAAGATATAAGCCAATAAAACCACTGCCTCCATCCGAGCGTGCTGTCAGCGCCCTAAAGTTGGAGGTTATACCGGGACAGGCTTTTACCAATTCCATCGGAATGAAATTTGTCTATATCCCCTCCGGCAAATTTATCATGGGCAGTCCATTCGATGAACTTGGGCGTTCCGAGTGGGAGGTCCAGCATGAAGTCATACTGACCAAAGGTTTTTTTATTCAAGTAACCGAAGTGACGCAAAGACAATGGGAGGCAATAATGACAAAAAATCCCTCCAGGTTTTTAGGCGATGATCTTCCTGTGGAGCAGGTGGCCTGGCATGATTGCCAGGCATTCATAAAGGCGCTCAATCGCTCGGAGGGGAATGATCGATATCGTTTGCCTACAGAAGCAGAATGGGAATATGCCTGTCGATCAGGTACGGCAACGGCGGTTGCTTCCGGTAATTTGACCGCCGCTGGAAACATGTGTGATCCGAACCTTGACCGGGTGGGTTGGTACCGCGAAAATTCAAACGGCTCTACTCACCCCGTCGCCCAAAAGGAACCCAATGCTTGGGGATTGTATGACATGCACGGCAATGTCTGGGAATGGTGTCAGGACCGGTATGAAAGATGGTACGAGAAGTTCACCTCAGATTCGGTAACGGACCCCTTGGGAGGGAAATTGGGAAGAAAAAGGATTTTTCGCGGCGGGAGTTGGTTCGCCGGTTCCGAGTATTGCCGTTCGGCTGACCGTCTTAAGGCCCCTCCAGATTTTAAAAGCGCTGGCTTGGGATTCCGTTTGGTTAGATCGGAATAACCACCATTTCAAGACCGGTTATTGAGATGGCCGCGTGTTTTTAATACAGAAGGAAATTGATCGAGAAAGTAATAAAGAGCGGGGGTGAATCAGGTGCGAAAAAAAGATTTGGAAATCAAGGATAAATCGATCATAGAATCGATACTAAATAAGGCTGACGTTTGCAGGATAGCGGTCTCGGAAAATGATATCCCATATATCATTCCCGTTAATTTTGGCTACAAAGATGACTGTCTTTATATCCATTGTGCGCCCGAGGGCAAGAAGATTGAAATATTAAAAAAGAATAATCATATCTGTTTTGAAGTTGATATTGATCATGAATTTATTGAATCAGATCGTCCATGTCATTTTTCAATGAAGTATCGAAGCGTGATAGGTTTTGGTGAAGCTTTTATTATTGAAAGTTCAGAAGAAAAGAAAGAGGCTTTAGATATAATCGTTGGCCATTATACAGGCGGCTCACATGAGTATCCTGAGGATATTGTCAAATATGTTACCGTTATCCGGGTAGATATTGACAATATGACCGGGAAACAATCTGGATATTAATAAATGCCGGACTGGAATGAACTCTTTAAAGAAGAGAAAAACAGGGCGAGATTTCCTGAAACCGAGGTTTATAAATTTGTCAGATTGTTGGAAGAGATGTTTCAGAAACGTTCTTTGCGTCTCTGGGACGTTTGCTGCGGAGGTCTCGATTTAGATATCTTAGCCATTATTTTGCTTTGATGTCAGGTAGATAATGACTTTGTGATCTGAGGTATATCCCTAATTCTCATCATCTTCCCAGTAGACATATTTTGCCTTGCCGTAAGGCACCTTTACATCTTGGTGATAAACGCTGATATGCGCTTTAGCCACTCGTTCCCATGAAACCTGATTCTCAACATATTTTTTACTGTTATTTTGGAATTCCTGCCGTAAATCATTATCCTCAATAATCCTGATAATGCTTTTTACGTAATCTTCATCGGTCTCACATATCAGGCCGCTTTTGCTCTGTTCAATTGATTTTCTAAACGCTAAGAGATTTGAGGTAACCACAGGTTTATGAAACGCATAGCACTGAGCCATAATTCCACTCTGGCCTCCCGCTTCATAGGGCAGGCATACTACATCGCTCGCAGACATAATCGTGTCGAAGGTATGTTGAGGGAATTGCCCCCGTAAAATTACAATTTTATCATTAACCGGAGAATTGTTAATTGTCTCATAAAATGCAGTTTTATATTCCGAATACTCCAGTTTTCTAGATTTTCCAGCAACAAGCAGAATAATGTCGTCGGAATATTTACAAATCTCCGGCATAAGGTCGACTATTCGCATGAAACCTTTTGAAGGTCTGAAATAACCGCACAAAAGAAGGACTTTCTTCCCCTCGAGGTCCAGTTTCTTTTTGGCCCCCTTGATATTCGAAACAAGTCTGACTCCATGAGGGATTACATGTATTTTGTCCTCCTGACCAAAATATTTCACCAGGATTTCCTTCTGGTAATCTTCGTGCACAATCACCGTTGAGCTTTCACTGACAATCAAGCGGAGTATTGTCTCCTTCTGATGTTTTAGTTCCGAATGCACCGTGTGGAAAGTAGTGACTACAGGGATGTCCTCCAATCGGTAGCGTACAATGAGTTCAATGACCTGGACACCTCTTTGGGGTCCATAGAGACCAAATTCATGCTGGATATGAACGATGTCCGGGGTCAATTCAGCTGTTATATTGAATATTTGTGAAGCCATGGCATCACTTCCAGGCTGATAAGCCGGAAAGACTCTTTCGCCTTTAGCGCCAAAAGGAGCTATAACAAAAGTTTCATTACCTGATTTCTTAAGCGCCTCATTGAGATAACTGGTGTAAGTGCCGATCCCGCATTCAATGGGGGGATAGGTGGAGATAAAACCAATTCTCATTATGTCCCTCCCTGCTTTAAAGCGTACTCAACAATTCATCAATTGATGTTTCAGCCAGACACACGGTCTCGTCACAGGCGCCGTAGTAGATATTGACTGATCCGTTGGACCTGGCGATCACACCATTTGAAAAAACCACGTTGGGGAAAAAACCTTCTTTTTCATACGGCTCTTGAGGAAATAATATAGGTTCATTCCCTCTTTTCAAGACTTTCGAGGGGTCTTTTAAATCCAATAAGAGGAGAAACAATGAGTATATTTGATTTTTCCCTTTGCCGTGATAAATTTCAAGCCAACCTTTGTCTGTTTTTATCGGAGCAGCTCCGCCACCAATCTTCTGTTCTTCCCAATAAGTATCTCGAGGACGAATTAGGCATTTATGATTGCCCCAGTGGAAAAGGTCCATTGATTCACTGTACCAGATGGAAGGTTTCCCAAACCCTTCGTTGTGCGGGCGGTGCAAGGCGCAGTACTTGCCGTTTATGGTTTCCGGAAAGATGGATACATCTTTATTGAGGGGTGGAAAGATAATCCCCTTGCGGTCGATCTTCACAAAATCATCTGTCACGGCCAGGGCCGTGGCCCAGCCGTCACGGGATACCGCCGTGTAGGTGATGTAATATCGGTTATCAATTTTGGTAACCCGTGCGTCTTCAACGCCATAGGATTCGGTCAGATCGCAAGGATAAAGAAAAGGCTTCTCATCTACTTCAAAATTAACGCTGTCTTTGCTCCTGGCGATACGGACATGACTCAATGTGGAAAGGTAATCCTTTCCTTTATAAACCACTCCCCTGGTGTCTTTAAGCCGGATATCAGGGTCTGAGGTTTTTTTTTCCAGGATTTCGGGATGCCCTCCATCAGAATCAAATCTGTAATAGGGTACAGCGATGGAATCTTCGCTGGCAATGCAATCCTCGGCAACCCTTAATAGAAGAATTATTTCATCATTATATTCAGCGGCCCCAGCGTTAAAAGAACCTTTCACCCTGTAGCCTTCTCGCGAAGGTTTGATTGAACCCGGCTGAACTATTGGATTCGCCATATGTTTTTTAATCATTGCAGGTAGACTCCAACAATTCGTCAAGGTTTCCCGTGGCCATGCAGATGGATGTGTCAGCTGCGCCGTAAAATAATTTTATGGATCTGTCCTCTTCAACAATTGCGCCGCAGGCAAATACAACATTATTCACGTCCCCAATTCTTTCATAGTCTTCCCTTGGAGAGAGTATCGGTTCATTACATCTGCTAATTATCTTGGAAGGATCCTCCAAATCCAGCAAAACTGTACCTGCGTGGTAAATCGGCCGGCTGGAAACCATTCTTACACCGTGGAATATTTCCAACCACCCTTTTTCAGTTTTGATGGGGGGCGCGGACGCTCCAATACGGTAAGAGTCCCAGTAGCCTGGTCTGGGCGTAATGATCGGTTTGTGATGTCCCCAATGAATTAGGTCTTCTGAGTAAGATATCCAGATAGAACCGATCTCATTCCCAATTGGTCTGTCCAGCCTGGCATACTTGCCATTGATCTTTTCCGGAAATAAAACCCCATCTTTATTCCCGGGCTCGGAAATCAGGGCTATTCTCTCGAATTCTTCAAAATCATCAGTCTTCGCGATGGCGATCCTTACCCCATACCCTGAATAGGCGGTGTACAAAATGTAATATGTGCCATCCAGAAACGTGATCCTGGGGTCTTCTATCCCTCTTTCTTCATATTTCGCGAATTTCCCGGATTTTGCCGGCAACATAACCGGCCGTTCGTCTACTTTATAAGCGAACCCTTTATTGCTTCTGGCAAGCGCGAAAAATGAATATCCCTGTTGCCCTTCCACACGCATTAATATTAGATATTCTCCGTTGAATTTAACGGGAGATCCATTAAAAACCGTGTTGCACCGAAAAGGAATGTCCTCTTCGGTAATCAAAGGATTTTCTTCATACCTGTACAAAACATTTTTAACGATTCTTCTCATGATTGCTTAGAACTCCCCCCCCCCACTATTTTCACAGACCTCAATGATTTCTGAAATTGTAGTAGTAGCCAGGCATATACAAGTATCTGCAGCCCCGTAATAGAGCTTGATTTCGTTCTCACCCTCCAATATCATCCCCGTGGAAAAAACTAAATTGTTACGATCTCCAATCCGTTCATATGGCTCCCTGGGGGCAAGTATGGGTATATTAGACCTGTGCGTTACAATTGTAGGGTCGTCTTTATCGAGAATAGCAACCCCCATTTTCGTCAGTGGTCCAGCTGAAGTTTCTTTTACCCCATAGTAGAGAACCAGCCAGCCTTTTTCTATCTCGAGAGGAGGAACGGCGCATCCTATTCGATTATTGTCCCAAAAACCAGATCTAGGGCAAAAGACGACTTCATTGTCTCCCCAGGTTAAAAGATCCTTTGAATAGGAGATCCAAATGTTTCCGCCGGTGTTAGGCCTCTCCAACATCGCGAATCTGCCATTTATCTTTTTTGGAAATAATGCGCCGGCCTTGGTGTCGGGCAGGGAAATGACCCCAATTCTATTAAACCCAGTAAAGTTTTTCGTTTTTCCCAGCATCAACACAATGCCGTGCCGTCCCATGGCGGAGTATATAATGTAATAATCATCGTCAAACGGGGTTATCCTCGCGTCTAACGTCCCCCTCTCTTCGAAAACTTGAAAAGCTTCATCTTTTGAGGAGGTAATAAATGGATCTTTATCTACTCTGAAATAATATCCATCTTCACTGGTGGCCAGGAATATTGAAGGTCTGCCATCAAGCATCTCAATGGTTATAAGCAACAGATATTGCCCGTCAATTTTAATACATCCCGCGTTGTATATATTAAGACACTTGAAAGGAAGATCTCCCATATCAACAATTGGATTTTCCTCCCAACGATGAACAATGTCGCGCTTATTTTTTTTCCCCATGTACAAAGGCCTTTCAAATAAATTAGTAGACAGCGCCGATTACCGGGCTTTTCATTGTCAAATTCGCTCAAACCGCCAAATAGAGCATGTTGAGTAAAACCGCAGGATGTGATGATCAGCCTTAGTTTTTTGGCAGGCGCCTTTTTTCACCGGTAATTGTCCTCTCGTAACCGCAATATGGTTTGTCAAGTCATCCCGGGTCATTGATAATTTTTCTGCCAGTCGTAATATTAACGCCTTCTATAAAAAATTACAAAATAAATCCAAAGTAAATCGGGTTTTAGATTTTTCCGCCTTATGCCCCTCGTATTACTGAGTACTAATAGTAGACCAGAAGCTTTTATCTTCTCCAACCCAGAATGGACGACCTTTATATTAATCCTGAATCACACGGTAATCGCCTTCTAACTCGTTGAACCATTATGAGGCTGTTGAAAAGCGCGTTGTCTACCGTATTGAGACCTCTGCAAAACTTCGTCCTTTAGCTGATCTCATGTGCACCGCTTCGCTGACGCTGCAGCGGCGTATGTCAGGTTCAAATTTAAGTCCTCGAAATATTAGTAATATTTCTGCGGGTTAAATTTTCACCTTCCGCGATTTCAACAAAATTACTGGTTTTGCAGAGGTCCCGTATTATGATGATTTCTCGTCAAAAATACCAGGGAATATCCAACCTGTTGATTCTTAAGCATAATAATCCATCAAATCCTACTTATTCAGCCAAATATTCTTATTCAACTAAAAATTAGGCCTTCACTTAAGTCCAAGCAGTGATCGGTAATAATGGCTCAGCGTATACACAGATGCCACATGCACTCACCATCGCCCATATACCTCTTTGTGTTCAAATTCATTCATAAAAGCGCATGATTTAATTCATTCTGTCAAAACCGTATGTCAAACACTTCACCTCTTTTTTCAATGGTTCCAGCAAATATCTTAGATTGGTTGCGGCAAAATCTTACTCATCAATCCCTTCTCTTAATCCCTTTCTAATTAGACCGTACCGTAAATTACCACCTAGGGCGTATAGCGTTCCTGATATTTATTTTTTAACTTTTTAATGATAAAGAGGTAAAAATCCGCTTCTATAAAAATTTTATTTTGAAAGAAATTCAAGGTTGAATAAGGTTCAGCATACCCTTTTATTAACCTTAATGTCTTGATATTTCTGGGAAATTTTTATTATTGAGATAAAAATATAAAGTGATGATCATTTCCGATTTTTGATTAAACCTGCAAGTTATGGCGGTAAGGAGGAGTAATTATGCAAGAGGCTGTAACTAAAAGAAAAATCCGGCTTCTGAGATTATTCTTATTCATTTTGGCCCTCTCTGTAGGGGTCTTTGTTCACTCAAATCTCATGGCGTTTACAGTAAACCTTACCGTAGAGAGTCCAACGGGCACGGCAATCACCGACTTTCGCTGGCTGATAGAGGAGGATAATACCCATCCTGCTATCCCTGGGGTGTCAGACCCAACCTCCCTTTCATTTAGTTTTCACGCCAGCCATGCTCCTGTCTTTGCCAGTGGAGATTCGACAGACACAACCGTCACACTTGCTGACGGCAAAAAATATTTTGTGTCCATCCTGCCCAACTCAGGCTACACCATTGGAGGCGCGCCCATTGCCGATGGACAGGCATCGGTGACTGTGATTTGCAGTCCACTCCCATTGCCAACGGCACAGATTTCAATTTTCGTCTTTGAGGATAACGGCCCTATCAATAATGCGCCTGATCAGAATGAACCGGGGCTCGAGGGGTTTCATGTCTTCATAGTTGACGCCGCCGGCCGCTACGGTATGGCAGGGGGCCAGCAAATGATGGATGTGTTTGGAAACATGATAGGAACAACCTATCAGAAGAATCCGGATGGCAGCTTTGTAATGCAAGATGGCAGTCCTGTCGTGGAGATGATGGGAGAAAGTTTTGTGTTAACCGACGCAAACGGACTGGCCGTAATCAAAAACCTCGCTCCAGGCAAGTATGGAGTTAAAGTAGTGCCTCCAGCCGATGGGGGCTGGCAGCAGACTACCACCATTGAAGGCAGCAAAACCATAGACGCCTGGGTCAAGGCCAACGAACCACCGTTTTTTACTGAATTTGGACCGGCGGGCTACCATGTCTTCGTCGGCTTTATTCGTGAGACAAATGACACTACCGTTCTCTCAGGCGGTAAAACGATCACCGGCCAGGTGGTAAACCTCCATACCTCACGTCCTCCCGCAACCGCCTTTTATGCAGGAGAACCCCTGCCAAGTTGCTGGGTTGGCTTGAACCTTGGAATTGCGGGGAAAGGCAAAGGCGTGTTCGCCTCCCCCTGCGATCCGGAAACAGGTGAATTTTCGATTCCCAATGTTCCCGCTGGAAACTATCAGTTGGTTTTTTGGGATAAGTATTTAAATAACATCTTCGCTTTTCATGGCATTACGGTCGCTGATACTGACCCGGCCACCATAGCTCTCGGTGAAATACCTGTTTTTCGGTGGTTTGGAAAGCTGGAAAACAAGGTTTTTTATGATGCCAATGAAAATGGTTACAGAGATGCCAACGAGACATACGTCCTGCCTGAGCAGGCAGTCAACATTCGTTTCAGGGACGGCACCCTCTACCTGGCCATGCCGACCGATGGCATGGGTGAGTCCCCCTTTGAAGAAGTTTTTCCCTTCTTTCATTGGCTTGTCGCCGAGGTGGATTTCGCCCGGTTCAAGGCGACCGGGGCCACGTTTATTGTTGACGGCGGCGGCGGACCGCTTGACCCTGGATCAGACCTGGTTCCCCAGGAACAGCTTGCGGTCAATCCCAATACAGGTGATAACCTGTCACGGACTGAAACGGGGCCGGTTCTTACTCAGGCAATGCAGCTCTTTCTCGGATCAACAGGCGTGATCGAGTGGGGTAAAAAGGAATACGCGGCCGGTGAGAACGGCGGCATTTCAGGGATTGTTTACTACGCGACAACACGGGCTGAAGATGAACCGCAGTATGCCGTGGGTGAAGAGTGGGAGCCTGGAATTCCCAGGGTACAGGTCAATCTTTACGCCGATTGCGTCCCATGCGGAAGCCCGGCTGCGGCTGACCCTGACGGTGTCATCGATGATCTCAACGGTGATGGGGTGGTTACCCTCGCCGACGTCGACAACTACCCCTTAGGGTGGGCTGACGGCGGCCTGAAGGGTGATGAGGACGTTGATCGTAATGGCAACGATGTATTCGACGCGGGTGACGCGATTCAAATTACCTGGACGGACAGCTGGGACGACAGCCTGCCCGAGGATTGTCCTGGTGATCCGGGTGATCCCTTCTGGGATGCGAATCAGGATGGTACCGGTTATGACTGTTACGATGGCCTCCGTAATTATAACCAGTTGAGGCCCGGTGTCTTTGACGGCGGATATGCCTTTGACTCTTATTTCCCCGACGGGATTGAGTCGGGCAGCACGGAAGTGGCAGGACTGCCTGCTGGAACCTACATCGTTGAGTCCACCGTTCCTCCAGAGTATGAACTCGTGAAGGAGGAGGATAAGAACGTTGACTTTGGCGATGAGTACACACCCGGTCTCCTTCTGCTCCCTCCGGAGTGTGTCAATTATGACGAAAACGCGGGTCAGGGCCACCTGGTTCCCGCTGAGTTGACACTCTTTCCGGGAGTTGAGGCGCCTTACGCGGGTACTTATCGACCGTTATGCGACCGGAAGCAGATAGTTTTGACAGACGGGTATAACGCGGCGGCTGATTTCTTTCTTTTTACCAAGGTTCCCAAGGCTGCGCGTATTGTCGGTTTTATTCTAAATGACCTGGCTAACGAATTTGATCCTGCTTCACCGGTATTCGGTGAGAAATTCGCGCCTTCCTGGGTTCCGGTTTCCATTCGTGACTATCAGGGCACGGAAATATCGCGGGTGTATAGTGATGAGTATGGTTCATACAACGCGCTCGTATAGTGATGAGTATGGTTCATACAACGCGCTCGTACCGTCCACTTATACGGCGAACCTTCCCGCGCCTTCCGGTATGTCACCGAATATGCTCACGGTGGTGCTGAACGATCCATTCCTGGCTAACGGTGATCCGGAACCGCGATATAATCCCCAGTACAGTACCTTCCAGTACACATTTCAATACATGCCGGGGACGACTACCTATCTGGACACCCCCGTCCTTCCGATTGCCGCTTTTACGGGGCCGAGTGACTTCCCTCTAGACGCGGAATTTCCTGATGGAACGCCTGTTGTCAGCCGGGCGGATGGAGCTGGAGGCGGTCCGTACATT
>JAFDLS010000074.1 GCA_019306365.1 Deltaproteobacteria bacterium
TGGGCCGCCTGGCTGAACCGGACGACATTTCAAAGGTTGTTGAGTTTTTCGTGACCGATCTTGGAGATTACATAACCGGACAGTGTCTCAGTGTCTGCGGAGGCGCGGTTAACTTTTAAGAAGACGCAGATCGTAAAGATCAACCCGCCGCTGTTTAAGCAAAGGCAGGCGAGCGCGGATGTCCTTGATTCGTTCGGGATCAACCTCCACCACGCCAAAGCCTTCGGTCTGGCCCAGATGAAGAGGCACCTGACCGAATGGATCAACCATCATGGAGTGGCCCCAGGATTGATAGCTTGAATCCGGCGGGGCAAGGCCGGACACTCCCGCGATATAAATGGTATTTTCAACGGCCCTGCCTCGCAGGGACAATTCCCAATGCGCCGGCCCTGAAACATTATTAAAGGCTCCAGGCAGAGCCACGAAATCTGCTCCCGCCAGAGCCATCAGCCGAAAAAGTTCAGGGAAACGTATGTCATAACAAACAGCAATCCCCAGGCGCATACCCAAAATCTCCAAAACGGTAATCTTCTGTCCTGGCGTCAAGAGGGCGGATTCGTGAAATGAGACTCCGCCGGGAAGATCAACGTCAAAAAGATGGATCTTACGGTGAGCAGCCAGAAGATTTCCTTGGTTATCCCAGAGAGTGGCGGTGTTGTAAAGATTTCCCCGCTCATCTCTTTCTGGCAGAGAACCCCCAACTATATGGAGGTTAAGGTTTGCAGCCCAACCGCTTAAAATTTCACAGGTGCGGCCATTTGGGATCGGCTCCGCAAACCGCGGAAACAGGTCAAGTTCGTAAGGACAGATGAACATTTCGGGCAGGATCGCCAAATCAGCCCCCCCGTCTTTCACCAGCTCGAGCAACTTTTCGACTTTGGCCACGTTTTCCGCCCAGTCAGGTTTGATCTGGTACTGTATCAGACCTACCTTGACCTTCCGTTCCATAAATCCCCCTCAATGCAATCGTATTAACTTATGAGTTTACCACTTAAAAATAAAAACCGGTAATTTGTTCTAACCTTTCCTATAAATAACACGATTATTATAACGAGACCTCAAAAAACATAGAACCAACCTGATCTATAATGAAGTTATTATAAATCAAACACTCTATTGGAATGAATTTTGCGGCGTGAAAATCGATTCAATGCGGGCCTGGCATAAAATCGGAGAATGGACCAAATGGGCTCAATCTGATTTTTCAATTGAAAAAAACTACTTATTAAGTTATTAATATGAGTGGTTTTTCAGATGCCATAGTAAGTTATGAAGATTCTCGTTTGAGTAAACTATGGGAGATGGCTGTAATGATAATACTTTTTTCTAATTTTCAACGACACTTCCGAACACCTCTGGTTTTACTTTTGACGGCGGTACTGTTTTTATTGACAGGTTTTGGCCGGGAAGCATCCGCCGAAGAAGCCAACCATGTTTTTACACTTAAAGAAAGTGTGGCCATAGCTCTCGAAAGGAGTCTTAAATTAGATTCCGCAGTCCAGTCAGTGAAAGGCGCGAAATGGAAAAAAAGTGAAACCCAAAAAAAATTTCTCCCTCAATTCGAAACTTCCTATTCCTGGACCCGGTTAGACAGCGCTCCAACTTTTTCTGGTTTTGTGACCGGAACAGAAGACAACTGGCAATTGAAACTCACCATGAATCAGCCGCTCTTCACCGGTTTCGCCCTGAAGTCGGGATATGAGCTTGCCAAGCTGGGTATCGATATTGCGGAGATCTCCCTGGGTCAGACCAGGCTGGATTTGATCCTTGAAGTCAAGCAGGTTTATTTCAACATACTCCGGGCCCAAAAAGCGACTGAGGTTGCCATTCAGGCGGTAAAACAAAGGGAAGCGCATTTGAATGTGGCCCTTAATTTTTACGAGGTGGGCATGATCCCGAAGAATCAGGTCCTCCAGGCTGAAGTTTTGCTGGCTGAAGCCATTCAAGAAAGAACCAAGGCCGAGAACGCTGTCATGATAACCAAGGCCAGTTTTAACACTATACTTCGCCGCTCTCTGGAAAGCCCGGTTGAAATAGAAGACATTTTGATCTATAAACCCTTTCCACACGATTTTACCTACTGTCTCGAACGCGCTTTGGAAAAACGGCCCGAAATCAAGGCATTGCTAAAACAGGTTAAAGTAGGCGAGCAGAAAGTTCGCCTCGCGAAGGCTGATTATTATCCTTCTCTAGCCCTTCAGGCCAACCATTACTGGAAGGGAGATACCTGGCAAATAAACGGCAGCTCATTCATGGATGATCCCACATCATGGGATGTCACAGCCGTACTTTCGTGGAATATCTGGTCATGGGGGCAAACCTTGGATCAAGTGCGGTTCAACCGAACGGAACTTGCCAAGATCCACAACGCCGTGATCGAGGCCAAGGATGGAATCAGCCTGGAAGTCAAGAGCAGTTATCTTAACATGAAGGAAGCGGAAAAAAATATTTTCGTTGCGCGCAAGGCCGTTGAACAGGGTGAGGAGAACTATCGGATGAGCCAGGAGCGATACAGGGAACAGGTCGCCACCGCGACTGAAGTTACCGACGCGGAAACCCTGCTTACTGCGGCCCGGCGTAATTACTATGACACCCTTTACAACTACAATCTTGCCTGGGCGGCTTTAGAACGCGCTATGGGCCTGGGACGGGATGAGATATAAGACAGCCGGTTGTAACTTCCCAAGGAGTTTTATAAAGCCTGGTTATTTTTTATTTACTAATTCCTGGCGAACCGCTGGCCTTCGGTAAGCGAACTCGCGATCATGATTCAGCTTTATCATCTTACCAAGGTTTATAACGGCCGTAAGGTCGCCCTTAACGACGTGTCTTTCAAAGTCGACGAGGGTGAGTTTGTCTTTATCGCCGGACCCAGTGGAGCGGGCAAGACCACCCTTATAAAACTAATCATGTGCGAAGAGAGGGCGAGCCAAGGTCAAATCCTGGTCGATCGGCTCAATCTTCAACGTATCAAGCCAAATAAAATTCCCTACCTGCGACGAAAAATCGGAGTTATTTTCCAGGATTTCAAACTAATCCCAACCCGAACCGTCTTTCAGAACGTTGCCTTGCGCCTCGAAGTACAGGGCGCCAAGCGCAGCTTTATTAATAAAAAAGTACGAGTTATTCTCAAGAACGTCGGTCTTGAAGGTTTGGGCGAGGCTCTTCCTCCTCAGCTTTCAGGAGGGGAACAACAGAGAGTGGTCATCGCGCGCGCCATGATTGGAGATCCGTTAATCCTTTTGGCCGATGAGCCCACCGGCAACCTGGATATTGATCTGAGCCGGAATATACTTAACCTGCTCCTGGATATTAATAAAGGAGGAACCACCGTCCTGATGGCCACCCACAACCAGGAGATTCTTCAGGAAACCAACAAACGCGTCATACGGCTGGACCAAGGCCGCCTGGTTGCCTGAAAGGAAAAACCTTTGAGTAAGTTGATTTATTTCACAAGGGTTGCCTTAAATAACACGGCTAAAAATATTTTCGTCAGTTTGGTTTCGATCGGGACGCTTTCTCTTTCACTCCTGATTCTGAGTGCTTTTATCCTTCTTTATACAAATGTTCAAAATATTATTAAATCCTCCACCCAAGATCTTTCGATCTCAGTCTATCTTGATGACAATATCAGTCAGGCCGACCTGACAAAATTGAAAAAAAGCCTTTCCGAACTGCCGCAAACGGCTGGTATTAACCACATCAGTAAATCTCAGGCACTGGCGGACCTGAAAAGCAGATTTGGGGCTCATGGCGCCCTGCTGGATGGGCTGGATGAAAATCCTTTACCCGCTTCGCTTGAACTGAAACTCAAACCGGAGTATAGATCTCAGAATCTGGTAAGGGCGTTGATAAAACGTCTGGAAAATTTCGATGGTGTGATTGACATGGGCTATGCCTGGGAATGGGCGGATAAGCTATCGGGATTACTTAACTTTATAAAACTGTGCGGCCTCGTTATCGGCGGGCTGCTTTTTTTGGCTACGATTTTTATCGTTTCCAACACAATCAAGCTGACCGTTTATTCCCGCCGGGAGGAAATCTACACTATGAGGCTTATCGGGTCTACAGAAGGGTTCATCAAGGCGCCTTTCTTTATTGAAGGACTCCTGCAAGGTCTCGCAGGAGGACTGTTGGCCCTCATCGCACTTTTTCTAATTTTTAACCTGCTGGTATCACAAATAAAGTTCCCGCTGGGGCTTACAGTGATTAACCTTACCTTTCTTTCCCCAACCGCGGCCTTGACCTTGGTTGGGTCAGGAATTTTTCTGGGACTCCTGGGCAGTTTTGTTTCTTTAAGGAGATTCATGGGCGAATGAGGCGTCGGCTGGCCATATCAAAACTGGTAACGCAAGCTGTTCTGGCCTTCCTTTTATTATTTCTGGGACAAGTGTCCTGGGTGGGTGCGGAACTTCCAAAAGACGAACAAAAACTCAAAAAAGCGCAAAAAGCTGAGCGTCAACTTCTGCAAGAGTTGGATGAGCTGGGGATAAAGGTAGAACGGGTCGAGTTAAAACTGGCTAAAATTCAGGATGAGATCAACGGGCACCAAAAGCGGCTGTCCGCTGAAAAAAAGGAACTCCTGGCTCTCAAGCGAACTCAGAAAAAATTTAAGCATTTTCTTTATCGGAGGCTCAGGGCTATCTACCGGCTTAAAGAAGGGGGAGTGATGCAGATTTTACTTACCGCGAACTCCATCCCGGACTTTATTCATCGTTATAGATATTTGGCAGCAATCATTGCCCATGACGAGTCAATCCTGCGTGAATACGATCAGCGCGCCCAGAGAATCAAAGTAAAGATGGATCAGGTCAGAAATCAGGAACTCGAACTAAAACATCTCGTATCCGCATTGAAGGCCGACAAACAAAAACTGTTAGAGCTGCAGAGTGAAAAAACAACTTTTTTGATGAAGGTTCACCAGCGTAAACAGACCTACCTGGCCATGATTAAGGCCCGGGAAGCCTCTCGTGAAAGGTTGATCAAGGAGGTGATAATCGAGCCTCAAAAAGATGTGTCCACCAAACAGATCACCCCGGTTCCAACATCAAAAAAGGAAGCCCCGCCTAAAAAGTGGCCCGATTTTGCCTCTCTCAAAGGCAAGCTCCCCAGGCCGGTTAGCGGCCGGATCACTGATCATTTCGGCCGAAATCCCGGACTGCATGGCACTTACACTACCCGTCATGGTGTCAGTATCCTCGCGCGATCCGGAAACGCCGTCAGGGCTGTTTCCGCAGGCGAGGTTATTTTCGCCAACTGGTTCCAGGGATATGGAAACGTGATCATTATTAATCACGGCCAGCGCTACTACACCCTCACGGCCGGTATTACCCGGATGAAACCTCAAGTCGGTCAATGGGTTTCCAAGGGAGATTTATTAGGCGTTGTACCTGATGGTGGTAAAAAAAAAAGAAAAGGCATATACTTGGAAATAAGATATCAAGGTAAAGCGCTCGACCCAGGCATTTGGCTGGGTTCGACGTTAGCTGCTAAGACAGAACCCATGGAGAAATAAGATGCTCAAAAAATCAAACGTTCTGATATTCCTGGCAGGGTTTATACTCCTGGGAATACTTGTCTTTCCTGTTGGCCCTTCAGCTGGAGATAATCGGGAAGACGTCTACGCCAAGATCAAGGTCCTAAGCCGTGTCTTGTATGAAATTCAGGAAAGGTATGTTGAGGATAAAGAAGCTGAGGAATTGATCTACGGCGCCATCAAGGGGATGGTCCAAACGCTGGATCCGCACTCCTCCTTTCTCACCCCCGAGGAGTTTAAAGATCTCCAGATGGAAACCCGAGGCAGTTTCACCGGAGTCGGCACGGAAATCACACTCAAGGATGGTGTTCTGACTGTTGTCGCACCCATCGATGGCACCCCCGCCTACAGGGCGGGCATTCAAAGCGGAGACTCCATTATTAAAATCGATGGTAAATCATCTAAAGACATGACCCTCAGAGAAGCGGTCAAACTTATTCGGGGGCCAAGAGGCACCACCGTTGTTTTGACCGTGACACGAAAAAATGAACCAAAGCCCATCGATATCTCCATCGTTAGAGACGTTATCCCTTTACGCAGCGTGCGATTTGAAACATTGGAAGATGGGTATGGATATATCAGGATCAGCAACTTCCAAGGAAAAACGACCGATGAAGCGCGCAAAGCTCTGAAGAAGCTACAGTCCGGCCCGGTACCATTACAGGGCCTTATCATCGATTTGAGAAGCAACCCTGGCGGACTCCTTGACCAGGCGGTTAATACCGCCGACCTCTTTCTAAAAGACGGATTGATAGTCTATACCAAGGGACGCAGCAAGCGTCAAAACATGCGTTTTAACGCCAAGGAATCAGTTATTGTTGAGGATTATCCCATTGTCGTTATGGTCAATGAAGGCTCAGCCAGCGCCTCTGAAATACTGGCCGGGGCGCTCCAAGACCATAAACGCGCCCTCATTCTCGGCGCCAAAACCTTTGGAAAAGCATCTGTCCAAACCATTATCCCGTTCCCGGACGGTTCTGGCTTGCGCCTGACCACGGCCAGGTACTACACGCCTTCGGGACGATCCATTCAAGCGGATGGCATCCACCCGGATGTTGTTGTTGAAAGTCGTTTTTCAGGAAAAATTATTCGGGAAAAAGATTTAGCGAAACATCTGAAAGGGGAAAACGAAACTGAGAGTGAAAAGGTCAAAGAGTCGAAGGAAGCTATCGCGGAAGAAAAACCAGATGAAGAGCCTATTCCGAGAGAAAAACTTAAACCTATATCTGAAATGACCCTTGAGGAACGTTTTGAAGTTGATCCACAGCTTAAAAAGGCTTTTGAAATGTTAAAGAACGCAGAAGTGCTCCCCTTCCTTGAGGCGGCCAGGACCACCAAGTAATGACAACCCGGGGTACGGGGAAATCTCGGTCTTCGGCAAAGTCTCAGGTCAAGACCCGAAAAAAAGCAAATTCAAAAAAGACAAAAACCAAGACGAAGCCTCGCCCTAAAACCAAGACTCAAAAGAAAAAAAAGAAAAGAACCACTGTCTCACGCAAAAAAGGAGCACTTTGGGCCAGGATACGATCCAACCTTATTTATCTGCTGCTGGGGCTAGCGGCAGGCATACTTGGCGCGATTTTAATCCTTTATTTTAGCGGTGCATTTAAAACTCCGCTCCGGTGGGGAACCGCTGTTAGCCCACCCGCCAAAGAGACCGGATCAGTCCCGCACAAACCTTTAGGCGCTACGCATAAAGCTTACGAGGAAAACAACCGCCTTGATAAGCAAACAAAGAAAATCGACCAGGCTCTTTACCGCGTTCTATCAATCCATAAGGTCCCGGAAAAAGATATCCATTTTGTGGAAATCACTCAAAGGAGAACGGAGAAGTCGGAATGGCATCACGCTACCATAGAAGTTCAGCTCCCGGAGAAGGTTAAGCCTGATGAGCTGACAAAAGACTTCAAGGTGGCCCTGCACGGGCTTTCACTCGACCCGCCTCCCCGTATGAGTGTCAGCCAAAAGAACCGGACTATGCACGTCAAGGTAAGGTTCGATGGGCTTCTAACTCACACTTTGCTGCTTCAAACCATAGGCGAGACCGAATCACCCCCCCTGGCGCCCCCTACTCCGTTTCCTGGACCTCGGCCCAAGGTAGCTATAGTCATTGATGATTTTGGCCTGGCTAGAAGCCAGGCGCAGTGTTTTCTCAAGTTAAAAATTCCGCTGACCCTGGCCATCCTGCCTTTTCAGGAATATTCTCAGGAGGTGGCTCGCGAGGCCCATAAGTTAGGTCGCGCAGTCATGCTTCACATGCCTATGGAACCGGCTCAGTACCCTCTGATTTATCCCGGGGAAGGAGCTTTGCTTGTGTCAATGAGCCGTGAGGAAATTCAGGTCCAGGTTCGAGAAGCCATTAAAAATATACCTTATATTGTCGGGGTTAATAATCACATGGGTTCACGGTTTACTGAAAACGCTGAAAGAATGAGCTGGCTTTTGGAAGAAATTAAAAAACACAACCTTTACTTTCTGGATAGCCGAACCAGTGTTCGAACCCAGGCTTATGCCATGGCCAAGCGAATGGGCGTGAAGACCGCTGAACGAGCCGTTTTCCTGGATAATGTTCAAGAAGCCGAGGCGATTCGTATTCAAATCAGGCGTTTAATCGCCCTGGCCCGACAGCGTGGTCAGGCTATCGCGATCGGTCACCCCTACCCGATTACTTGCCAAGTACTGAAAAAAGAGTATAATCACCTTAAATCAAAGGTAGAATTGGTGCCGATCACCAGTCTGCTAAAGTAGTAAGAAGGAAATATGCAGCAAGATAAAGATGGTCCTCAGCCGAATCCATTATCAGATACCTCAGCCACCCCCCCACGTCCAGACAGACCGAATTTTTTAACCGACATCGCGTTTAATCAGTTCGGCTTGCCTTCAGAGGTTTTGCAAGGAATCACCGAGGCTGGGTTTAATTATTGCACTCCCATTCAAGCCCAGGTTCTTCCCGTGGCGCTAAAAGGTCGTGACGTGGGCGGCCAGGCCCAAACGGGAACTGGAAAAACCGCCGCCTTTCTGGTTCCCATAATCGCGCAGCTTATTAGACGCGCCGGACGCCGAAATGATCTACCTTCTACTTTGATTATCGCTCCAACTCGAGAACTGGCCCTTCAAATTTTTGAGGACGCCAAAATCATCGGCAAACATACCGACCTTATTCCGGCTCTGGTCATCGGAGGGATTGACTACCAAAAGCAAGCCGACACTCTGCGGCAGGGCGTGGACATCGTTATCGGTACGCCAGGCCGTATTATTGATTATATCAAACAAGGCATTTTTAAGACGAAAAATATCAGCCGCCTGGTTATCGATGAGGCTGACCGACTGCTGGACATGGGTTTTGTCAAGGATTTGCGGTTTATTTTACGAAGGCTGCCTTCATATGAAAAACGTCAGTCCATGCTCTTTTCCGCGACACTGACCTACCGCATCCTCGAACTGACTTATGACTACATGAATCTGCCGGAATTCATCTCAGTAACGCCGGAAGAGGTCGCGGTCGACAGGATCGATCAATCCCTGCTGCATATCGGTGATAATGAAAAACTTTCTCTGTTTCTCGGACTGCTTAAAAGAGAGGATTGGACTCGCGTTTTAATATTTGTCAACACGAAATTCGGAGTGGAGCGGCTAACTCAAAGGCTAAAGGATAACGGGTTCCCCGCAGAAGGCATTACCGGGAACTTGAGCCAGGAGAGACGGCTTAAACTGATGAAAAATTTCAAAGGCGGATCCATTAAAATACTGGTTGCCACGGATATCGCCTCTCGCGGTATTCACGTGGAAGACATTTCCCATGTTTTTAATTACGACCTGCCCCAAGACCCGGAGAATTATGTACATCGCATCGGCCGAACCGCCCGGAGCGGTAAACCTGGGCGCGCCATCTCATTAGCGTGTGAAAGATATGTCCTGCACCTCGAGGCAATCGAAAATTACGTGGGGTATAATATCCCCGTGGTTTGGCCTGAGGATGACTGGTTTGAGGAAGTTCGAATTTCTCCAGCCTCGGGCCGTCGGTCTAGACGCAAAGCCTCGGCTGGTCCCGCCAGGTTCAAAAATAAAACCAGGAAGAAACCGGTCAATTTTGAGCCAAGGCCCAAACCCAAACGAAAAACCAGAACTTACACCCAGCCCGGAGGAATCTTCGGCCTGGCGCCGGGTTCATACAATCCACCTGCGGTTAAAAAAGAGGCGGAGGCTGAAAAACGCAACCCCGGAAAGCAAAAACGCCACCTCAAAACAAAGCCATCCCCAGGGGCTGAAGCTCCATCCAAGTCCGCCGATGAAAAAGCCTGACACCCTACCGCATGCCAAAAAGGTAGAATTACGCCTTAAAGGAATCTATAACAGGCTCATTCAAAGCTTCGGACCGCAGAATTGGTGGCCTGGGGAATCCGCTTTTGAAGTTATGGTAGGGGCGATTCTAACTCAAAACACAGCCTGGTCCAATGTGGAAAAGGCCATCACGAATCTTAAAACCGAGAAACTGCTTGAACCTGAACGCCTGGCGTGCTTCCCCAAAGAGAAGCTGGCCTTGCTGATTAAACCCGCCGGTTACTACAACCTCAAGGCCGACCGCCTAATGAACCTCATAAACCTGATTATGACCGATGACGGCGGCGACCCGCCCCTTCTTCTCAAAAGACCGCCTGAGCAACTCCGCCAGGACCTGTTGAAGGTTAAAGGAATCGGTCCGGAAACCGCCGACTCTATTCTCCTTTATGCCGCCGGATACCCGGTTTTTGTAATCGATGCTTACACCCGCCGGATACTTGGCCGTCACAGGCTGGCTGAGGGGAATGAGTCCTATGAAGACCTGCAGAAACTTTTCATGGAAAACCTGCCCCACGATCCGATTTTATATAATGAATATCACGCTTTATTGGTTCACCTTGGCAAACATTTCTGCAAGCCGACGCCCATATGCGATGGCTGCCCATTGGAAGAATTAGAAGCAGAACCTGCCTTTTGAAAAGCAAGTAGCCTGAATACTTTTTACAACCACCCTCCTTTACAGCCCTTTTAAAAAAAATATTTCTTCTTAATTCTCCCTTGCGCCAGTGATTAACAATTTCATGTTATCCAACTGTTAAAAACAATGATTTGAAACAAAATATTGATCGCCGAGACCTCTGCAAAACCAGTAATTTTGTTGAAATCGCGGAAGGCGAAAATTTAACCCGCAGGAATATTACTAATATTTCGAGGACTTAAATTTGAGCCTGACATATGCCGCTGCTAAAGGACGATGTTTTGCAGGGGTCTCCGCTAATAATTCGCAGGAAAGGCCCTTGAATAAGGGAAATTAATGGATACAGTAATAGACAACGTGAATATAGGATTTATTGAAGATTCAAATCGCAACACGCCTTTTAAAAGAGGAAGGTTTTGATCAACCCAACGCTGATTTACAGGTGGATCTATCGGGTAAGCCGAGGAATCTTGACTATCATAAGCTTTCAGTGTTAGGGTCGGTTCAGCAGATCAATGAGGGTTACTCATGAATTTTGAAACAGTAATCGGGCTGGAGGTCCATGCCCAACTTTTAACTGACACTAAGATTTTTTGTTCCTGCTCCGCCGCCTTTGGAGCCGCACCTAACATGCATACCTGTCCCGTTTGCCTGGGCATGCCCGGGG
>JAFDLS010000325.1 GCA_019306365.1 Deltaproteobacteria bacterium
GAGCGCGGTTAGAATAAACAGCGCCGAAAGCGGGGTCTTCGCGGCCAGAACGAGCTTCCCCGGGGATCTCTTTTCACTGTAAAGCAAAACCGCCAGCAGGATAAAGGCAGCGATGATAATCAGCGTGTTCAGCATTGGGCTCCTCCATGTTTGTTTGAAGCGGTCTCAAAAGGCCTTATGGCCTGATCTCATTGTCAGGCTTGAATCGTAAACCTCGCATATACCTTATATTTCTTTGGTTACGATTCTTCGCTTTCAGCAACCTGAACCCATAATTCAATTTTTGAGATGACTTCTGGATGTAACGAATTGGCCTTATAATAACTTATTTGGCAGCCTGTGGCAATTTGAGTCACGAGGGGGTGTTTTTAAGAAACTGCCCGGCAGTTTTACTTTTAGATTTGATCACGTTATATTATTTATAGAGACCTCTGCAAAACCAGTAATTTTGTTGAAATCGCGGAAGGCGAAAATTTAACCCGCAGGAATATTACCAATATTTCGAGGACTTAAATTTGAGACTGACATATGCCGCTGCAGCGTCAGCGAAGCGGGGTTCAGAGGTCTCAAAAGAAGCATTTCGAGAAAGGAAAGACTATCATGCCCGGTGTCAGCAGGAGAAAATTTTTAAAGTGCTCTGGCGCTGCCAGTGGGGCTTTATTATTAGGTATGCATGGAGGTTTGGCGATGGCGAGCCCTAAGAGCCGTGTGGCGTTTTTTGAAACCGATGATCGAAAATCCGGGGTGACGGCCTCCATCGAGGGCCTGGGCGTCAATCCGGCTCAGAATAAAGACGTTTTGATAAAACCTAACTTCAATACCGCTGACCTCACGCCGGGGTCAACGCACAACGACACGCTGGCCGCCCTGGTGGAAGAGGTCTGGAAGATGGGGGCCAAGTCTGTCAGTCTTGGCGAGCGGGCCTTTCCGCCGACCATTCAGGTCATGGAGGAAAAAGGCGTCCTGCCGCTCATGAAAAAACTGGACGTCAAGGTCATTGATTTCGACGACCTTGACGACAGCGGCTGGGTCAAGGTCAAGCCCAAGGACAGTCACTGGCAGAACGGGTTTCGCGTGGCACGTCCTATCCTCGATGCGGAATGCCTCATCTCAACCTGCTGTCTCAAAACACACCGGTACGGCGGAATCTTCACCATGTCCCTGAAACTTCACGTTGGAGTGGTGCCCACCACCCGGCATGGCTACGAATATATGAGGGAACTCCACGGCTCACCCCACATGCGCAAAATGATCGCGGAAATAAACGCGCCTTTTAAACCGGACCTGGTTGTAATGGACGGGATCGACACCTTTGTGGACGGAGGCCCCATGTCCGGGAAGCGGGTCAAGGGGAACGTCTTTTTGGCCTCTGCCGACCGCGTGGCGCTTGATGCCGTCGGGGTCGCCGTTTTGAAGACCCTGGGCAGCAACAAGCAGATCATGAAGCCGAAAATTTTTGAACAGGAACAGATCGCCCGGGCGGTTGAACTTAATCTGGGAGCGGCGTCTCCGGCCGAGATCGAGGTCGTTCCGGTTGACGACCAAAGCCGGGCCTATCGAGACCGCGTGGTTACAGTATTGAACCAGGGTTAGAATGATTGTCAAAGTTCCGTTTCGAGACTTCTGCAAAACTTCGTCCTTTAGCCGAACTCATGAACCCCGCTTCGCTGACGCTGCAGCGGCATATGTCAGACTCAAAATTAAGTCCTCGAAATATCTAACATATTCCTGCGGGTTAATTTTTCGCCTTCCGCGATTTCAATAAAATTACTGGTTTTACAGAGGTCTCGTTTCGATAAAACTGACATGGAAATCTTTGACAATCATCAAAAAACACTCCTGATTGCCTGCGGCGTCGCTGCCTTTGGTTTCATTGAACCTTCAGTTAAAAGTATTTATTAAAGCAATATTTTTCTGGCAATCGCTCTAAGAATCATCGAGCGCATGCTCGATGAAACGTGGTAATTCATCAGGGTCCGTGTTTAGATTTAAGAGCTGATCCGGGCCGCCGGGAATAATGCTGAATATTTCCATCTCGAGTTCGAAAATTTTACGCGTATAAAGATCGATCCAGGATCGGGCCTCAGGTGTTTTGGCGTAACGATTTATTATATAACGGCATCGTTCGGCCAGAGAGGTCACCTGGTCGTTGACCACGCGCTTATCCGCGTAGTTGACTACTTCCGCCTCGGAAATCCTGCCCGGGGGTCTGGAAGGAGAAAGACGAACATGCTGACGAACTATTTCGGCTACCCGCGCATACCCAAGTTTTTTAAGCAGTTTCGCGCCGGTCAGGGCATGATCCAGGGGACGGTCGAAGCTGTACATCTTGGTGATGTCGTGCAGCAGTCCGGAGGCTCGAACAAGCCCCAGGTCCATCGAAATCCCCGTTTTTTTAAATCCCTGAGCCATGTGCAGGGCCAGCACGCTGACTACCTGTGAGTGACGCACCACGTGCGCCGGCATTTGGTAGCGGGTCATTAATTCCATGCAATCCCCATAGTCCGGGATGACTGAATGATCGGCTGTATGCATAGCTTATGATCTCAAAAAATAGAGAAATGTTCAAGGTCAAAAGGGGTTACAGGACATTTTCAACGATCTATGAACAGATTGAACAAAATACAATTTTCACAAGGCTGAGTAAGCGTAGACTCGGGTTGAATTGGTCTTTTCGGCTTAAAATTACCTTTTCACAAGAAAGCAAATTGGAACTTTAAAATCCCCTTTAAAGAAATCTTATACTTTAGGCTAGTTAAGAACGGGGGAGAAAAAGGCCGAAATCGGCAGTTCAGAAATGTGAATGCCTTTATTAACAGTTGTGGATAAATTTTTATTTCTCTAAGATTTAGGCGACATAGCCAAACAAGACCCCATATTTGATAACTAGCCTATATAATGCATCTTTCCTTAAAGGAACGTGTGATTTTACACGGATAGGGCATGTGGAAAGCCTGAGGGGCCAGACAGCAAAAAAACGGGCAGATTGTCTTTGACCGCTGATATGCAATAGGTTATCAAAAGGCTACATTAAATAACGGGAGGGGCTAACCGCGGATGGAAGTTCTGTGGGCATCTGTACGGAGAAGTTTGGAGCAAAAGCTGGCTGAAAAAAATTTCAGGCTTTGGATAGATCCCTTACAGCCCCTCAAGCTGGAGAAGCAAACTGTCTGGCTGGGCTGCCCTAACAAATTCTTCCTGTCCTGGGTCAAGGAAAATTACCTCAACCTTATTAAAGAAATCTTGAAACAAAACTCCGTCAACGGCAGCTCGGTTACTTCAGTAAAATTGGAAATCGCTCCCGCAGCTGACAAGAAGCCCGTTCGCCAGGAAAAACCAGCCCCGCGTCAATATGAGCTCCCGCGCCTGGAGGTGCATCAGCGAGCGCCGCTCCGATTCAACCACCGCTTCACCTTTGACCGGTTTATCGTTGGAAGCGGCAATAATTTTGCCTATTCGGCTTCCATGGCCATGGCGTCGGATTTTGATCTCAATACCGACTCGCTTTACCTGCTGTCCACCCCCGGCCTGGGAAAAAGTCACCTGTCTCAGGCCATCGGTCATTATATACTCTCGCAGAATCCCAACAAAAACGTTCTCTACCTTACGGCTGAGGATTTCACCAATGAGATGGTTTACTCCATTAAGAGAAACTGCCTTGAGGAGTTCAAAAACAAATTTCGGCGCAGGTGCGATATCCTTGTTCTGGAAGAGGTGAGCTTTCTTAGCGGTAAGGAGAAGATTCAGGCTGAGCTTTCTTACACCCTCGACTGTTTGATGGAAAATAAAAAGAAGGTCGTTTTCACCTCTTCCCATCTTCCCAAGGACATTCCCAGGCTGCGCCGCAACCTGGTTTCGCGGCTGAACAACGGTCTTATTTCCCCTATCAAACCGCCGGACTATGAAACGCGTCTGCGTATCCTTAAGGCAAAGGCCAAGGAAAACGATCTTGTCATTGGTGACGACGTGCTGGATTACATGGCCCGCAGGCTTACCCAGGATGTTCGCCAGTTGGAAAGCTGCCTTTGCTGTCTGGGAGCCAAAAGCAAGCTCCTGTCCCGCCGCATAGACATTGATTTGGCTGAGGAGGCCCTGGGAGACCTGGTTGAAGACGAGCAGACTGTTGACCGTAATGTTATCCTTGACCTGATCTGCCGTTACTACAATGTCAGCGTTGAGGAATTACAGTCCCGGTCTCGCAGCAAGAGCGTGGTCCTGCCGCGTAACGTGGGCATTTACCTCTTCCGCGAAACTACCGATCTCTCTCTGGAGGCCATCGGACAGATTTTTGGCCGTAATCATTCCACCGTCCTTTACTCGATAAACACCCTCAAGCAACGCTACAGGCGTGACCCCAAACTCAAAGGTCAGGTTGACCTCCTTAAGAAGGCGACGCTGCCGTGGAAATTCCCATTTTACGGTAATCAACTCGTTCCCAAATGACTCCCTGGCCAATACCTTGAAACCGGGCCATAACAGGTGGCTCTGGGGGTTGTCATTTTAGGGTACTATAAGATTATGCCAACGGGTAAAGTTCAGGGTGGAGATGAAACAGCCTCCGCCGCCATCGCTCGCAGGAGCCTGAGTGGTAAAGGACCAGGTGTAATTGGACGGGATGAATATGCCGTCCTGGTCTTGAGCGTTCGTGTTAATCGTTACGGTGTAGGCTGTACCGTATGCCAGACGGATATCCGGGGTGAAGGTGGCCTTTCTGGCGGCCTGATCATAAGCAACCGTTCCGGAGACACTGATGCCGCCTGAACTGACATGAAACGCGTTTTGGAGCGAGGAGGCGTTCATGTTTTTTGAAAAAGTGGCGGTGATCGCTGTGTCCAAAGCCGCTCCCGCCGAATTATTGGCCGGGCTGATAAGGCCGACCCAGGGCAGCCTCTCGGTAAAGCCATAGATTTTCATGGTCCAGAAACCGAATCGGCCTGTCGTGCCTTC
>JAFDLS010000075.1 GCA_019306365.1 Deltaproteobacteria bacterium
GCATCCCCCAGATGGAGGTTCACTCGTTTTGGGGGAAGTCGACCAGTGGGATAAACACATCTTTGTCGTCGGACAGCAAAAACCCAAGCCTGAAGACTTCCGCACAACTCAAGACCTGGAGAAACTTAATTACGGGATGCTGACTGCCGGGGAGCACTCGCACATTCTACGCTTCCTCAAAAAAGCGGCGGATCAAAAGTTAGATAACGCGCTCCTAATAACCTTCATCGATACTTACGGCGCTGATATATCCATGGAGTCTGCCCGGGAATTTCAAGCCTTTTTTATCGCTCATTTGATAAAGACTTTTCTCACGATTGCGATGCCCAGCATATCGGTAATCTTGGGAGAAGGAGGCAGCGGAGGGGCTTTAGCCATCCAGGTCACCGATCGCCGGGCGCAGATGGATGACGCCCTATACGCCACGGCGCCCAAGATAAAGGAGGCCCTGGAGATCCTCAAACCAACCGCGCCGGAACTCCGCAAACTGGGGGTTATCGACCACATTATCCCCTCTCCCAAAAACGTGGCTGACGTGGCTGGCTTTTCTCGAAATATTTCATCCTACCTCGAACGAACAAGCAAGGAACTTACAAAAGTCAAGATTAACCGCCTTATCAAGGAACGGCGCGACCGAGCCCGAGCCTACGGACTCCCCAAAGGCAAGGCTTTCAATTTAATGAAGTTATTAATCCCGACACCACTTATTAAAGGCAAGGAAGAGCCTTCCCCGGATCTGAAGGTCTTCACCTATGAGGATGTTTTCATCCAGGTTAAACCTGACTACGGTAACGGCCTGAGTTTAGAACCGGATCAAGAATATATAAAATGCGGGGAAACCAAAGCCAACACGAACAATAAAGAGGGTTGCGGCCAGGTGATCTCTCTTAAGGAGTACCAGAACAACTACAATGTTTGCCCACGTTGCGGCCGAAGCACGGTCATGGGCGCCATGGGATGGATTAACTGCATGACCGATACGGACAGTTTTCACGAACTCTACCGGGATCTAACCGCTGACGAACTGCTGGAAGACAGCCTGCTCACACCTGAGTATAAAAAATTCGTAGCCAAACAGGTAAAACGGACCCACTTCAAAGAAGCCATTGTAACGGGCGAGGCCCGTATTTTTGGCAATGAGGTCGTTCTTGCCGTCTGCGAGTTCAAATTCTCCGCTGGGTCCATGGGCGTGGTTTTTGGTGAAAAGTTCACTCGCGCGGTTGAATACGCCATCGAGAAGCGCTATCCGCTGGTAAGTCTCTGCTGTTCTGGTGGAGCGCGGCTAACCGAAGGCATCATCGCCTTGATGCAGATGGTTAAAACAATCAACGCGATTAACATGCTCAAAGAATATGGATTGCCATACCTGTCAATTCTGGGTGACCCGGCCACTGGAGGAGCGATTGCCAGTTTTGCCGCCCTGGGTGATGTCGTTATTGCTGAACCTGGGGCACTGATAAGCTTTTCCGGGCCGCGAATCTTGCAATCAAGAGGCTTCCCGGTTGACGAAAACGCTCTCAGGGCGGAATCGCTGGGGAAGTTGTCCAATGCTGTTTTTAACAGCCTGGACTATTTCCATGACATCAGGGGCATCCATGAGGTGGTCCCCAGAAAAGAAATGAAGCGTGTCATTTGCAAATATCTGGAATTCTACAAGAAATCCTGGAGACACTAACAAGGGTTGAAAATAATACAAGGGAATATTGACAGGGCGGCGGGCTGGGAATTATTCGGGTTCTTTTACGAAACGATACCCCAACCCTCGCAGGCTGAGGATGTAAACCGGCTTTTTGGGATTGGGCTCAAAGTATGCGCGCAATCTGGCGATAAAGGCGTCTACAGTCCGGGTGACTATATCCGGCGGATACCCCCATACCTCTTCCAGAAGCTGTTGTCTGCTCATAGCCCTGCCCTCGTGATCGATTAACACCCTAAGTAAATGGGCCTCCTTTACAGTCAGGGTTAGCTCTTTCCCATCCACCCCATAGGCCTTTAATGTATTGAAATCAATACGGTTGGGTCCAAAGACGAACTGCTCCGAGGTCTTGGGCCCCGCATACCATGTAAAACGCCTCAGCATCCCCTTGATCCTCAACAGAAGCTCTTTCAGATGAAAGGGTTTTGTCAAATAATCGTCAGCCCCAAGTTCCAAACCGCGAACCCGGTCGGTTTCTTCCAGTTTTGCAGTCAGGATGATTACGGGCAGACGGGGGTTCAGGCCGCGGATCCTTTTCAAGACCTCATACCCATCAACATGCGGCAAAACCAGGTCCAAAACGATCAAATCAAATCCGCCTCGATCAATTTTGGCCATCGCGTCCAGGCCGTCGGAGGCCAGTTCAACCTCATATCCCTCCGCTTCCAGATTATAGATTAATCCACGAGCAAGGCTGATCTCATCCTCAACAAGCAGTATGCGAAATTTACTTTCCATTTTTATTACTTTCCCGATTGAATAGCTTTTGGCAAAGAGAGGGTAATCGTCAGTCCTTCCCCAAGGCCCGGACTGGCTGCCTTGACCTTGCCGCCCAACGCCTTTACAACATCACGAACGATATACAGGCCCAACCCTGTTCCCTGAACTCCACTCTTACGAATTGCCCTTGAACGATAAAAAATTTTAAAAATCTTTTTTAACTCCTTTGATTCGACTCCAATTCCCTTATCAGTGAAAGTTATATTAATCCGTTCTTGCTCGGCCTTGATATCAATCAGAAGGCTGAATTTTTTATTCGAGTATTTGATCGCGTTGGTGACAATATTTGTCAGGATCACCTCCATGTATTGCCTGTCCATCATTATAAACTGGCCTGGTTCTCCGTTTACGGTAATCACCTCCCTGTTCCAGCCATATCTTATCATCGCGTGGTCAAGAAAATCCTGTATAAAATGAAACACGTCCACAGGCACCGGATCGAGAACTAATTTACGCCGCCTGATCCGTGATGTCACCAAAATGTTGTCAACCAAGAGTGAGAGCCGTTCCGTGTCCATCAGCATAAGCTGTATGAATTCTCGGGTATCCTCCGGCGGAGGTTCGCGCAGGTTCAGGGTTTCAAGGTAGAGCTGAATCGAGGCTAGCGGGCTTTTCAATTCATGTGTGATTGAGGAAATGAAATCTCCCTGGCGCCGGTTGAACCTTGCCTCCCGGGCCAGGTACACAAAAAGAAAGGTGATCCCCAGCAAAATCATAAGCAAAAGAATGGAACCACCGACCAAAATTAACCAGCTTCTGCCTACATTCTCAAGACCGAGCTGACGGGCCAGCGCGGCAATTTTAAGTTCATTCCGAACGTACCAGACAATCCAGAGGGAAAGAAACAAGGACCAAGCCACCTGGAGCACGACAAATATCAAGATTGGGACATAAAGTCTTTTCATCATCTAATCTACTGGACCTTCAGCTACTGGGGCCGGTTTTTACACTACTTTCACATTCAAGACCATCTGGGTGTGGTATAAAAATAGAAGCAATCACTTTTGGTTAACAAATGCATATACACGATTTAAGTTTAACACACTTTAAAAGGAAAAAGACATGAAAGTTCTTTTGGTATATCCAAGGATACCGGATACCTTTTGGAGTTTTTCAAATGTACTCAATTTTGTGCGCCGAAAAGCGGTTATGCCGCCGCTTGGGCTCTTAACGGTAGCCGCCCTGTGCCCTCAAGACTGGGAGTTTCGCCTCAAAGACTTGAACGTTACACAGCTCAAAGACAAGGATATAGAATGGGCGGACATGGTTTTTCTCAGCGCTATGATTGTTCAGCGCGAAGGGACTGACCAAGTCATAAACCAGGTTAAAACCGTTGGACGTCCCCTGGTGGCGGGCGGACCTCTCTTCACCAGCCTGGCTGACGAGTTTGAACATGTGGACCACCTGGTCCTGGGTGAAGCGGAAGAGACCCTGCCCCTTTTTCTAGCTGATCTGAAACGCGGACAGCCTGCCCCAGTATATCATCCTAACTCGAGGCCGAGTATAAAAAGCACGCCATCTCCGCGCTGGGACCTGATAGAACGCAAGAAAGACTATCAAACCATGCCAATCCAGTTTTCGCGAGGTTGTCCCTTTGACTGCGAGTTCTGTGACATCACCCTGCTCTTTGGCCGTAAACCCCGAACCAAGGACCCGGATCAATTGATCACCGAGATTGAAAATCTCTATCAAGATGGCTGGCGGGGTTCCGTCTTCGTGGTTGATGATAACTTTATCGGCCCCAAGAAAGAAACCATGAAATTCTTATCGGCCTTGTCTTCATGGCAAAAAAAACGCGGAAATCCCTTCGTTTTAAACACTGAGGCATCCGTTAACCTTGCTGACGATCAGGAACTCATGGACCTGATGACTGAAGCGGGGTTTAATACGGTTTTTCTGGGGATAGAAACACCGGAAGAGGAATCCTTGGCGGAATGCGGTAAAAAGCAAAATCAGCATCGGAATCTGGTTGAAGCCGTTCAGACACTCCAAAGGAACGGTCTGGAGGTTACCGGCGGGTTTATTGTCGGATTCGATAACGATCCGCCTGATATTTTTGACCGTCAAATTAGATTTATCCAGGAAAGCGGCGTGGTCACGGCTATGGTCGGTATACTTTCAGCCCTTCCAGGAACCAAATTGTATCAGCGTCTTATGAAAGAAGGACGGATCCTCAAGGAAAGTTCGGGCAACAATTGTGAAACCGGAGCCCTCAATTTCGTCCCGGCCATGGACCGGGAAAAACTGCTGGCCGGTTACCGCAAGGTGGTTAATACCATATATGAACCTCAGGTTTACTACGACAGAATCAAGGTCTTTCTTAATAACTACAATCCGAAAAAAAAGCAGCGCTTAAAGCCCATGCAAATTTATGCCTTTTTCATGGCTCTGTGGTATTTAGGCGTCAGGGATAGTCGATACACCAAGCGCTATTTCTGGCGATTGGTCATTAACACCATTTTTCGTCAGCCCAGCTTGCTTACCGAGGCCATTACCCACGCGGTATACGGCCTTCACTTCCGCAAGGTGGCTCAAAACCAATAAAGCAGTTTTAATATCTGGGGGGCGAGAACTTGAATCACCGCCCCTCTAACCTATCATCTATCAACCCTGGTCTTGCGGGTGAGATCGGGTTATAATAGGGTCACTTGAAATCATACCCTCACTTTCGATCCAGGGTTGAAAAGGATGAAGAATTACTACCAGCTTCTGGGCGTTGCGCAAGACGCCGAATCAGAGGAGATATCCAAGGCCTTCCGCGCCCTGGCCCTGCACCATCACCCGGATATTAAAGGTGGAAATGGGCAACGGATGAGGGAAATAAATGAGGCCTATGAAGTTCTGTCCCACCCCGCCCGCCGGTTGATTTACGACCGGGAAACTCTTGGGTTTGCAAGATTCCCTGAACTGGATTCAAGTCCCAGTCGGTGGTTCAACCCTCGTCGGCGGAAACATTTAAAGGCCATGCTTCTGAACCGAAAGGCAGGGCTGAGGCAGATGCCTTTCCTGATGGAAGCGATTGCTCAGAGTAACCCGGAGACCTGTTACGCCATCAAAGATCTTCTGGTTTGCTATGGCAGCCAGGCCGCTGTTTATCTTCAGGCTTATCTGGCCCACCCCCATGAATGTGTCAGGTATTTTGCCATTCTGGCCATTAATGAAATAGGACACCGGCCGCCTGAACACCGCTTGATTAACCTGCTGAGCGACTCCTCATCGAGAATCCGCGCCGAAGTCATTCATGCCCTCGCAGAATTAAAAGCCGAGGCCGCGATCCCTCACCTGAAAAAAGCCATGGCGGATGAGGTCATGACTGTTCGTCTCTCCGCTGTCGAAACCCTGGAAACACTGGGCGGTTCACTGGCGGCTAAATCCATAACATATGGACTGTTAGACGCCGAGGCGCGAGTCAGGGAAGCGGCGGCCACGGCTCTTGGACATCTCGGACAGACAGAGACTATCGTCGATTTACGCAAGGTCCTTGACGACCCCAGCCCTTATGTTCACAGAGCGGCAAGGCAGGCTATACGGCGGCTTCAGGCTCAATCAATGCCGCATTGATATAACATCAATAAACCTGACGCGAATAACCTTTACTCTTATTTTTATTGATACCCAACTGTCTTACGCTATATTAGACAGGCGGCTGATATGTCATATCTATAGTAATTGCCAGAATTACGTTCCGTTTGATTACCAAGGTAAATCAAGGCGCTAACAGCGGCAGTCATGATATAACAAATGGCAATTACATGATATTTTGGCGTTTGTCGTAAGAAGGATTACCAGAAAGGCCTAAACTAAATCTTCTCCCATCCCTAGTTCAAACGGAACATATTTATGACAAACGCTCTAAATTCAAAACATGGAGAATACTAATGGAAGATTTGATTGATTTGTTAAGTGATCAGGACACAGTGCTGAGGGGATACATTGCCCTGGTCGGCGCCAAGATCGTGGGCCATAAATACATGGGTCAAGATCGGACACTGGCCTTGAGCTTTAATCACAATGAGGAAGCCCTGGAAAGCAAAGATGTCATATGGTGCTATATTGAAAAAGAAAGAGATAAGGCTCCACTCCTTTACCCTGTGATTTCAAAACCTGAAGAAGATGAGGATTAGCGTCGCAGTCAAAAAAATTTCCGGAAACTAAACTTGCGGAAGGTAAAAAATTAACCCGAAGGAATATTACTAATATTTCGAGGACTTAAATTTGAGCCTGACATATGCCGCTGCAGCGTCAGCGAAGCGGCGCTCATGAGTTCAGCTAAAGGACGAAATTTCGCAAAGGTCTCAAATTGATCCTTTGTTTGCCTCAAGTTGAAAACCCCACTAGGCTGGCAGGTTCTCCTGAGCCTCGCTTTTCCTCTTTTTTTGGGGAACTTCATTCGCCTCTTTAATAAAGTGAGGGCATGATCCACAGTGATGCAACCGATCTCTGGCCGCGCTTTCGTAAACTGGATGTCCAAGAATACCGGATCTTCGAGATTTATGATTAACCGCTTCGGCCATCTCACGATTCCTCAAGCAGGTGCCCAGCGTAATCCTGGCCTTCAGTGATTCACAATGGAAGGTTTGGTTATTCGCCAGCCATTCCTCAGGGTCTAAAGTTTGAACAGGCCCGTTGCTCCCGTTTCCGCCTTTTTTTTCTTGAGACGGCATTAACCAACCCCAATTCTTACCGCTGAGGATGCGAGTAATCGTTGCTTTTCCAACTCCAAATTCACCGGCCAGCGCGCGATGAGAAGCCCTGCCTTCACTGTATTTTTTGCGAATAGCAAGTACTTGTTCTTCGGTAAGCTTTGCTGTTGGATTCAAGGAACCCTTCCGAGCATTAGTTCCATTTTTTTTATTCATCATGGCACCTTTCGCCAACTTAATTATATCCTTCTGGCCAGTTACAGGACAAATAAAAGAAATCACTTATAATATTAACCATTTAACAGCTCACCGCCAAGTAAAATAATGACGGCCCGATCCTAGTCCCAGGCCAGTAAGTAAATCATATTTTTATATATCGTAAAAAACAAATTTGTCAACTTATTAAATAAGTTGGATATCAAGTTATTAAATCGGGTTAAATAAAGGACAGCGTCTAAACAGATAAACTTTTCTGGATCATACTGCACTGACCTCTAATTAACCGGTCCTTTCCCGGAGAATAATGGATTAAAAACACTTGACAAAATTCACCGCCCTTTTTACTCTTGAAAATGAAAAATCCCAGTCGTTGATGCCGTCCGAAGCGCTATTGGCAAGTCTGGACGTAAAGGAATGGAAAAGGGGGGGCAACTAATCCAGGCTTCATCGCAGGACCTTCTGGGAGCGGTAATGAGAGGTCTCCTGGATCGAGTGAAAACCAAGAGTCCTAAATTTGATGAGCATGAAATCGAGGACGTTATCGTTGGCTGCCTGAGTCAGGTTGGTGATCAAGGAGGGAATATAGCCCGCATAGCTTCTTTACTGGCCGGTATACCCAATGAAGCCTCAGCCTGCACGGTTAATCAATATTGCAACGCCGGATTAAAAGCGATCAATTTTGCCGCCCGGGCCATCAAATGCGGTGATGGTGACGTCTTTGTTTGCGCCGGTGTGGAAATCATGTCTCATTACGGTATGGGGTCAGACATAGGTGTAGCTATGACCGCTGGCCTGCCAATACGCATGACCAGCCGAATGCAGGAAACCGGTATGACCGTTCCTCAAGGGCTGTGCGCGGAGATTATTTCAAAGGACTATGGCCATACCCGGGAAGATCTGGACCGCTTTGGAATGTGGAGTATGCAAAAAGCGGTCGAGGCGGACCGTAAGGGCTGGTTTGCCGATCATATTATTCCCTTTGAATTCACCTATGAGGGTCAAACTTACCGCGTTGAAAAAGATGAAGTGCTGCGCTCAAAGGCCATAGATGATCCTGAAGGTTATTGGAGTGACATGGCCAAGCTGAACCCGCCTTTTAAACCGGAAGGGGGGATGGTAACCGCTGGGAATTCCTCCCAGATTGTGGATGGCGCCGCAGCCGTTCTC
The DNA here is from genome assembly GCA_019306365.1 of Deltaproteobacteria bacterium. Classification (GTDB taxonomy): domain Bacteria; phylum Desulfobacterota; class Desulfarculia; order Adiutricales; family JAFDHD01; genus JAFDHD01. Next base: position 8,506 of record JAFDLS010000075.1, read on the forward strand.
CTGATGAGCGCTGAAAAAGCCGAGAAACTGGAACTCGAGCCATTGTGTAAAGTCACCGGTATGGCCTCCGCCGGTGGAGACCCGGTGCCCATGCTTCTGGCCCCGATCCCTGCCACTAAGAAGGCCTTGGCTCGCGCGGGCAAGACTATAGATGACATGGACATTATTGAACCCAACGAAGCCTTTGCCAGCCCCTTACTGGTTTTTGCCAAGGACTTGGGATACGCGGTTGACGACCCGCGTGTTAATCCCACAGGAGGAGCCATCGGCCTTGGCCATCCCATTGGAGCCTCCGGAGTAGTTTACTTTGGCGAGATGGTCCAGCATCTTAAAAGAACAAATGGCCGCGCCGGAGTTCAGTTGATGTGCGGCGGCGGCGGAATCGGTATTGCCACGGTAGTTGAGGCCGTCTGAGGTTAATTCGATGATATATAGGTTTATAAGGACCTGGTTGAAACCCGGTCCTAATTTAAAGGCGGGGTGAAAAGCCCTGCCTTTTCTTTAATAGCCGCGGATTCTCAAACGAGACCTCTGCAAAACCAGTAATTTTGTTGAAATCGCGGAAGGCGAAAATTTAACCCGCAGGAATATTACTAATATTTCGAGGACTTAAATTTTGAGACTGACATATGCCGCTGCAGCGTCAGCGAAGCGGTGCTCATGAGGTCAGCTAAAGGACGAAGTTTTACAGGGGTCTCACATCAAAAAGAACGGGGCAAACCGGTCTACCTCAATCGCCTGACGCCTGGCTGGCTGATTGATATCACGATCAGGAAAAGCGTTAGAATAAATCCGCCGACTCCTACCGTAAACGGAGCGCCGAAAGCCTCGGCCAGAGCGCCCGCCGGAAGCATACCCAGCGGCATTAAGCCGAACGTCATGATATAAATGCTCATCACTCGTCCAATCAGTTCTTCCGGCGTGTTATCCATGAGCAGGGTATTGGCGAGGGTCATGAACATGGAACTGCCCGCGCCAACGAAAAGAAGGCAAAAGAAAGCCGGCAGAAGGGCCTTTGACAAACCAAAAAGGATCAGCGCGATCCCGAAAATTATCCCGGCCAGCAGCATCAGCACCCCTTTTCGTTTAAAATTCCCGAGTGAGGCGATCAGGGCTGAACCGAACAGAGCGCCGCCGCCGACCGCCGACATGAGCAGCCCAAGGCCTGTCTCCCCGGCCTGAAAAACGCTTCTGGCAAAAACAGGCATAAGCATCTGGTAGGGCATGGCCACTAAAATGGGGATAAACGCCATCATGAGCAGGGTAAGTATGATGATGTTCCCCCGGACGTACTTAACGCCCTGCATCAGATCCTCCATCATGGGAACGTCTGGTCTCGCGATCATTGTCCCTCCGGGCGGTATCATGAATGTAGTAGCGACAACTATCCCGTAAGTGATCACTATAAGCCAGTAGACCCCGGGTATACCGATCAGTTTGAGCAGTATTCCCGCTATGGCTGGTGAGGCAATGCGGCAGATATTCATGGCGATGGCCCCAAGGGCTATGGCGTTGGGCATGTCCTCCTTCCCGACCAGTTCCATGATAAAAGCCTGACGCGCTGGCATGACAAACGCGAAAATCACTCCAAACAGCATGGAGGATACGAAAAGGTGCCAGAGCGCGATCCGATCGGTCGTGATTAAAATGGTGATTACCAGGGTTACCAAACAAGCGGCTATCTGACTGACCATGAGCAGATTCCGCTTACGCACCCGATCCGCTATCGTGCCTCCGAAAAGGGAAAAAACAATTAGAGGTATACCCCAGCCGGAGGTTACCACGCCTAGAGCCCAGGCGGAGTCGGTCATGGTATAAACCAGCCAGCCACCGGCCACCGACTGCATCTGCATACCGTGGACAAAAAAGAAAATCCCCAGCCACAACCAGCGATAATGCCTGTTTCTCAGTGAAGAAAAAGGCGCAAGCCAACCTCTTCTAAGCTGTGATGAATTCTGTTCCGGGCCTGACGAATCAGTGTAGTCTATTTGCGGTTTTCTGGGGTACATTCCACGTTCTCGATCATCTTTACTAGCTTGCGTTCTTTTGAGAAAGCTTCTAATAACGACTTCTCAATAAATCCCGACTAACTGCATCAGTAAAGAAACCAAAACTCAATTTATTTTTATTCAAGTCTCAATTAACAAAGGGACTCAATCCTGAAAATCAAGATTTTTTTAAATTTGTAAATGTGTCCGTTTATGTACTCAAAAATGCCTACCAAAAAAAACACCCGTAGACTCTAGCACGGATCATTTTATCTGTCGAGAATAAGTTTAATGCCAACTAATATTTAGAGGCCTCTGCAAAACTTCGTCCTTTAGCTGACCTCTTTGTCAGGCTCAAATTTAAGTCCTCGAAATATTAGCAATATTCCTGCGGGGTAAATTTTCACCTTCCGCGATTTCAACAAAATTACTGATTTTGCAGAGATCTCATTTAAGAGGTAAAGCAAGTTGATGAGGTTTTTGAAAGGTATCAAATGTTCACACTAATGCCCTATTTGAATCCTTCTGGCTTGACACCCGCCCAACCCTGAAGTACGGTGAAATGAGAACTAAAAAAAACTAAAACTCTCTATTTCCCCGTTTGTTCTTATTTATAAATCGAAGGGATAATAACTTAAGAATCATATAATTTACAAAAACATGGGTCTATTCGCTACTAAACATGGAGGAATTAATGGTCTGGAAACCTGAGATTGATGAGCTGGAGTATCGCAAGCAGCTTGCCCAGCAAATGGGTGGCGCCGAAAATGTGGCTCGTCACCACGCGCGAGGTAAACTTACCGTGCGTGAACGCATTGATTTACTGGCCGATCCAGGATCATTTGAGGAGATCGGCGCGGTAACCGGCGGCGCGATTTATGATGATGACAAAATAACCTCTTTCACACCGGCCAACACCGTAATTGGTCTTTGTGACATAAATGGTCGCCGAGTGATTGTCAATGGCGGCGATTTTACAGTACGAGGCGGAGCCGCTGACGCTGCCATCGCAAATAAAGGCCGGTTTGCCAAAGAGATGGCCCTGGAGTGGCGTTTGCCTTATATCCGGCTTCTTGACGCCACTGGCGGCAGTGTGCGTACTTTTGAAAAGATCGGCCACACTTACATCCCCGACAACCCGGGCACCGCCACCGCGACTAAACTCCTGCAGATAGCGCCGGTCGTTTCTGCGGTTATGGGGTCGGTTGCCGGGCTTCCCGCTGTCAACGCCTGTATGGCGCATTTCAACGTCATGGTAAAAGAAACAAGTCAGGTCTTTGTGGCTGGCCCACCGGTAGTTAAGGCGGCGCTGGGCGAGGAAATCAGCAAAGAAGAACTGGGCAACGAAAAAATTCAAGCCTACGAGAGCGGCGTGATCAATAACGTCGCCAAGAATGAGGAAGACGCTTTCGAAATTATTAAAACGTTCTTGAGCTACATGCCGAACAATATCTGGGAAATGCCTCCCTATGTCGAGCCCACTGACGACCCCAACCGCCGCGATGAGGAATTGCTTTCAATCATACCTCGGGAAAGAAAAAAGACTTACAACCCGCATGAAATCCTGAAACGGGTTCTTGACCATGATTCCATCCTCGAAATTTCCCCTCACTACGGGAGATCACGCGTAACCGTTCTGGCCCGAGTTAATGGTTACCCGGTGGGAGCCATGATCAATAATCCCAGGTTTTTAGGCGGATCAATGGACGTAACCGCGGGAGAAAAAGTAATTCGCTTCATAGAACTCTGCGATCTGTTTCACCTCCCCATTGTCTATTTCGCGGACGAACCCGGTTTCATGATTGGCCTCAAATCGGAAAAACAAGGCATTGTGCGGGCTGGAGCCCGAATCGTTTCTACCCTGTGCAACAGCAGAGTGCCTTATATTTCGTTTATCATCCGTCAGCTTTTCGGTGTGGCCGGGGGCCTACATCTGCGAACCGATGGCATGTATAAAAGATATTCCTGGCCTTCCGGAAATTGGGGCTCTATGCATATCGAAGGCGGCGCCATGGCCGCGTACCGCCGGGAGATCGAATCGGCGTCAGATCCTGAAGAAAAGCGGAGGGAGATCGAGGAACGGTTAAACCAACTGAGCTCTCCATTTAGAACGGCTCAGACATTTGGCGTAGAGGATATCATTGACCCGCGTGACACCCGGCCGCTGCTGTGCCGGTTTATCGAGTCGGCGCAGGCAATTTTAAAAACTCAGCTTGGACCAGGCTGCGGCCTCAGGTTTCGGCCCTAGTGCTTATTTTGAAAAAATTAACGGAGTTCTACCTTGCCGGTATCGCTTTTAAAAAGAAGAGGGGATAATAAAGGCGGGCTCGTCATTTGGCTTTGGCCAGCCTTTATTATTTCTCAGGTTATATTAATCAGCTTTGAAATCTTCTTTTGATTCCTGCGAAAACAAGGAGACCGCCGCTGAATAGCCAGACGGCGCTTGGGATAGGAGTATAAATAACTTCATAAGATAAATCGTCTATAGTGACCATACCGCTACTGAAAACCAGTTTGTCTACTTCTTCCCAAATGCTCAAGTCAAGTGTTTCGGGAGTAAATATCGGCAGGGTCATGCTTTCAGTCTGCAACCCCTCTTTATAACCAAGCAGCATGCCGCCGGCCGACAGGACATAAACGCTCTGCATCTGGACGGACTTGCTTTTAAAGTCGATGTATTCGGCTGAGTCGGCGAAATCTATATAATAACCCACCTGGTTGACTGTTCCATCGGTTTTAATATCCCACAGAGCTGAAAAATCCAGGTTGTAATCATCTTCAACTTTTTCAATATTGGTGTAGATATCGAAATCAATTGTAGTCGCGTTAGCGGCACTGGAAAACAGAAAGAAAACGAATAGGGCTAACACACAATTCCTCAAGGCTCATACCTCACAATAAAAAAATTTCTTTTACTGGGTATGAAATTTACTTTGATATACGAAGGAAGTAAATCCGAAGATAGTATGAATTTTTCAATTATTTTGCTAAGCAGAAAGTACCAAATTCTTGTACTCGTCTGGTACTTTCTTACTAGCCCGCACTCCAAAGCCTCGCTTTAGATACACCGGTAAACAAGAAGGAAAACGCCTCAAGACGCTCCCTGGATTTATCTGCGGCTTAAATCAATTTTTTGAAAAATATAACGATGGCCTTTAAATGCTTTAAGGGGTGGAGTGGCTGGCGGGAGTTTCTCGTGCGAACCAATTATTAAAAAGCCATTTGGAGCCAGCCTGTCAATTATTGCACATAGGGCCGGTATTTTAAGGGCTTCCTGGTAGTAAGTGAGCAGATTGTTTCTTAGAAATATAATGTCAAAGGTTGTTTGACCCGGATCGGATAAAAGATCATGCGCCTTCCAGGTCACATTTTGCCTGAGGAATGAAGCAATTCTGAACAGATTGCCCTGCGCCAGCGGTTCAAAATATCTGCCTAGCCATTCAGGCGGCGTCTCTTTGAGGCTGCTTTTAGGATAAACACCGATTCGGGCCTTTTCGAGGTAAACAGGATTTAGGTCCGTAGCCAGAATTTCGAAATCGGGTAATGTCTTAAAAATATCCTCAAACCGTTTTAATACTATTGTTAAACTGTAAACTTCTTCCCCGCAGGCACAGCCGGCGGACCAAATTTCAATCCTGTCTTTTTCTTTCTTAAGTAGAGCCGGGAATACTTCTTTTTCCAGAATTTGCCACAGATTTTGATCTCGAAAAAAACGGCTGATAGAAACCGTCATCAGGCGCAGGCACTCTGCTTTCAAGCGAGGGTTTAAATGAATTTCCTGCATGTATGTGTCAAAATTCGAATAACCTTGTTTTTTAATGTAACGGCGAAGACGTTTTTTGACCCCTTTTCTAACCTTGCGGTAACCTTCCCAGGACAGATCTAGCGTTTCCAGAAGTTTTCGGAACTGTATATCATCCATGAAATCATTTTCCTGTCAGGTAACGGAATTCTCATTTTGCGATCAGGGTTGAATTGACTCAAACCCTGGATGATTACCATTTGTTCCGTCTTTTGCGGAATACTGGCCGGACTAATCTATGCCCTGGGCCTGGCCGGGCTGGCAGCCGCCGCGTCTCAAATATTGGATGGCGTGGATGGCCAATTTGCCCGCCTTACCAACGCCCAGAGTCAAGCCGGCGCGTTACTCGATTCCGCACTGGACCGTTACACTGACGGTGCCATGGTTACCGATAGGACGATTTACTTGATTCGCCTGCCGTTACATTGGCCTTTAAGTCTGATTTTAATTTTAGGAACACTCGCTGTGGTCGGCAGCAATCTGGGAAGTTATACTTCGGCTCGCGCAGATTCACTGAACATAGAATTAGGACGGCATTCACTGGCCAGCAAAGGCACGAGAACCACGGTCATAGTCCTTAGAAATTAAATGCGCGCTGGCAATATCTCTGCTATTTCATTCTTTCACTACCACCGTATTCAGCGCTTATAAGCAAAGACCGCCAGATCAACCGGTCACAGTGTGTTTACGAATCCACTGATATACCATGCGCGTCTGATAGTAGTGGCCCATGGTATAAAAGCAGGTGGAGGAGCAAAAAGGTATGCAATCCTTTTTTATCTCTTCAAGCTTGTCTTTGTCAAAATTGGGTTCCCAGATCCTGCCCCAGTCGTAATCGTAACTCATCAGGTCAAAACAGGGGGCCAGGGTGCCATCCGTCCGAATCAGGGCCCCATTATGACCGGCGCGGCAATCCCAGGTTTTCATATTACCCCGCATCCTGTCTTTGAAGGCCTGAAGGTGGGCGATGGAGTTCACCATGCCCCATCCCTGCCGCTGCTTTTCGCAAATCCAATCCAGGAGGTCATCCACCTCCTCGAACTGATCCGGTGTTATGCTCAAGCCATCGTCATTATGGTGCTTATAAAAATCAACATTTACTCTGTCCTGGGGAGGCTCGTTGAGGTGGTAATCGGTGCCGATGTGATTCTGGTGAGCGATTTCAGTCAGTAGTTTTACATCCCTGAGGTTAGTTCGGCAGATATTGATATTGAAGAAAATGATGTAACCGTATTTGGTTTGTTTTTCTATCAGGTAACGAAACTGGGGTTCGATACTCATGAGAGCTTTGGGGAGGCCCTTGCGGGGAGACACACAATCGACGGCCAGGTTGACAGCCGCCACCCCGGCTTTCCCCATCTCATCAATAAAAGCCTTGTCCATCAAATAACCGTTAGTGGGCAGATACATGAATAAGCCGTTCGAAGCGCCGTAGCGTATGACATCCAGAATAAAGTCCCTGCGCACCAGCGGTTCACCGCCCATGAGAGCGATCACCCGGCAGCCGATGGACTTGAGCCAGTCCATGGAACTTTTAGCTGTCTCCAAGGTCATCCCCGGCTCTTCATTGTTGTATTGAAAGCAGTAATGGCAATCAATGTTGCACTTCCAGTCCGTGTAGAGATAGCATAAGACCGGACGGAATTCATCGGCATGGATTCGTGTAAACACATAAGGAATAAACCAGCAACGGATAGCCCGAAGGCCATTTGTGCTTTTATACTGCAGTGTCTCCAGCATTGTTCACCTCCTGTATACCGGCGGGGCGATCTCAATACGCCCCGGTTGAATAAAGGAAGGTTTCCCGTTGAGCACAAAACCGGATTAACTTAATACTGAATAATTTCTATTAGAACGTTTGTCATAAATAGGTTCCATTTGGCTTTGGGGTTGGAGGAGATATAGTTTTTGCTATTCTCCTAAGCCGCCTTATGACAAACGCCAAAACATCATGTAATTGCCGCCTGTCACATCATGTCAGCCGCTGTTAGAGGCTTGATTTAGCTTAGCAATCAAACGAAAAATAATTCTGGCAATTACTATAACCGTTCAAACAACTGTCTTTAATGACTCTCGATCTTTTCCCCTCCCCTCTCCCCAAGGAAAAAGGAAATAAGTACTGGCCCCTGTAGTAATCACTCTACTTGTTGGAATACCTCACATTTTCCCTATTACACGGCATTTGTCAAGGGCTGGGTTTGTTTTTATAAATTGTAAAAAGGCAAGGAGCGTTTATAACCGCTGCGTTTCAAAATTTGAGACCTCTGCAAAACTTCGTCCTTTAGCTGAACTCTTGAGCACCGCTTCGCTGACGCTGCAGCGGCATATGTCAGTCTCAAATTTAAGTCCTCGAAATATTAGTAATATTCCTGCGGGTTAAATTTTCACCTTCCGCGATTTCAACAAAATCCTATAAATTACACAGACCTCGGCATACAAAGATCAATAGCTCGGCATTGATTCGAAAGGGAACGCATGCATGAGACGCACTGCGTACGGTTAAGGCTCAATAATTTTAAATTTAAAAGGGGTAATACCAGCAGGTCAATTTCTCAATTATTATCTGATATAAACCACGCCCGTATCTTCGGGCGGGTGAAGTTTACCGAGCCATGAGGCGTATTCCATGAAGGCGTCTGTGTCTGAAAATCCGGTATCATGCCGATACCTCCGAGATTTTCTAAGCGCCTTGTATCCATCACCGCCCTTTGCCAGATAGCTGTTAACTACTACAAGATAAACGCTTATTTCATTCAGAGATTCCCAGTCACCTTTTTCATTTTTAATTTCAACGGCGCTAACGCGATTGCCTCTTGGCCGCCTCATATCAACCTGATACCGTGCGCCAGCGACGTACGGGAAAGCGGCCCCGCCTCGAGTGACTGCGGCTTCGAGCACGGTTTTTATTTCTTTGCCGGTAAGCTCAAGTAAATACAAAGTGTTCTCAAAAGGAAGTATTTCATAGACCCGCAAGGCGGTCAAATCACCTTGCCTGATGCCGCCCCTTATTCCACCCGCATTTTGAATGGACATCGCGGCCTTAAATCCGGCGGATTTAATTTTCCAGAGCAGGGATTTGGCGACAATCGGCGCGAGATAACTGCCTTTCTTCATCAGCCTGTTTGAAATCTCATGCCGGGTGTCAGGAACCCGCACATGCCACAGGTCCTTTTTTACCTTAGCGATTTTCTTATGACGAAACTGATCAATACCCAGTTGGTAAGGAGTAAGTTTTTTAACCAAGCCGGGTTCTTCCTCAACCGCTTCAATTACGGAACTGGTTTCAATTATCTTAAGTATTTCGGTCCGTTTCTTTTTATTCACTACACTGAATTTCCCTCTTTTATTCTTCTGTTTAAAGGTAGTCCCGACAAGGAGAACCGTGTTCCCATGACATTTAGTAGAAACACCTTGTGAATTGAACTCGACCTTAAGAACACCCACCGCCCTGGTTCTGGCCCAGGCCTGCACTACATAGACGATCTCTCCCGCCTGATTAATCACTCGTGTGGGATAATCACCTTTTGAGGTCAAACCAAAAGCGCTGAAATCACCCAAAAGAGTATGGGAGTGCCCGCCGACAATGAGATCAATGCCCTTGACCGCCCGGGCCAGTTCAATATCACGCGCATACCCAAGGTGACTCAGCGCTATAATTATATTCACACCCATGGTTTCGAGCACTTTTACGGCAGCCATGGCAGTTGTTTCAGGATCGTGAAAAAAAACGTCATCTCCGGGGTCCGAAATCATGGGCGTGACTGGAGTGTCCAGCCCGATGATTCCCACCTTCTTTCCTTCAAACTTTTTAATGACCAGAGGCGCAATCAGATCTTTTAAGTGAACGTTGTTAGAGGAATCGATATTCGCGGCAATCAAAGGGAAATTGGCCTGATTGATAAAAAGCGACAATGCTTCGGGGCCCCTATCAAACTCGTGGTTCCCGACCGTCATAGCATCGAACCTCATCATGTTCATCAGATCAACGTCGGCCTTTCCTTTGTATTTAATAAAATAAGGGGTGCCTTGAAACGCGTCTCCGGCGTGCAGAAGAAGACAATTCTTTACAGCTAAGCGTACGGATTTAACCTTTGACGCCAGTCGCGGGAACCCTCCCATTTTCACATAGGTTTTTTCTTTATTAAAAAGAAGGGCTACTGAGGCGGACTCTATATTTGAATGTGTGTCGTTAACATGAATGACCGTCAATCGAAGCGTTTTTTCACCGCATTCAACCTGGGCGGGAACAGCCAGGAGGGCCAACCCAAGCAGTATGAAAAAAAACGTAAAAAGAGACCTCTGCAAAACCAGTAATTTTGTTGAAATCGCGGAAGGCGAAAAATTAACCCGCAGGAATATTACCAAGTATTTCGAGGACTTAATTTTGAGCCTGACAATGAGTTCGGAGGACGAAGTTTTGCAGAGGTCTCAAAAAATTGTAACGGTTCTTCCCAGCGTTTCATCTTACCAGCTCTCTCAGAGGGCCCTGCGATCATTACAATACGTAAAATCTGCAAAGCCGGCTGTCCGGAAGAAACCCGGATACGCTTACTCAATTAGGTCTAAAGGGAAGCCTGAAAGGTGTGCCTTTTTTCACTTTTCAGTTACAACCCACACACCTTCCCAATCCTCGGGAGGGGAGTCAACAAGCGTCTGGCATTTATTGAAATACGCTTGCGCGGCGGCATCATGATCCTGGATTTCGGCAAAAATCTCCATGGCCTGATCAAAGCGGCCTTTGTAAAACAGATTCAAGCCTCGATCGAAAATTTCGAAAAGTTCCTTTTTTCTTACAAATTCCTGAGGGAACATGGGCTCATACAGGGTCACCGGTTCATGACGGCCGACCACGAGAACTCGCCCTATTTTGCGCGCGGCGAATTCCTGATTCAGCAGTTCCCGTGTGGACCGTGAGATGATGGTGTAGGTTCCGAACTCCTTGTTTACACCCTCGAGCCTGGAGGCCAGATTGACGGCATCACCGAGGACGGTGTAATCGAATCTGGTTCGAGAACCCATGTTGCCCGCTACAGCCAGTCCGGTATTGATTCCGATCCGCATGAACATGTCCCATCCGATACGCTCACGGAAGGCAGATCTCATCTCATCCAATTTCGTCTGGCAAAAAAGCGCGGTCCTCACAGCCTTCACGGCGTGTTCTGGCACTTCGACCGGGGCGTTCCAAAAAGCGACGATGGCGTCACCTTCGTATTTATCCACGGTACCATCCTGCTCCTGGATAATATCGGTCATGGCTGAGAGGTAATCATTCAGAAGCATGGTTAAATCTTCCGCGCCCAAATTTTCGGACATTAAGGTAAAGCCTTCAATATCAGAAAAGAATATGGACAGGTTTTTTCGTTCTCCACCCAGTTTAAGTTTGGCCGGGTTCTGAATGATCTGTTCGATAACGTCCGGGCTGAGATACTGCCTGAAGGCACTCTTGATAAACCGTCGTTGACGGCCTTCGAGGGCGTAGTTGGTCATCAAGGCTAAAATAAAGGTTGCGGTCACAGCGATTTCAAGTGTGACAAGCGGCAGCCAGAATCCCCTGGTATACATCCAGATAGAAAGCAAGATGGGGATGGCGATAAAAACAACGCCAATGACCACACTTTCGGAAGGATGGCTTAAAAAGGTGGCCAGTACCGAGCAGGCCAGGGCCAGGATAATAACCAGGATAATGGTCAGCCAGAGCGGAAACTGACGTATAAAGTCGTTTGAGATGAGGTTGTCGAGCATGGTGGCGTGGATTTCCACACCCGGATACATACCGCTGACCGGCGTGGGACGAAGGTCATAGAGTCCCGGAGCGGAAAAACCGAACAGCACATATTTATCCTTAAAGGCATTCCGGTTTCTGATGGTGGGTTTTTGCCCCATAAGGATCCGGATTTCAGACTGCAGGACCGCGGCGGCGCTGTATGCTTTGTGTGTGCCGGACAGGCCCCGATAACGCAAAATCACGTCCCCATGCTTATCAATGGGTACTGAGTGCGGGCCAACAATCACCCGGTCCGGCTCAAACCGCATTAGAGTGTGAGGGTTCGCGGCCAGGTAGGTTCCAAGACCCAGATAAGGCAAAATCCGGCCGTCAAAAACTCCAAGCAGCTTGACACGGCGAAAAATACCGTCCCGGTCAGGAGCGGCATGCACGTTACAAAGAACCGCCGCGTTTTGAGAAACTTCGGGGATAGGCAGGCTTGCCCGGGGCAAAATTATGGATTCGGAACCTGTCCTGGCCAGCCATTCTTTCAGACCGATCACCTTGAAATTAGGGGGCGGCAGGTTGTCCGGCCATTTGAGCTCGCTGCCGACAGTGCGTCCTAAAAAAACAGAAGCGGCAAAGCGGCCGAAATCGGAAATCGCTTCGCCAAAACTGGTGTCGTCATCTACCCCGTATTTGGAAGGTTCGGAAAAAAGAACATCAAAGGCCAGAGCCTTGGCCCCGCTACGGCGACAGTAGCTGGTAATAGCGCCGTAAAGCTCCCTGGGCCAGGGCCAGCTGATTCCGTTCTTATTTTTAACCCAGTCCAAACTGTTTTGGTCCAGTAGGATAACCCGGATATTATTGGTGGCCGGGCCCGGTTTTGCCAGTATGGAGGCTCGCCAGTCCCATGTTTTGGCTTCCCAGGTATCAATCCAGCCAAAAACAAATAGAACCAGGGCAAAAGCGGCGCCTGCCAGGAAAATCAAAAGGCTTTGGATAGACTTTTTTTTACCTGCGCTCAGGCGTACAGGCATAGACTAAACACCCTCTAAAGCCTTTAAAAACCTGTCTTGCCTGGCCTTTTTCTTTTCAACTTTGGGATATCCGGCCATATATTCTCTAAGCGTGGCGATTCTCCAGTACGGAGAAGGATGGGTCTTGGCGAAATCCAGTCCGCCGGGTTTGAGCTTTTTTTTCATCACATTGAGCATGTCCACCAGACCTCTCGGGTTGTAACCCGTTCGGTCGAGGATGTCCAGGGCCGCCTTGTCGGCCTGTTTCTCAAAACCGCGAGAATAACCGCTATTAATCAGAGTGGATGTGATGTCCAGAATGGACCCCTCAAACGTCTCGGTCAGCCGGGCCAGCTTTTCACTGCCCAGCCCTTTAACGCCTTTAATAGCCAGGGTGGTTATGGCTAACGTGATACGGGACTTCCTGATGGCCTGCAATCCATGTTTATACTGGACATGCCCGATTTCGTGAGCCAGAACAGCGGCCAGCGCGTCCTCATGTTCACAGCACCTGATCATTCCCCTGGAGACAAAAATGAGCCCTCCCGGCGCGGAAAAAGCGTTGATTTCATCTGAATCCAGGGTGAGGACATGATATCCATTAAACGTCTCGGGCAATTCCGAAAATTGAGCCAGTGTTTGAGCGAGCAGGTTCAGGTACAGGTTGGGATCCGGTTCTAGGTAAGGACTGTACTGGCTGAGGATGGTCGCGGCCACTGCGCGGCCAATGTAATATTCCTGTTCCGGAGTGAAATCCTTGAAACTTTTAGCCGCTTCAGCGACATTTTGCTGGATGGCGTCGGCCTTGGTTTCATCGATGGCCCCGGTTTTTACCCCAATTGTTGTGCTTATCTTGGACGTGACCGTCATGGTTGTCGCGCAGGAGGAAACAAGCATGGAAAAAGCGGGCGCGCCTCCAAGGCCCACAAGCGTCCACCAACCGGCCTGACTAAGGAATTCTCGTCTGCTTGGATTTGTCATTGGACACCTCCTTCAGGCGAGAAAGGTTTATCTTCTTTTGGCGTTATTCCGCCTTCCTTCAGAAATCTGGTGATCTGCTCCTGAGAGACGACAATTTCCTCCAAACGATCTATCATGAAATAATCAAAGTCTTGATGACGGGCCTTGAATTCCCCCTCTACATGCTCATTAAATCCCTTTCCGGCCAGGGCCAACTCCTTGCTTGTCGCTTCTTCCTGAACGTCCGCGGCCCCTGGATCAAGTACGATTTTCTTTTTTGTCAGGGCAGACTTATGCATCCAGCCGTCCGCTCCGGCTTCAGGCAGAGTGACCCTGGTCCAGTTGCCTTTTTTCTCACGCACCCGAACCCGGTCACCGTAAGAAAGTTTGGCCACAACCTGACCTAAAAAGGATGGAATGATCCGAACCTGCCCGGTACGTACCTGAACACTCGCATAAAGCAGTTTATCCTCCACCACGGCATACCCGGATTTGACTTTGTCCATCCCCTCAAGGCTTTTTTCTTTGAGTTTTTCAAGCATACCCGGTTTATTTTTTTGGGGTTCATCCGCCATGCATGGCTCTCCTTTCGGTTGTTATTATCTCAATTTTCATTCTGATGATCTAAAAGGTTAAATTAAAGCAGTTTTTGTGTCAATTAAAAAGAAAATCAATTGGGACCTAAAAAGGCCAAGCGCCTTTTGTTCATCAACAGATTCATTGACGGTAAAGAGGCCGAAAGAATTGGACTGGTAAGCCTGGCCGTGCCCGGAGATCGACTCGAAGAATCTGTCAATAAGATAGCGGCCGAGATAGCCGCGACTTCACTTTTGGGCATTTTTCACGGCAAGGAATTTTTCAACACGCATCTGGAAATCCTGGGTCTGGGGGCTCTTTTCCGTTACCATGGTCAAATGAACGCGCTGGGAAGGCTGAAGAAACTCGAGTAGAGCGTTTGTTATAAATTAAGTTCCGTTTGGCTTTGGGGCAGGAGGAGATATAGTTTTGGCCATTCTCCTAAGCCACCTTAAGACAAACGCCCAAACAGCATGTAATTGCCCCCTGTTATATCGTGTCAGTTGATTTTAGAGGCTTAATTTAGCTTAGTAATCAAACAAAAAATAATTTTGGCAATTACTATAATTCTTTTACTTTTGGATGAAGGTTGATGTCGCTTTGCCCAGCCAAGATCTGGTCTATTACTATCTCTACCGTGTAAAGGACGCGTCCTGGGGGATAATTTTTATTTGACAATCAGAACAGGCAGGGGTAATTTTTAACGGAATCCAGACAGGGACCATATCAAAAAACAATCACACCTAAAAGCAAGGGAGGAGGTCAATTATGGCATCAGTACCAACACCGGAAGAAATTTTTGACATGATGGCTGACGCTTTCAAGCCTGACGCGGCTCAAGGAGTCGATGTGGTATTTCAGTACAACATCTCCGGCCCTGAGGGGGGTGACTGGAATATCACCATAAAAGATCAGAAGTGTGAAATCAAGAAGGGTCAGGCCGAAAACCCCACCACCACCATGCAGCTTTCGGATGAGGATTTTGTCAAAATGATAACCGGGGAATTGAACCCCATGATGGCCTTTACCAGCGGCAAACTAAAAATTCAAGGCGATATGATGAAAGCTCAAGTCCTGGCACAGCTTTTCGAAGCGCCGGAACAATAAGGCAGAAAACTCAGTTAACCTTTTAAAAACCTGACCCCGCTCCGGAAAATCTGGATGCGGGGGCAGGTTTTTTCGTTAGTTAGATTCCGGACAACCGATTCAGTCAGCCGGGATTCCTTTTTTCAGCCCTGATTCATGAAGAGTCCGGGGACTGATTAGTCGATCCACGCCCATTTACTATAACCTGGGCAATCGCTCTAACCTTTTTCATTGCCGAAAATGGCTACCGCGCTAATCTGGGGTGGGCCCCCAAAAGTATGGGCCAGACCCAACCTGGGATTCTTGAGCTGCCTTTCGGGCAATTCCGCCTTCCCTTGAAGCTGCTTATAAATCTCATAAGTCATTCTGAGTCCACTGGCCCCAACTGGATGTCCAAAGCATTTCAGCCCGCCGTCAATATTGACCGGCAAGCCTCCCTCACGGGTGAAAAAGCCCGAATCCACATCTTCCTTAGCCCTTCCCCTGGGGCTGAAACCGAAGTCTTCATATATCAGCAGTTCCGTAATGGAGAAGCAGTCGTGAACCTCCGCTACATCCAGTTCTTCCCTGGGATTTTTTATCCCGGCCATTTCATAAGCCTTGTGAGAAGAATTGACCAGTGAGTCAAAGCTGGCCCAGGAAAAGCCGGGTCTGAAATGAGGCAGCATGGCGTCAGCGGAAATCCCGAAACCTTTGAGGTAGATGGGGTCTGAGCGGAAATCCCTGGCCTTTTCAGCGGTGGTGATAATAGCGCACGCCGCACCGTCGCTGTTGCCGCAGCAATCGAAAAGACCCAGCGGCCAGGCGACAATCGGCGCCTTGAGGACCTGCTCAACCGTAATCTTATTATGAAAATGCGCCTTGGGGCTGAGGCTTCCGTTATCGTGATTCTTGACCTCGATCTTGGCCATCACCTCTTTGCCTTCGTCGACGGTCAGTCCGCTGGCCTTGAAATAACGCTGAGCGATCAACCCAAAAGATCCAGGCGATGTCCTTCTGGCTTCGTAAACAGGGTGCATCCCCCGTCCGGTCCCCAGGCCGGGAAACCCTGTGTCTTTTAATTTTTCGACACCGATGGCCAAAGCTATGTCATAAGCCCCGCTGGCCACGGCCATACAAGCCTCGAGCAAGGCGATGTGACCGGACGCGCACCAGTTTTCATTGCGCAGGATGGGGATATTACGAAGTTTCAAGGAATCCGCGGCCACGGTGCCTCCAACCCCAATAACCGGGGCCATAACCTGGGAGAAATAACAGGCCTCGATAGCCTCCTTTTCTACACCCGCGTCCTCATAGGCTTCATAGGCGGCCTCAATAGCTAAATCTTCCGCTCCGGCGTCCCAGCGTTCACCGAACTTGGAGCATCCCATGCCGATAATGGCGACTTTATCTTTAATGCTGCCCATTATTCATTACCTCCCGTATGAAGTGGTCTTAATTTCCAGAAATAATTATGCATGCCCGAACCGTCATATATTTTTCTAAAAGTAAAGCCAACCGGCATGCCTATTTTGACCTCAGAGGGAACGCAGTCGGTCATCATTCCGTAAAACCGCACCTTCTCCTCACCCATATCGGCGATGGTTTGAACAACTACCGGATCATCGCTTCTGCCAGCCAGATTATCCAGAGTAAAGGTAAAGACTGACCCTTCGAAATCCGAGATGGCTGTTTCTTCAAAGTTATCCTTGGAATCACAATTGGGACAAATACGCTGTATCGGGAAGCTGAGAGTGCCGCATTCCAAACATTTACTGCCATGGCATCTGATAACGCTGTTTCGGTCACGCCAGGTAACAGTGGCCGAAGGGATAAGACGGAAGGGTTCACCAGGCACAGCCTCAACCAGGCCCTTGTAACTGAGAAACCGGGCGTATGAGGTTAGCATCATTGTCTGATCGAGATAATCTTTTAACCTTCGGTAACGCTTCTCCTTTTTGATCTCATCGGTTACCTTGAATAACATGGCGTCAGCGCCGTCGGCGTAATTTGCCAGCAGCAAGGTATCCCCGGGAGCCGAATCCTCGAGGGCGCTGACCAGCATAAGCAAAGAATGAGCGGCGCCGCAGTGTCCAACGCTGGACAGCAGCGGGTCCTGCGCTTGAGTCTCGGCGTCAAATCCAAGCTTCTGAATCAGCCCTTTATACGTCCGGGCGTTCGGGGCCGGCATGACGGCTTTGGTAATATCTTTCGGTTCGAGATTGTATTTTTTCAATATCCCTTTTACGACTTCAACCATGTGATTGGTATAGCCTTCGCCCAGGATAAAACGGCTTTCCCAGGTTCTGACATAGGTGTCTTCCGGGTTTCTCCAAACGTCATACATTTCGTTACTGATGGAGTAGCTGCCTTCAAAGGTGGCCAGAATGTTCTCCTGGCTGACCACAACCGCGGCCGCTCCGTCGCCAAAGGCCTGTTCCTGGTCGGATCGCGGATACCCGACCCTGCAATCCGCCGCGGCAACCAGGACATTCTTCATGGAACCGCTTTTAACTGAATCAAAGGCCGCCTTGAGAGCTCCCGTGCCCGCCCTGAGTGAGTTGCCGAAATCAAGGGTGGTTATCTCACGTTTTAAATCCAGCGCCGTGGCCACCAATGTCGCGTTCAGCTTTTCCTGATACACCGGGCTGGTCGTAGCGAAATAAAGACCTTCTATTTCATCCCTGGCCGAACCTTTCAAACAATTGGCCGAGGCCTCGACAGCCATGGTCGCGCTGTCTTCATCATTATTGGCCACGCTTCTTTCGCCGCCAATCGAGCCCCGGCCCCAAATCTCGGCCACGGTTTTGCGATCTAATCTATAAATGGGTATATAACTACCACATAAACCAATTCCAATTTTATCCATTGGATTTCCTCCTTACTAGTCCTGTTATGCAGGAATAACTTTGAAATCTCTGTTAAACGCCCCGTCATAAATTTTCAAATCATAGTAAAGGGGCGGTTTTCATTCTCCGCGAAACTCGGGCTTTCTTTTTTCCAGAAAAGCCCTTCGTCCTTCATCAAAATCCTGACTGCTAAAGGCCACCGCCTGCATGGTAGACTCCATCTCGAGCAAGGTTTCCAGATCTGCCGGCCAGCGATTCAAGGCGGATTTGATCATGGCCTGGGCTTGACTCGGGCCGCTGGCCAGACGAGCGGCCATGGCCATGGCTTCCTCCTCGAGTTTCTCAGGCGACACAACCCGGTTGATCAGGCCGATACGATCGGCCTCTTGAGCGTCAATAGGGTCACCGGTCAGCATTAATTCCTTGGCGCGGGTCATTCCGACTCGCAAAGGCAAGAAATAAAAAAGACCCCAGTCAGGTATCAGCCCTATATTGACATAAGGCATCAAAATCCTCGTTTTTTCCGAGGCTATTAAAATATCACAGGCCAGAGCGACGCTGGCGCCCGCTCCCGCGACCGCGCCGTGAATGGCCCCAATGATGGGCTTTTCCAGGCCGATCATGGCCTTGACCAGTCTTTGCCCGGTTTTCAGGCGCAGCCTTCCAGCCACAGGGGTCACCCCTTCCATGGTGCGAATGTCACCACCGGCGCAAAAATTCTTGCCGGCGCCTGACACCACAACGACCCTGGCTGATTCATCCTCGCTGATCCGCTGAAAAAACTCAATCAGCTCTAAACGTAATTCAAGATTAAGAGCGTTGCCCGCTTTTGGATTATTCAGGGTTACCCGCACGATTTGATTTTCCTTTTTAACCAATATCTGCTTAAAATCCATCTGAGAATCCCCTCTCTGTTTCCGGCATTACGCTCTTAAACCCCGGATTTCATAATGTTTAATCTTGAAAAAACGGCTGTCCATATTTAAACTGATTAGAGCGTTTGTCATAAATATTGTCATAAATATTGTCCGTTTAACCTTGGGATAAGAGAAGATTTAGTTTCGGTCGTTCTCATAAGCCATCTTATGACAAACGCCAAAACATCATGTAATTGCCATCTGGCAATTACTATAGACCGTTAGATGCTCCCGTTATCCGATTCCGGCGGGCGCGAGCCCGCCAGCCGCAGAAAAAAAAAGAGTGCCCCTGCTTGCCATCTAAGACAAGAAGGGCGCAACGCGCAAAGGCATTATATTTTGCGGACGGCCTGTATCCCTTTTATCAATCCTTCCGATTACCGTTCTCATCATACTCATACCAGCCTCTTCCGGTCTTACGGCCGAAATGACCGGCTAAAACCTTGCGCCTCAAGATGGTGGGCGGGTAAAAGCGAGGATCTTTTTCCTCTTCATAGGTGCTCGAATAGGCCATGAGCTGAACATCCAGGCCAACCAGGTCTGCGGTCTCAAAAGGACCCATCTTACGGCCAAAGGCCAGGCGCATGCCTTTGTCGATATCCTCGGGAGTGGCCACGCCCTGCTCCACCAGCCGATACGCCTCCATATTGGAGAGCATATTAATGCGGTTTAAGATGAAGCCCGCGATGTCCCGATTTACCAGAATCGGCTCTTTCCCGATATATCTGACGAAATCCGCTCCATATTGGAAGGCCTCATCGGTGGTGGTAATGCCTCTGATAACCTCCACAGCAGCCATCATGGGCACCGGGTTAAAAAAATGAAGTCCAATGAAGTTCTCTGACCGGGTGGAAGCCGACGCGATCTCGGTAATGGGAATAGCCGAGGTGTTTGAAGCCAGGATTGTCTTATCTCCCACCACCTCGTCTAACTTTTTGACGATTTCCTGTTTGACCTTGAGATCCTCAAAAACCGCTTCAATGACCAGATCCGCGTTCCTGGCTTCGTCAAGACCGGTGGATGTTTGAATTCGGCCCATGATCGTTTCAACACTTTCGGAAAGCCTGCCTTTGTCGACGAATTTTGAAACGGACCAGTTAATGTTTTTGACAGCCTTATCCAGCGCATCCTGGGAGATGTCATTTAAAACAATGGATATTCCCTTTTGAGCGCATACCTGCGCTATCCCGTTACCCATCGTTCCGGCGCCCACGACGAAAACCATGCCAATCTCCATTTTTCCTCTCCTTTTGATTCAGTTTTTGTTCATTTATATCTTTTACATTAAAAATGTTTTGGGATTAGAGCGTTTGTCATAAATATTTTCCGTTTGACCTTGGGATAGGGAAGATTTAGTTTCGGCCACTTTCGTATGCCACCTTACGACAAACGCCAAAACATCATGTAATTGCCATTTGTTATATCATGGCAGCCGCTGTTAGAATCTTGATTTACCCCAGAAATCAAACGGAAGATTATTTTGGCAATTACTATAGCAGACAAAAAAGCCCCTGGTTAAAAGTAAAGTTGAATCCTTTTACCCCAAATTCACCCCTGAAAGGCTTGTTGAGGAAAGGGGTTTATAAAAGTAATCTAATGAAATCTTAAGATTTCTGTCAAGTACGAAATATGTGAAAGCAAGGCGGCCAGCCTCCATCTTTGAAGCAGAATACCAGAATAAAGCGTCAATACCTCGCGGCGGCTGAAAATATAAACGAAATGAGGCCTCTGCAAAACCAGTGATTTTGAGATAGCTTGAATCTGAATTTTTGAGTTCGCAGTTCTTAAAATGATTTTGTAAATTGAGCCACCAATGAACTCTCCCCACAGCAAGCTGCGGGGTATCCCGTTGGCTCCATCACATTCCGCCAATAATCTGGAATGTAACCTTTTATGAACCATCCCTGTATGTCGTAAT
>JAFDLS010000076.1 GCA_019306365.1 Deltaproteobacteria bacterium
AAAGAGTTCAGCTAAAGGACGAAGTTTTGCAGAGGTCTCAATATAGATACTGGGGGTTATCAGGACACCCCTTGATTCTTGGCGAAGGACTGAGGTAAAAAAGATATTCATTACAATATGTGGTGATAACGTTTCAAGGAAGTTGGCGCGAGGATTTGATGGAAAAAGACGAGACCCTGCCTCAAACAGATAGTAAAAGTGAATCTCCTTCGCTTCAGATTGATGAATTTGATGCGCTTCATCAGAGGCGTTACCGCTGGGTCATACTTGGCCTCTTATGGCTTCTTTACGCCGTTTTTGGACTTATCTCCAAATCGATATTCCCTCTCGTAACCCCTATACTCAAAGATCTTAATATATCTTACTCCCAGATGGGGTTTATTCTCGGGTCCTGGCAGCTAATCTATATACCCGCGGCTCTGGCAGCCGGTGCTTTTCTGGATAAGTTTGGCGCTCGAAAGTGTTTGCTGGGCGGCGCTGTGATTATGGCCCTTTCAGCCGGGTTGCGGTACTTTTCCAATGACTTTATAAGTATGCTTATTTGCGTGGCCCTGTTCGGCGCTGGCGGCCCCATGATATCCATCGGCGGCCCCAAGACAATATCAGAATGGTTCAGCGGAAGAAGCCGCGGTACGGCGATCGGCATTTACATGGTCGGGCCGGGCATCGGAGGTTTTCTGGCTTTAGCGTTAACGAACAGCCTTGTGATGCCAATGACAGGTAACAGCTGGAGGTTAACCTTTGTCTGTTATGGCTTGTTGGCCCTGGTTATCGGAGTATTGTGGTGGCTGCTTGCTCAGGACACCCAAGCGGTTGAGGTCGGGGAAAAGGTCAAGCTGGGTAAGGTCTTCAGCGGGTTGATTAAGGTAAGGAATGTTCAGGTCCTCCTAATAATGGCTCTTTTTTCTTTCGCGATTGGACATGGTTTTTCAAGCTGGCTTCCAAAAATTCTAGAAACTCGAGGTCTGTCGGCTTCAGAGGCCGGTTTCGCGGCTTCCATTTCCCTTGCGAGCAGTATCCCGGCGGTTTTGATAATTCCACGTCTGGTGCCTTCACATTCAAGAGGCCGGATTATCGCTGTTTTCGCCTTATGGACCATGATAAATTTGTTAGTAATCGTTAACGCTTCCGGGGCTATTCTTATCGCCGGGTTGATTGTCATGGGTGTTTCCGCTTCCTGTTTCATGCCTTTAATGATTCTTGTTTTGATGGACAGTCCTGAAATAGACCCGAAAAATATGGGATCAGCGGGCGGGATTTACCGGACCGCTTATCATGGGGATGCTGGTTGACGCTACCGGAACATTTTTGATAGGCGTGATTTTTCTGAGCGGTTTGTGTGTCGCCATGTCCGCCTTGACTTTTTTATTAAGAATCAAGAAAACTGTTTTGATTTAACCTGAAATCTTCTGAAATATTTTACCGTGCAAAAAACCCGGCGCTCGAATATTGTGTCATAACATGATTGAGACAGAGAAAAAATCCGGGTCCCTGAGTTCACCCAAGCCTTTTTACGGATGGGTTATCGTCGGGGTAACCTTTCTTATCGGGTTCACTGAAGCCGGTGTTTTTCAAAACATACTTTCCATCTTTCTAAAACCCATGGCCGCGGAGTTTGGCTGGAGCAGGTCCTTAATAACGGGCGCGATCACGTTTGGTTCTATCTGCGGCGGGATCGCTTCTCCATTTGTCGGGCCGGCGCTGGATCGTCACGGCCCGAGAATGGTTGCCTTTTACGGGGTCTTGATACTCAGCGTCGGACTGGTGGCGCTCTCTTTTCTTTCCCATCCCTGGCAGCTTTATCTTTTTTTTGGAATTGGGCGGATGATCGCCGTCGGTGTTTTGAGCATGGTAATTTCGGTTTCGGTTGCCAACTGGTTCATTAACAAGAGGGGCCGGGCCATGGGGATCGCCCACCTGGGCACTCGCGTGGGGACGGCGATCTTCCCGCCTCTTGTGCAATTCATGATTCTCTCGGTTGGATGGCGGCTGGCCTGGGGCGCGCTTGGTTTGATCGTCTTCCTCCTCTCCGCCATCCCCTCTATCCTTTTTCTCAAAAGGAGGCCGGAAGACATTGGTTTGCTGCCTGACGGAGAATTTCCTGAAAAGCCCTGGGACGGGGATGACGGTCCCGGGGACGGCAAAACCGACCGCCAAATAAATAAAAGCCTGGAACCTGAATGGAGGCGGGAACAGGCTGTGCGGACTCCGGCGTTCTGGCTGCTTATAGTCATGTCATGCCTGGCTCTATTCAGCGGGGCTGGGATCAACTTCCACATTTTCCCTTTTTTAACAGATAAAGGGATTTCGTCAAGTTCAGCCGTTCTGGTCTTGACTATCGCGGCAATTGCCGGCGCCGTTGGCGGGCTTATATTGGGTTTTCTGGCGGAAAGAGTTCACCTAAAAAAACTTTTAGCCGTTATTTTTGCGGCCCTGGGTATCTTGCTGTTTTCTCTTTTCTGGTTTGTTAAGGGTGGCAATGCCGTATTCGTATTCGCTGTCTTTTTTGGAATATTAAGAGGCGGAATGATGCCGCTTTTAGCGCTTATTTGGGCACAATTTTACGGCCGGGCCTCGCTGGGCAGTATTTTTAGCCTCGCCAGCCCCTTCCGGTTGACGGCCAACGCGCTTGGTCCGATTTTTGGCGCTCTCTGTTTCGATTTTTTAGGAGGTTACACGGTTCCGCTGGTCGTGTTCTCGATATTGTTTGTATTAGCCGGGCTCATCGCCAGTTTTTTGAATCCTCCCAGATATCCCGGCTTAAAAGGTTCTTAAATCAGAATGCAGAAAAATATTTCAGTCAAATTTTAGCCTGGTTTTACTCGTTCCTAAGCTCCGGCTAGGGAACGTGATCACCCTGAATGGATTCCCAGGCTGGAGCTTGGGAACCAGAGGAAAGGGTTGGTTTGGTCATTAAATATCATCAACTGATTTGGAGATGATCCTTTGTTAAATTCAGCCAGTCGTCAAGGTTAAGGATCTCTTTTTTAAAACCCTTTTTCTTTTAAGCGAGCTTAATGGCGCTCATGTTTCGAGACCTCTGCAAAACATCGTCCTTTAGCTGACCTCATGAGCCCCGCTTCGCTGACGCTGCAGCGGCATATGTCAGGCTCAAATTTAAGTTCTCGAAATATTAGTAATATTCCTGCGGGTTAAATTTTCGCCTTCCGCGATTTCAACAAAATTACTGGTTTTGCAGAGGTCTCATTTCAGAGTCACCGTTTACCATTTTTAAACCATCCGGGGTGCGTGAACCAGTAAGCTTCTCCGCCTATGTTGTGTAAATTGACGTCATAACCCATCATGACGTTACGCCTGGCCGTGTTGATAATGGGATACCAGAGCCAGACATCCGTGTAGTTATCGTAAAGGATTTTTTCAAGATCCCAATAGATCTTTTGCCTCTTATCCAAAGTTAACTCCTGCTTGCCAGCCTCGATAAGGGCAATAACTTCCTCATTTTTGAATCTGCCGTAATTGAAACCTCCATTCGGATGGTAGAGACCGGTGGCTATCATATCCGGTTCCTTGATATAGGCCCAGCCGCCGCCGGCCAGATCATATTCCAGGTTCTTGGAGCGGTCAGAACTGGCCGCCGCGTCCAGGGTTTCCACCTTCCAGTTTACCCCAACTGCAGCCAGCATGGCCTTTACGGCTTCCGTCAAGTTAACCTGCCAGATTGAATTACCCATATGACCTTTAATCGTTAACCCTTTGGCATATCCGGCTTCAGCCAGTAACTTTTTAGAAAGCTCAGGATCGTATCGCACCGGTGTGAGATTCGTGTTATGACACCAGTGCCTCTTATGATACATACAACTGGCAATGACGCCCTGACCCAGTTGCAGTCCATGAATCAGCGCCTTGCGGTCAATGGCGTGAGAAATGGCTTTTCGAACCCGAATGTCCCTGCACGGCCCTTTGGCATGGTTGAAATTCAGGGCAACGAGATGATTCCCCATTTGACTTGTGACTTTAAACTTGGGGTCGTCCTTAACGGCCTCGAACTGCGTGGCGCTGAGGCCCATATAATCAATTTTCCCGGCTCTCAAGTTAGCCAATCTGATTGATTCATCGGGAATAACGTAAATCATTATTCCGTCCGGGTAAGGCATGTCAGGGCGGCCGATACTGCGGCCGAACCACCAGTTTGGATTGCGCTTCAACCTTAAAAAGTTACCAGGGCTGGCTTTCTCCAGCATGTATCTTCCAGTGCCCACCGGGTTGGTGTCAACGTCTTTGGCTCCCTTGGCCTTCGCTTCAAGGATTGATAATTTTTTTTCTAAGCCGGCCACTTTTTTTCTGGCTTTTTCCCTGGCTTTTTCCTTGGCCTCCTTTTCCAGTTTCGCAGCTTTTCCCCTGGCTTTTTTAAGCTTGCGGGCAACTTTTTTCGCTTCCTTCATAGCCACGTCACCCTTAAGGGCCTTCTTCGATATCATGTATCCGGGACATGTGGCCATCATCCCTAAAAATCCGGCCCACGGCCGTTTGAAATGCCATTTAACCGTATATTCATCAATCACTTCGATCGATTTCACGGGTTCGATCCAGGCTCTTGTCCAGCATCCGTTCCTCTTATCTTTTATGTAATCGGTCAGGTATTTAACGCTTTCAGCGTTGAAGCTGGAACCATCGTGATATTTTATGCCCTTTCTCAGTTTCATAATACAGGTGACTGGATCAGGGTATTCATAGGACTTCGCCAGCCAGAGAAAGGTGGGCTTATAATCACCGTCGATGTAAACCAGCCCTTCATACATGTTGGTAATGGAAACCCAGTCAAGCACCGGCCAGTGGTTGGGGTTCATCAATCCGATGTAGCTGGTCGAGGCCGCCTGTATATACCCGCCGCGCGCCGCCTTACCTTTATCATGGCCCCAGACCCACCACTCAGGCTTGGGATTATCTTTTGTCCATTCCCAGGATGAAACGGATGCCGCCTCCTGACTGGCGACAGCCGTACTTAAGGGGATTGCCAGCAGCGGTAGAATAAATGCTGCCAAAAAAATTGCAGCGACAAACGAATCTTTCTTAAGCCTCATGCTCTTTCCTCCTTTTTTCGAGGATAAAATCTGAATTAACGCCAGGAAAATTGAGTTATCTATTGCTTTTTATCCCTCTTGAGAAATTTAATGGTTGCCGTTTTAAAAGGTATCAGGTTCTCTTTAATTATTGGGTCGCTTTAATTAAACTAAAAATTGAGTAAGAATCAAAAAATGAATTTTTTTCGATTCCCGTTTTCAGGGGAATGACAGATTCAGGATATTGCCATTCCTGCGGAAACAGAAAGCCGCATATAGAACAAGTGAATCCAGAAGAGAAGATGATTATTACAGCTGCTCTAAAGTCTTTTGTGGAACTGAACAATTTTATCCCTTTTGAGGACGTCTGTCTGCAGCAGCCGGAAAAAATCGCAACGCCCTTTTTCAGTTAATTGAAATGAATGGTACTTTTAACTTGGTATTATTTTAATAATTGAAAAAATAGTACACCTTTTTTTGGTTGTCAAGGGGTTAATTCCCCAGTGTAGCTAGTACATAATGTGTCCGGTCATTTTAGTAAATGAAGTGTCCGCTTTTTGCGGAGGTTGTTGTACAAGATAAGTCATGGAGGAAAGATCATGACTTTGTACGGACCACTATGAAAAACTACAAACCGGACACTTCACTTGTCAAAATAAACCGGACATTTCACTTGCTACTAACAATCAAAGGAGGCGGCTTATCATTGGCCCTGGCATCAAAAAGCTTTAAGAAAAACACCTTACCAATAAGGGCATGTTTGCGTGGAGATAATTTAATTTTAACATCAGGATTAAATAAGGGACCTGACGCTTTTCATAGTATAGTGAATTATATAAAACGTTTGTCATAAATATGTTTTGTTTGGCCTTGAGGTAGGAGAAGGTTTAGTTTCGGTCTTTCTCGTAAGCCACCTTGCGACAAACGCCAAAACATCATGTAATTGCCATTTGTTATATCATGGCAGCTGCTGTTAGAGCCTTGATTTACCTTAGTAGAAGCCATCTCAAAAAAGTTTTTTTGCCCTAACTCATGAGCACCGCTTCGCTAACGCTGCAGCGGCATATGTCGTGCGAAAATTTAAGTCCTCGAAATATTTAACATATTCCTGCGGGTTAAATTTTCTTTCTCCGCGATTTAGATCAAAACGCTAATTTTGAGATAGCTTCTAGTCAAACGGAACGTAATTCTGGCAATTACTATAGATCTATTTGTCGATCTTACAGCTTCTGATATTTTACGTTTGTCATATAGTTCCTGATTTGGTAAGGTAACCTCGCTTTGTTTGATTCTTATTAAATTTTAGGTGTTTTGAATTGTCGGAAAATCAGTCTGAATCATTGATTTAGGCTGACCGGTTGGCGGTTGATACCAACTGCCGCGTTAATTAGGTTAAAGGAGGAGAATTCCCATGAAATTGGAAGACGTCAAGAAGATTGGAATTTTAGGCGCTGGAGTAATGGGCGGCGGTATCGGCCAATCGGCCATTCTCGCCGGGTATAATGTCATTATTCGCGACCTTACGGTTGAGATTTGCGAGAAAGCGAAAGACACCATTATTAATAGCCGATTCGGCATTAAGGCCGGTGTTGATCGGGGTAAAAATACCCAGGAGGAGATGGACCAGGCTTTAGCGCGGCTCACCTTTACGACCAAAGTGGAAGATTTAAAGGACTGTGACCTGATTATTGAGGCCATTGGCGGCGGCGCGGACGGGGCCATCGAGAACAAGGACCTGAAGCTTACGATTTTCAAAGAGCTGGATGAGGTAGTGAAGAAAGAGGCTGTTTTCGCCAGCAACACCTCCATGTATACCATTGCTGACCTAGCCGCCGTAACGGACCGCAAAGACCGTTTCATAGGAATGCACCTGTTCAGCCCGGCTAATATCATGAAGCTGGTCGAAGTGATTTACACTGAGGAAGTCACGGATGATGTGATTACGCTGATAGAGGATTTGAGCAAGAGCATGGGCAAGACCCCTGTTCGAGTCAAAGACGTACCCGGAGACACCGGCTTTATAGGGAATCGCGTTATGGGAGCCGCTCGGCGAGAAGCGATTAAGATCGTTCAAGAGGGAATCGCCACGGCTGAAGACGTTAACACGGCTATGATGCTTGGTTTCCGCTGGCCCGCCGGCCCGATCCCGCTCGGAGGACCCGGCGCCAGGAGCGGTTGGAAATAGAAAATAAGTATTAGAGCGTTTGTCATAAATAAGTTCCGTTTGGCTTTGGGGCAGGAGGAGATATAGTTTTGGCCATTCTCCTGAGTCACCTTGCGATAAACGCCAAAACATCGTGTAATTGCCATCTGGCAATTACTATAACTGAAATAAGCGGCCCCATCCGGTATGGGGGTTTCAGTCGTGCGTAGTGATGGGCTTTCTATAATACGCTGACTTAAAGCCTGACTCGGGTGGGGTTTTTTTGTCCACAGTTTGAGACCTCTCTATAACCAGTAATTTTGTTGAAATCGCGGAAGGCGAAAATTTAACCCGCAGGAATATTATTAATATTTCGAGGACTTAAATTTGAGCCTGGCATATGCCGCTGCAGCGTGAGCGAAGCGGGGTTCATGAGTTCGGCTAAAGGACGATGTTTTGCAGAGATCTCATAATACCTATTTTGGTATACCTTGACGGTTGTGCGTCCGCCGTCGCCTATTCACCCTTTTTAACCCCCAGTCTATGGTATTGTTCAGGGGGAGCGTCTGTCTCTTCCATTAACCGAATCAGGTGTTTGATCATCATTTCTTCGGCTTCAGGGTCATTTATCGGATTTTCCTGCTTGGGATCTTTGTCAAGATCGAACAGCATGGTGTCAAGCTTTTCAGGGTGCGGCAGACGTCTTTTTATTTTCATCGTCTTGCACTCCTTGGTAAAGGAAAACGGCTCCTGAAGTTCGACATCCTTAAAAACTCTTGCCGGGAAGGTGTGCAGCATATTGGTAGGCATCAGAGTATATTCGTAGCGCGGTTCATTGTCATCAGCCGGTCCTCTCATATAGACGTAACGGCCGTCAGTAACGTTTACATGAGCGCCGTGGAGCCCGAAAAGGCCCGCCTCCCGGATCGGCGTGTCACTGGCCACAGTATCTTTGAGCGGCCTGCCTTGCATGTCCTTGGGGATATCAATTCCAAAGAATTCCAGAATCGTTGGGGGCAGGTCAATCGTCTGAACAAGAGAAGCCCTTCTTTCACCTTGTTTGTTTGAGCGAGGATCCCATATAAAAAGCGGCGTGTGCGCGATCTCGTTATAAATCGGAGGGATCATCTTGGCCCACCAGTTATGCTCGCCCAGAAGGAATCCATGATCCGTGTTTACAATGAGCATGGTGTCTTTCCAGAGGTCAAGTTCGTCCATGAGGTCAAGGACCTTGCCCAGATACTCATCACACATACTGTGAAGTGCGGCCGATTCATACCGGACGTGCTGTGCCTGCTCCGGCGTTTCGTCAACGGGCTTGTAAGCGGGCCAGTCAAAAAAAGGTCCGTCATAATCATGGGGATAGAGATCTCTAAATCTTTGAGGCGCGGTAAACGGTTCATGGGGATCGAAGGTCTCTATCTGAAGGAACCAGTTGTCCTGCTCATAATTGGTTTTAATGAAATCCATCCCCATGGCAAAGGTCTTGGCCTGTGGTGTTTCTTCCTCCTTGGCCATATAGGGGCGGTTGGCCCAGTTAATGCGCGTTGATCTTCCCAGAATCTCGTCAGGTTTTTCCGGCTCCGCCACAACTCCTTTCCAGGGATCGTTTTCCTGGCCGCGCGATATCTCCCAGGAACTGTACCTGGTATGGTAGGTGCAGCCGCCTTCTTCCCAGTAGTGACCGTGGTCGCTTACCAGATGGGTGTAGATTCCATAGTATTTTAAAAGCTCGGGCATGGAGTCGTCAAACGGTTCAATCGGACCCCAGGAACGGTGCAGAAAATTATAGCGGCCGGTGTGTATCTCTCGCCGCGCGGGCATACACGGCATGCTGCCGACATAAGAGTTGTCAAAGGTAACGCCTCTATCAGCCAGCCTCTGAAAATTCGGCGTTTTAACCCAGTCGCACCCATAAGGCGATAGCATGCGGCGATTCAACGAATCATACATCACCATGATTACTTTCATCTTGAACTCCTTTATTTCTGCGTTTTATATCAATTGTTAATGCAATATCTGGATAACTATAGCTAAAAAAGAACCGACCCTGCTAATCAATCCTTATCGTCATCCTGTGATGTAAGAGTGTGTGCCGGTTATGTGAGACGATACTGGTTTTAAGTTCAAGGCTGTTGTTTTTTAAACAGGAAATGTCTGTTCCATTATCCTGTCAACTCACCTGGTCGGAGCTGAATAAAAGTTGTCTTTGTTCCTACTCCAGTTTGAATGAACTTACTTTACAAAAAAACGGACCCAATACCAATCATTTTTTAATGGAGACCTCTGCAAAACAAGTAATTTTGTTGAAATCACGGAAGGTGAAAATTTAACCCGCAGGAATATTACTAATATTTTGAGGACTTAATTTTGAGCCTGACAAAGAGATCAGCTAAAGGACGATGTTTTGCAGAGATCTCTGAGGGCATATCTTTAAAGCATCGGGGCTGGTCGATCTTCCGTGATCAGAAGTATTTGTGTTTTAAATATAAGTTTGGTAGACTGACCGCTCATCGATTGGCTCTTATGATCATGCGCCGTTGCCTGGCTTCTTCAAATCAAGTCTTGATTTGAAAGATAGACATTCAGTTAAGGCAACACAAGGAACGTGGCCCGGTAGTGGGGGTATTAACTGCCGATCCAGCGTAATAAAGGCTGATGACTAAATGAGACCCCTTTTCTGTTTATAAGCTGGGTCCTGGCTTTTCCAAAGAACCATTTGTATAATTGATATAAGCAATGCTATATGGGGGTAAAAATATCTAAAGCTCCAAACCCTTTGAGGCTATAATCAGCCTGAAACCGTAGCTATGGATATCAAAGACCTTTCAGAATTTATACGGAAAATTCCGCTCTTCTCAATATACACGGATGAAGAGTTAGAAGAATTGATGAAGGAAGCTGAATTAAGGTCCGTAGGCGCCGGGGAGGTTCTTTTTGAGCAGGGAGACCCTGGTGATAGATTTTATGTGGTTTACAGCGGCAAAGTAAGGATCATTCAAAAAAACGAGAGGCAAAAAGAGGTCAATCTTGGTGTCAGAACCAGAGGCGATCATTTTGGTGAAACAGCCCTTATAAAAGAAAGCTCCCGAAACGCCACCGCGCGCGCGGTTGAAGACACAATCCTCATCTCCATAGACAGGGAATCATTTAACAGCTACCTTTTTACCCGTCCTGAACTGAGAGAATATTTCGATAAGTTTATTAAGAACGCCTCCATTCACCAGTTTTTAAAAACATGCACCAACCTTTCCGAAGTCTCCCCCAAGGACCTGCAGGAACTGGCCCGTCAATTGAAGCCCGAATTTTTTAAAACAGGTGACGTGGTCTTCAGGCAGGGCGCGGATCCGGATAAATTTTACCTCATTGAAACCGGGAAACTGAAGGTTGTTCGATGGGAAGATCAGAAACAGGAAACGATAAATTTCTTAAGGGAAGGCGATTTTTTTGGTGAAAAAGCTCTTATAGAAGAAACCATAAGGTACGCGGATATCGTTTGCCTTACCGATTGTCATCTTTTTTCTCTCACGCGCGAGGCCTTTAATTCCCTGGTTCAAAAGTCTCCCAAAATAAAAAGGGTTATCGAGGACAGAATAAAATCCTATCTTACCGACAAACCGCCCATACCTTACACCGAAATCATTAAGCAGGAGCTTGCCGCCTTAAAGGATATAAAGGTTGAACAGGAAGTTCCAGCAGAGGATATTGTATCCCCGAAGGCAAGAAGAAAACGGTCCAAGAAACTATCTTCATTTTATCGGAGGCATATAAGTTTCCCTTTTATAACGCAGCATGACGAGATGACCTGCGGTACAACTTGCGTTATGATGATAGCCAAGTATTACGGGAAAGTATTTTCATCGAGCCGGTTGAGAGAACTGGCTCATGTCGATCTGAGCGGGTCTTCAATGGCAAACCTGGCTTCCGCGGCTGAGCAGTTGGGTTTTTCCACCAGAGGGCTGAAGCTTGATTATGAAGCCCTTATGTCCGTTCCTTTGCCCTGTATAATTCACTGGCAGGGGTATCATTATATCGTTGTATATAGAATCGATAAGAAGCACATCTGGGTAGCTGACCCGGCTATCGGCCTCCGGAAATACGACCGAGAATATTTTTTAGAAAATACAACCGGTATCACTCTGACCCTGGAACCCACGATTGACTTTGAGAGTCAGCCGGAGGATCAAACCTCCTTGAAACGGTTTCTTGGATTCATCGTCCCGTATAAATTCATCCTCTTTGAAATATTTATCGCATCTTTACTGCTGAATTTGTTTGGACTGGCTTCTCCCATATTCACACAGAATATTGTCGATAAGGTTTTAATTCATCAAAATATCTCCATGCTCAATATCATGCTGGTCGGGATGCTGATCGTTCTGGTATTCCGTATTCTCACCATGATTGTCAGGCAGTATTTAATTATCCATACCAGTATGAAAATAGATTTGAGGATGTTAGTCTTTTTTTACAAACATCTGCTTGCCCTCCCCCTGGGATATTTCAAGGTCAGAAAGATAGGCGACTTCATTACTCGCTTTGGCGAGAACATGAAAATAAGGAACTTTTTAACCAACACTGCTTTAACCCTGGTGCTCGATTCAATCCTTATTGTGGTTTATCTTTCTTTAATGGGCTATTACAACATGCAGCTGACCATCCTCGTGTTTTTTTTCATACCGTTATTTATCATAATAACTTTGCTCTTCACGCCCATTTTGAAGAAACTCAATATCGATTCGTTCGCGGCCAGGGTTGAGTCTGAATCGCATTTAATCGAGTCCATAAACGCGATAGACACAGTCAAGGCTATGAATATCGAGCTTCCCACACGCTGGAAGTGGGAAGATAAATTTATAAAAAGCCTTAATATTGATTTCAAATTGTATAACACCGGAATGTATTTCAGCTCTATCGGTGAGTTTGTGGCTGCCTTGAGTACAACTCTGGTCCTCTGGTACGGGGCTCATAAGGTCATTCAGGGGGTGATGACTGTTGGTGAACTGATGGCCTTCATGGCCCTGATGGGCAGCGTTGTGACACCGATAAACCGGATCATATCCACCTGGGATGACATCCAGCAAATCCTTGTTTCCGTGGCCAGACTTAACGATGTGTTTTCAGCCGCGCCTGAATTCCCTGAATCAATAGAAAAATCCACAGAATTTGTCCTCCGGGACCCGAAAGGCGACATTGAATTCGATGGGGTTTTTTTCCGTTACGGCGGGTCGGATGATCCATACATTCTTTCCAGTATTAACCTGAAGATATTATCCGGTCAGACGGTCGCCATCGTTGGCCGAAGCGGGTCTGGAAAAACCACGCTGGTTAAGCTGATTGCCAGGTTTTATGACGTTACGGAAGGAAAGATCCTTATCGACGGGCAGGATATAACAAATATCAACCTTTCGAATTTGAGGCAGCTCATCGGCTTTGTTTTGCAGGAAAACTTCATCTTCAACGGAACGATACGCGAAAACATCTCACTTGGTGATTCCGATGAAAACATAGAGATGGTTATTGAGGCGGCCAAACTGGCCAACGCGCATGATTTCATTTCAAACCTTGGCCAGGGCTATGAAACAAAGGTTGGAGAAAGCGGCTTGCAGCTGTCGGGCGGACAGAAACAAAGAATCGCTATTGCCCGGATTCTTTACGCGAATCCCAAAATTATAATCTTCGATGAGGCCACCAGTTCACTTGACACTGAATCCGAACGGGCCATTCAGAAGAATATGAACGCGATGTTAAAAGAAAAAACAGCCATTATCATCGCTCATAGGCTCAGTACGGTAAGAAACGCGGATAACATCGTTGTCCTGGATAACGGTGAAGTCGTTGAGCAAGGAACGCATGAAGAGCTGATGAGTCAAAAGGGATTATATCATTACCTGAACCACCAGCAGCTTAACTTGTAGTGGTGGATATTTAATGGGAGAGGAAGATAAAAACAATCAGGAATTAGAGCGGCCGGAAATTTTTGAGGTAACGCCCATTGATTCCCCGTCTGAGAACTTTCTCGTGGTGGAGAACCTGCGGAGAATGCCCAGTCTTTTTTCCAGAGGGCTGCTTTACATCGTCCTGCTTCTTTTGGTGACAGTTTTATCATACTCGATTCTTAGCAAGATTGATATCGTGGTAGAGTGCATGGCTGTGGCCCGTCCCACTTCGCACAAGCTTAGATTACTTTCCGACAGAACCGGATACATCGAAAAAATTTTTGTATCCGAAGGACAGGTGGTAGAGAAAAACGCCCCCCTGTTTCTCATACGATCAAAGGAAGCCCTCGCATATCGCTCAAAGGTTAAAGAGCTTCGTGAATCCATCCCTTTTAAAAAGGAGTATTATGACACGAAAATATCGTTTACCCTGGATGAACTGAATCAACTGAGCGTTGAAAATGAGAATTCGTTACGGTTAAAGAAGTTAAAGCTTGAACAAAACAAACTCGCTCTTAACTCCGTAGCCTCTGATCTCAACTACTGGAAGCAGGAAATAGAACTGCTGGCCAGTGATTTTAAAAATGTAGAAAAATTGCTTAAAAGCGGTGTTATCTCCGTTCGGGAATACAATTACACCAAAAGCAAACTTGAAAAGGCCCGCACCGAGGTGGAGAAGCTTATTTCGAAACGAGAAATAACCTTGAAAGAGACTCTGATTATTGAAGGCCAGATACAAAAAGATAAAGAAAAATTAAAAAACGCGACAATGATTCTGAAAAAGGAGATCAAAAACCTGAGGCTGGAAAAGCAGACAACCCTCAACACCATGCAAAATGAACTAGAAATGAACGAAAAAATGCTTTCGATGCAGGATGGATCGCCCTTTGAACAGGATCAGGAAAACAAGACAGGGCACAATGAACAGGTGGTGAGGGCCGAGAGCGGCGGGATTATTTCAGAGCTTTATTTCAGAAATCCTGGTGAGTATGTGAGAGAATCCGATCTGCTTTGCACTATCGTTCCGGCGGATCGTCCTTTATATATGGATATTACAGTGGCCAATAAGGACATAGGATTCATCGAAAAGGGTATGCAGATTAAATATAAAGTCCACGCATTTCCTTACATGGATTATGGGATATTGCTGGGCACTGTTTCATCTATCGCCCCCTCAGCCGTGGAAGACCCCGTGCTTGGTATGGTTTATCATGTTCATGGATCGCTCGATAAGGCGTATTTTGAAATAAAAAACAGGAGCTATCCCATAAAAACCGGAATGACCGCTATCGCGGAACTGGTAACGGAAAATAAAAGTTTTTTTTCTATCATGTTTAAAAAATTTAAATAATAATATCATCTTAAGTGGAGGTGATTTTGATGGAAATCGTTTATTCTCAAGACGTCATAACCCCGGAAGAGGTTGTTAAATTTCTTTCTTTTACTCGCCAGTCTTATCCAATCGTTGCCGAGATTATCAAGAATAAAGAAGTGTTGAAAAAAGCCAGGGAATTGAACCTGGAGGTTTCGGATGAGGAGTTACAGGCCTTCAGTGATAATTTCAGAAATGTTTGCGGCCTTTATAGTGTGGATGAAACGCTTGACTTCCTGAAGAACGCCGGGTTGAGTGAGGACGATTTCGAGACCTTTTGTGAAATATCCCTGTTAACCTCCTCTCTTAAGGAGCATCTGGCGACTGAAAACAAGATAGAGGAGTATTTCGTCAACAACCGGTCTGAACTCGATCTGGTGAGGATTTCGAGCATTATGGTTAAGGATGAGGGCCTGGCGAATGAAATTGTGCTCCAGGTCACGGAAGACGAGGAAGATTTTCATGCCCTGGCGCGCAAGCATTCTGTGGATGAAAGAACAAAAAACGCCGGCGGCTATATCGGCTTTGTGACGCGCGACATGCTCTGGCCTGAAGTGGCGGCTAAGGTATTCAATGCTGCTGGCGGTGACCTGCTTGGTCCGTTTTCTGTTGACGAGTTTTTTCAACTCGTTCTGGTTGAGGAGTTGCGCAGGGCTGAACTCAATGAAGACTTCCGTGAAATCATCAAACAAAAGATTTTTGATGAATGGGCTTCCCAGTTTTTTAAGGATGGAATCAGGATTACGGCTTAATTTGTCTTTTTTTACGTTTCTTGAGCTAATTTAACTGTCTGAGACCTCTGCAAAACCAGTATTTTTGTTGAAATCGCGGAAGGCGAAAATTTAACCCGCAGGAATATTACCAATATTTCGAGGACTTAAATTTGAAACTGACATATGCCGCTGCAGCGTCAGCGAAGCGGCGCTCATGAGTTCGGTTAAAGGTCGAAGTTTTGCAGAGGTTTCTGTCGGTTTATAAAGCCTTGCTTTAGGGGGATTGAGGATAGAAGAGTGGCGTGTTTTCTGGATTAACATCATTAGAGTAAAGGAGGGGGTAATATCATGGCTAAAAAAAAGCAAGAAATCGAGGTGGCCATTGTTGAAGTTGTGGATTTTTTAAGAATCAACGGCCAATTTGGGCCTGCTTTGCGTCAGGTGGTCGAAAGAAAAGTGGCGGCTGAAGCGGCGCGGAAAAATGGAGCCAGGGTAACAACAAAGCAGCTCCAGAAAGCCTTTGACACCTTTCGCCACATAAACGGCCTCATCAAGGCCAGTGATACAACGGCGTGGCTCAAGTCCATGGGCATTTCACTGGAAACTTTAGAAGATTATCTGGAAACAAACCTCTTGATCAGCAGACTCAAAGATCAGATTTATAAGAAAAACGCGTCCAGTAAAAAATATTTATCATCGTCCGAGGTCAAGGAAACTGTTCGGGAGTTGGCTTATCAAGACTGGCTGGCAACAGAACTAAAATAGATTTTCTCCATTAACCAACTGAAAATATTTAGCTGTTGCGTCTAAAAGCGATCTGGCGCGCCCTTCGCGTTGTGCTGACTTTATTGAATTAGTATGATTGCTGACGGCAGACGGCCTTACAGGGTCCTCTGCAAAACATCGCCTTTAGCCGAACTCATGAACACCGCTTCGCTCATGCTGCAGCGATTTTGAGCATCGCTTCGCTCATATTGCAGCAGCACATGCGCGCCGCTTCGCAAACGCCGCAGCGGCATATGTCGTACGAAAAACTAAGTTCTCGAAATATTTAAAATATTCCTGCGGGTTAAAT
>JAFDLS010000077.1 GCA_019306365.1 Deltaproteobacteria bacterium
TTGGAGATGAAACTAAAAACATAATCTATTTAAAAAATTTCAGCCATTTCTCATTTTACTAGTTCGTTTACCTTCCTGAAAATCTTTCCATAAATGTTTTCCGTTCAGTTTTATTTTATTTTTTACCTTGCCGGTGTATACTTTGACAGGCTTTAGATTGTTGTGCTATTTGAGAGTGAAGGAGTAAAAAATGAACCCCAACCTTGATGACTCAAGCGAACTTCTTCGAGAGGCCGTGAGCTTCCACGGACACCTCTGCCCAGGCTTACTCATAGGATTCAGGGCCGCCCTGCTTGGCTTGAACAGGCTGGAAGGTGAGCGGTCGGAAGATGAGGAACTGGTGGCCATAGTGGAAAACGATTCATGCTCAGTGGATGGGATACAATTTGTCACAGGGTGTACTTTTGGCAAGGGTAATCTCATTTTCAGAGATTGGGGCAAGCAGGTATTTACCCTGGCCCGCAGGCCCGCCGAGCGAGGCGTTCGCCTGGTCTTTCGCGGGGATCGGCTAAAAACCAAGGCGCCGGACGGAATCACGGATCGTTCAGCCTTTATCCGTCTGCTTCTGGAATCCCCGGATGAGGATCTATTTGACGTTCAGGAGGTGAAAATCGACCTGCCGCACACCGCCCGTATATTTCCCAGCATACCTTGCGAAAATTGCGGTGAACCTACCATGGAGCCCCGGCTGTTTCGAGTCCGGGGGAACAAGATCTGCATGGATTGCCTGTTAAAGTCAGATCCCAGCGTCACCATGAGTCAGGTCGCCAACTTTCTTTTCGAGACCGGGATGCTGAAGAAAACGCCTCGTTCCGGATATCAGTTCCTGGGAAACGGGTCGGAGAGCGTGGCTGAGCATTCGTTTCGCACCACGATACTGGGTTTTATCCTGGCTGGATTGACTCCGGGGGTGGACCGTAATAAAGTCGTGAAACTTTGTCTGTTTCATGATTTGCCTGAGGCCCGCACCGGTGACCATAATTATGTTAATAAACAATATGTTGAGGTGGACGAGGCGCGTGCCGGAGCCGATGCGGCGGCCAATGTTCCTTCTGGTCAGGAGATTGAGGCCCTGCTCGAGGAATTCAGGGATAAGCAGACCCCTGAATCCATGCTCGCTAATGACGCCGATCAACTGGACCTGGTGATTGAGCTGAAAGAAAAGCAGGATCTTGGCAACCGGTACGCCGCCGAATGGCTCTTCTTCGCTAAAAAACGCGTTAAAACGGAAACTGGACAGCGTCTTTTTCAGGCCATAGTGGACACGGACTGGGCCCAATGGTGGTTCGATCGTAAAAAAGAGCATTTATGGGTCGGGGATGATTAATTTCGAAGGGTGGCGGCGTCAGGGCCTGGATCTGAGTTTGGCTCTGATTATCTCAGTCTGGATTCACATCCTGGGTTTCGCTTTTTTGCGTTATGTGCCGCCCTTACCGGATGCGATGAGCCATCCGCCGCCTCCGATGGAGGTGGAAATAGACGTCGCCGTCCTGGAAAAAGTCTCGCCGGAAGAGTTGAAAAAAATTGCGGAAAAGGCCCAGGCTGAGGGTGAATTCGAGAAGGCGGCTGACTCTGCCTCTCAGAACGGTTTACAGGAAGACGATACGATTTCCCTGGAAAGCAAGGCGCCTGAATACCTGTCCTACATGCATCAGATAAAGGTGCTGGTTAAAAACAACTGGTTTTTCCCGGCTAACGCCTTGAAGAAAAGCCTGAGCGGACGGCTTGTCGCCGTGTTTACCTTAAACAGGGAGGGTAGGCTTCTTAGGGTCGTCCTTGACACTTCATCCGGCCACGATATTCTGGACCAGGCCGCCATGGACGCGCTGCGCCGGGCCGCGCCATATCCTGGCTTCCCGGATCATATCAAGCTCAAGAGGCTGAATATAAAGGCGGTCTTTGACTATCGCTTCAAATACGTGGGCGTGCAATAAAAGGCGGCCCATATCAATCTGGTCTCGAAATCGTTTGGTACGGGATCATCCGGTTGAAAAATTCAGTATAATCAAATGACCTGGTGATTACTTTCTGACTACCAGAACCCATTAAATGGAAGCATGGATAAAGGAATATAAAAGCATGGATAAAAAAATTCGAGTCGGGATTCTTTTCGGGGGCAAGTCGGGAGAGCATGAAGTTTCGCTTCAGTCGGCCAAAAACGTTTTCGAGGCTATTGACAAGGACAAGTATGACGTCGTTCTGCTTGGTATTGATAAACAGGGACAGTGGTCGCTTCTGGATACTTCGCAGTTTCTGCTGAACGCGGAGGACCCCAGGAAGATCAAGCTTCGCGACTCCCATGATCACGTCAGCCTTGTTCCTGGTAACCGCGATGAACGGCTGGTCAATCCAGGCGGACATAAATCCGTGGGCCCGATTGATGTGATCTTCCCCATACTGCACGGACCTTTTGGCGAAGACGGAACCGTGCAGGGACTGCTAAAGCTTGCCAATCTTCCTTTTGTCGGGGCCGGTGTTCTGGGCTCAGCGGTCGGGATGGACAAGGACGTTATGAAGAGGCTTCTGCGGGACGCTAAGATACCGATTGGCCGGTTTCAAGTTTTCCACCGTCAATCAGGCGAAGAGATGAATTTCAAGGACATCAAGGCTGAGTTGGGGCTGCCATTTTTTATTAAACCGGCAAACTACGGGTCCTCCATAGGGATTAACAAGGTCCGCGATCTGGACCAGTTTGAGCGGGCCTTTAAGGAGGCCTTTGAGTTCGATAATAAGATAGTCATCGAGGAAAACATTGAGGGAAGAGAAATCGAATGTTCAGTTCTGGGCAACGAAGAACCCATCGCTTCCGTGCCCGGAGAAATTATTCCCCGTCATGATTTTTACTCCTACGAAGCCAAATATATTGATGAAAACGGCGCTTATTTGAAAATCCCGGCTGAATTACCCTCACCACTTGTCAGCCAGATTCAAGACCTGGCCACTAAAACCTATCAAACCCTTTGCTGTGAAGGTATGGCTCGGGTGGATTTCTTCCTCAAGGAAAACAATGAAATAATTGTAAATGAGCTTAACACTATTCCCGGATTCACAAAGATCAGTATGTACCCCATGCTCTGGGAGGTTTCAGGCATTTCCTATACCGAATTGATAGACAGGCTTATTCAACTGGCGCTGGATAGATTTGAAAAGGAAAGCCGGCTCAAGACCTCTTATGAGAGCTGATCTGAGAGCCTTTTATCAAAAACCCGCTTGGTTTTCCGAATGAAGCCGTGTGAAGGGGTTGTGGAACGGAATTGTGCCGATTGATTAATTCTTCTTATTTCTTCCAGAATTCAGGCACAAACAGGATAAAGACTGTATAGACCTCCAACCGGCCCAGGAGCATGCACAGGATCAAAATGACCTTGGCCGCCTGGGGGAGGTGCGCGTAGCTGTCGGTCGGTCCGACCGAACCTAAACCGGGTCCGATATTACCTATTGTCGCGGCCACGGCCGTAAATGAAGTGGTTAAATCGATCCCCATCATGGTTAAAAGTATGGAAGCCACGATGAAAAGAGAAAGAAACAGGATAAAAAAGCCCCAGATGGAGGACATGATATCGTCAGATATGACCTTGCCCTGGAGTTTAACCGGTATGACGGCCCTGGGGTGGATCAATCGTCTCAGCTCCCGGTAGGTATGCTTGAGGAGGAGCAGGATTCGGATACATTTGATGCTGCCGCCGGTTGAACCGGCTGAACCGCCAATAAAGATGAGCACAATCAATATTATCCGGGCCAGTGAGGGCCACTGTTCGAAGTCCGCCGTGGTGTACCCGGTGGTTGTAAGTATGGAGGCCGCTTGAAAAGAAGCCAGGTGCAATGACTCAGCCAAGGCAGGGACATTGTTTTTCCATATGGACCATGTCACCAGGGTGGTGGCCAGAAGGAAAACACCTAAAAAAAACCTTAGTTCCGAGTTTTTATAAAAGGCCTTGATATTACCGGTGAGGGCCTGGTAATGGAGGGCGAAGTTGATGCCCGCCAGAAGCATGAAGACCGTGATAACGGTATCGAAATAAACACTCTGGTAATGGCCGATGCTGGCATTTTTAGTGGAGAATCCGCCAGTTGCCAGTGTGCCGAAGGCATGACAGAACGAATCGAAGAGATTCATCCCCCCAATGTGAAGCAAAATGACCTCCGCGCCGGTGAAAACCAGGTAGACCTTCCAGAGGGTTTTTGCCGTTTCAGTTATGCGCGGCTGGAGTTTATCAGCCGTTGGTCCGGGAACTTCCGCTTTGTAGAGCTGCATGCCTCCGACGCCGAGTAAAGGAAGAATGGCAATAGTCATGACAATGATTCCCATTCCTCCCAGCCAGTGCGTAAGACTGCGCCAAAAAAGGATACCTTTCGGAAGAACCTCAACATCAGTCATGATACTGGCGCCGGTGGTTGTGAAACCGGACAGGGATTCAAAGAGGCAATTGAGGTAACTGGCCTGGCTTCCATCCAGAAAAAAAGGCAGCGCTCCAAATATTCCCGCTGAAAGCCATCCCAGGGCCACCACGGCCATGCCTTCACGATGCCGTATTCCCTTGTTGGGAGTTCGAAAGAGAAGAACCAGCGTCAGACCGGCGAGAAGCGTTATAAAGAGGCTGTTCAGGATGGATAAGGCGGAACCGTCATTGTACAAAACCGACACGGTTAAAGGGGCGGTCATGGACAGGGCCAGGAAAAGATTGAGGATGCCTATCAGGTAAAAGACCAATTTCAGGTTCATCTAGAAATACTCCAGCTTGACCATAAATGCCTTTTCTACCTTGCTGACAGCCTCCCGCCGGGTGAAAATTATAATCCGATCATCCGGCTGGATGATCGTCTGTCCCCGAGGGATGATGACATGATTTTGACGTACAATGGCCGCGATTAAGGCCTGTCGGGGAAATTTGATCTCCTCGATCGATCGTCCGACTATATCGGAGCTTTCAAGGGCAACAAATTCGATGGCCTCAGCGTCCTCTCCTTTAAGAGCGGCCACTGAGACGACTTTGCCTCGTCGAATATACTGGAGAATGACCGAAATTGCCGAGAGCCGCGAACTGACGACCGTTTCGAGTCCGATAGCGGTTACCAGAGGAATGTAAGAAAATTTGTTGACCCGGGTTATGGCCTCTTTTGCCCCCAACCGCTTGGCCTGCAGACAGGAGAGAACGTTTTCCTCCTCATTATTGGTCAGGGCGATAAAAACGTCGGCATCACCCACGTTTTCTTCCTCGAGCAATGACAGGTCTGTGCCGTCGCCTTTTAAGATAATGGTTTTATTGAGAATTTCACCCAGTTCCTGGCATGTTTCCGCGCTTCTTTCAATCAGTTTTACCGTGACGGGCTTGTCTTCCAGCGCCAGGGCAAGCGACCTCCCCACCTGTCCGCCGCCAATTATAAAAACATTGCGCACTGTGGGTGTGGTTCGGCCAAAATTTTTGAGGATTCTTTCAACTTCCTCTGGCCGCGCGGGCAAGTAAACCAGGTCGCCGACTTCGAGTCTTGTTTTACCGTGAGGAATAATAACGCTGGTTTCACGATAAATTGCCGCGATAAGTATGTGTTGTTCAGGGTCAATTTCACGAAGTTCAGCCATGGTCAGGCCGGCCAGGTTAGAATCAGCGTTTATTTTTAACCCGATCAGCCTGACTAAACCGTCCGCAAAGTCAATCACGTCAACCGCGCCCGGAACCTCTAACAGGCGCAGGATTGTTCTAACCACCTCGATCTCGGGGTTGATAACCAGGGATAACCCCAGGATCTCACCTGTTTTGATCTCCTCAATATCAAAAAAATCCTGGTTGCGGATGCGTGCGATACGTGTGGTGCCCGTTGAAATTAACCGGCTCATCAGGCAGGAAACAAGATTGGATTCATCACTGTCAGTAACAGCGATGATCATGTCCGCAGAATCTATACCGGCCATGCGCAGCAATGTGGGACTGGCGCCGGAACCGTGCAGAGTTTGAACGTCCAGGGTGTCATTGACCTGTTTGAGCCTCTCGGCGTCCATGTCAATCAGGACTACGTCTTTATTTTCTTTGGAGAGTTTATTAGCGATATGATAGCCGACTTCGCCGGCTCCGACGATGATAACTTTCAAGGGCTTCTCCTTTACAGGCGAGCCTGAATTTTAAATCCTGTTCGCAAGCTATACCAGAGAACCGGTTATGATTCAAGTCCGCAAACCCTAAAACGGCCGCCGCAATACGGTCAAGTTTTTCAAAAATGTGTTGGACTGAACCAATTATTATAAATGAGACCTCTGCAAAACCAGTAATTTTGAGATAGCTTCTAATAATAATTAAATTTACGGAGATTAAAAGCTGTCAAGAAAAAGGGCGGCCATAAACATCTGCCAAAGAAGGTTAATTTGTCAAAAACCGGGGGAGATCAAAATTCAGGCCTGAGGATATTGAATGTATTTCAAAAAAATAAAATTGAGTCTGACATAAAATTCGACCGAAGGTTGAAGTTAAAGTTCTTCAAAAAGACGAAGCCTAATAAAGAGTTCGATTGAATTTGGAAGTTTTGCAGATGTCTTGGCAAACGAATAATGCGCCTGTCTATTTTCAGCCTCACAAGTCAACAAAATTTAGAATAATACTTTCAGGTAAAAATAATCCCCGGCTTGAGGGCGATGTAGATTAGACTTTTATCCGGGGATTATCCTTAGATTACAATACTGTTCAAACGATATTTGAAAGCATTAACTCAGAAGTTTTAATTGATGACAGTTTCTATCGTTTACGCAAGC
Source organism: Deltaproteobacteria bacterium (assembly GCA_019306365.1). GTDB lineage: Bacteria > Desulfobacterota > Desulfarculia > Adiutricales > JAFDHD01 > JAFDHD01. The sequence goes on from JAFDLS010000077.1 coordinate 6,743, forward strand.
TTATTCCTGATTTGGTTTTTCGGATACTAAAGGCGTCACCTATGGCGAAACCCATTTCCTCAACCATGCCCCGCGTCACAACCAGACTGCCTCGCTTATTAACCTTGATCGCTTTTATTTTCTTTTCTTGTTCCGTCTTCTTGGGAATGCGGCTTATGATGCTCTTGGCCTTTCCTTTTTCCACTAAAGCGTCAAGATAAAAAGATTTAAGCTGAAGTCTGGTTTTGAACCCAAACATGCTCATAATTTCTTTTGCAGGCAAACCGGATTCCACTGCTTTAATTAGCTTTGCTGAGTCTACCACTTTTTTTCGTGCCATAATTCCTCCTTTTTTTTCATAATCTGTAGTTGGTTTTTATTGAGATAATTTCTGACTTTTACTTGTTGAGAAATGGTATTTTATATCCTGATTTCAATAACTCTTATAAACCCGAGACTTAATCTGGCATATCAGGGTTATGTATATTCTCTCTGTATTCGGCGAAGGCACATGAGCACAAACGAAGAGGAAATTTTAACGTGAAACACGCTAGCTGTTCGAAACCACTTAATAAAACAGTTAGAGAATAATTGTCAAGAAAAATTTTATAATAATTAAAATTTAATATAAATATCTGAATCTGACAATCCTTTTTTTAAAAATTTTGAAAAAAAATTGTTTTTGAAAATAAGTATCTTAATTAATATAAAAACATCTCGGCTCATTTGAGAAAATAGAAGAAAAGGCAGTAGCTAAGCCTCTTCAAAACATATGTTGCCTGGCCAAGATCGAAGCAGGCAAAGAATGAGATCAAAGGAATATTATATGTTTTTAGAAAGATTAGATTGATTGACAAATTATTTCCGTTTGGGGTGGAGCCAGAACGAATTAACCTTATAGGATAGGTTATTAAACCAAGCGGCAATCACCAGCGCTGCATGTGTTTCTCATAGGCCCGCTGATTTCAACATACAAGACTGTATTGTGGCGGAATAATGAGATGTTGAATTGCAAAAGAAGGCAATTATGAGAATCATTATAAACCTGAACCTGATAAACAGTTCAACCGAAAGGCGTAGTTTTCAGAAGGCCTTTATAAGTGTTAGACGCCTCCTCATTGCGTGGCCGCTAATTCCCACTATTTTTCAATTAGCTGAAAATTTGTTTGGCATATCGGTTGACCTTTGAGGTGATTTATGATGAAATTGAAACAATTTCATGAAGAAAGTTACAATGTTTGTTATTATGAGACCTCCGCAAAACCAGTAATTTTGTTGAAATCGCGGAAGGCGAAAATTTAACCCGCAGGAATATTACTAATATTTCGAGGACTCAAATTGAGACTGACATATGCCGCTGCAGCGTGAGCGAAGCGGCGCTCATGAGTTCGGCTAAAGGACGAAGTTTTGCACAGGCCTCATTATAGTAATTGCCAGAATTATATTTCGATTGATTATAAGGCAAATCAAGGCCCTGACAGCGGCTGCCATGATATAACAAATAGCAATTACACGCTCTTTTGGCGTTTGTCGTGAGGCGGTTTATGAGAATGGCCGAAACTAAATCTTCTCCTGCTCTCGGGTCAAAAGGAACATATTTATGGCAAACGCTCTAATCACCTGCATTGCGTGCGTATAAATATGGACCAGAAGATCAAAAAAATCGAGCGGCCTGTTAGGAACGACTTGTATTCGAAGAAAAAGGCGGTTGCCTTTCATAGACGCGTCTCCCTGGAGAAAGCCGCAGGGGATCAAAGTTGATTTAATCTTATCACCTCACTCACTCCACACGGCGAGGAAAAATATGGATTTGACCCTGAGGCGGGACACAGGGATTTTTCAATTTAAAAAAGCGCCGCCCTAAATTATAAAAGGAGAAAATCAGTCTCTTAAATGCCGTAACGGCGAACAAGAAGACCCCTCCGGGAAAGGAGAGAGCTCATGAAAAAAACGGCCTCTTTTTTTGTTGTCATCACACTGTTTATTCTGGTAAACGGGTGCGGTGTCCCCGAATCGGATTATAAACAGCTTGAATCCGAGCTTGCCGCACTCAAAGTGGAACTTACACAAACGCAAAATGAGATTAACAGTTTGAGCAAGGACCTGACCGCCCGCCAGAAGGAGAATGAATCCCTAAAAAGTCAGCTCGATAAATACAAAGTCGAAGTTAAGCGCCTGAAAGCCATGGCTTCGTCCAGGCCGGGCAGCGCGGAAAAACAAACATCCGCCAAAAAACCGCGTATTTACAAAGTCAAGCCCGGTGACACTCTATGGGGTATTTCCCGCACCACTGGTGTGTCTGTTGATGAGTTGAAGAAAGCGAATAATATAAAAGGAAATGATCTCAGTGTGGGGCAGGAACTGCTTTTACCCTGACAGAAAATAATTGATAGTCAAACCCGTAGGAAACGGCGCGGGAAGCTTTAAGGTGCCTTTTCAATAGTGAAGTAAAAGCCGCAGCCAGACTAATCCAGGTCGGTCATCAAGCTGGTTAACTTATTTTTGAGGGAAGAAGCGGCGGTATCAGGCGCGGTGCCGACAGCTTCCTTTATGGCCTTTAACAAGGCATTTATCACTGGCGGGAGCCTGCGGGAACGGGCCATCTGCCCTCGAAGTGCGGCCAGGTCAATTTCCAGGTCTTTTTGAATTTGACTATCAAGACCAAGTTTCCCCAGCGATTCGCCCAGTTCATTAACAAAGCGCTCCAGATCGTCTCCCGGGTCAGCCTTGCCGAAACCGGGTTCAACGATATGAGCCCTTTTTCGCCCGGCTTCGGTCAACGATACTTTCCCGGTCAGGCTTTTTATCTCCAGAAGCCCCTCGTTGACCAAGCCCATTGCCAGGTCCTCCATCTGAGCGCGATCCAAACCCAGGCTTTGGGCCAGAGTCCACATATTGATGGTTTCTTCCGGTGCGCCTTGAGCCTCTTTGAATATGGAGGCTAATATCCACAAGGATTTTTCGTCCAGTTCAGGTTGATCGACCATAACCCCCTCCTTAGGGTTTGGCCTTAAGTTATCACACCCTCCAGCCCTTGGCAACGTTCATGGATATCGTTTAAGAATATCTTCTTTCTGTCTCAAATATAATAAAATCAGGCAAAAATATTATCTGGCTTGTAGGGGTGGGTCCCTTCGATAACTTCCACGCCGGCTTTTGCCTTGATCTTGCTCACAATTATATCCTTATGGGGGCAATGGTCTATGACGCAAGGCGCCACATGAACTTTGGTCACCTTTTCTTCCATAGGCGCGTTCCAGAGCTTAACCTGAGCCAGCCTGGTCACTATGGCGGAACCGGGGCAGTCCCCACAATTCAAAAGACCCATCAATTCAACATCCTCGTCCTTATAACGGCTGAACTCGCCTTCACGGCGGTTAAAGCCGACCATGCATCTTGAACAACCAATGCAGACATCATCCATGGCTCGCTTGCAGCCTATGATCAATACTTTTTCCATTTTCTCCTCCGTCAGATATAAACTCTAATGAGACTGATAACTATTTTAGAATAGGGTATTACAGCCCAGGATTAAAACAACCCAGGAATGACCGCCAATTCGCCCGCGGCGGAATTCATGTACTATTCCCTGGCCGAGCCGATAGTGAATCGTCCGGCTCGAAGCTCCTCAATTAATTCCTGTTCGTTTTCTATCTCTCGATCAAAAACGGTGATCCATTTACCGACTTCGTCTACGTTGTGGGCGTCACTGCCTGCCACTCCCAGAAGATCCAGCCTTTCAGCCACCTGGGCGGCCATATCGTTTTCCTGTTCATTGAGCTTGCCGTTTCTAACCTCAAGGCCGTCCACGTATTGAAATACCTTTCGTTTGCAGGCCTGGTCCACGTCCATCTGAAGCTGGCCGATTCCGAAGGTTTTGAAACCCCGGAAAGGATGAGCCGCGATCATGAGGCCGCCCGCCTCCCGGACCTTTTT
>JAFDLS010000078.1 GCA_019306365.1 Deltaproteobacteria bacterium
GACGCCGGCTGTTACCTCCAGCTCTCATGCGATATTTCCGTGGCCGCGGACGATGCGCTTTTTGGCCACCCGGCGCAAAAATGGGGCGGCTCTCAGTCAACACCCCTTTGGCAGTTATACCTGGGGCCTAAAAAAGCTCGATATCTTTTAATGTCAGGGCGGCTGATAAACGGAAAAGAAGCCGCTGATATGGGGCTGGTAAGCATCAGCGTTCCACTTGAAAACCTTGAGGAAGAAGTTAACAAATTAGCGGCAGAGATTGCGGAAATTCCTCGCGACGGCGCTCTGCATAACAAAATTGCCATGAACACCGATCTCAAAATTCGGGGTGTGGACGCGCTGTTCGACTACTATGGTCAAATGAACAGGTACACCAGATTCATAAACAAAGAGTGAGATAATCGTTCGGCTGAGACGCTGCAGCTGTATTTCAGGCATACTCCAAAATTTTTCGCTTGAAGAGCTGTTCCAAGCCGTCGGCCAGATAATTAATGTCCTGCATGAAGTAAAGACGGCCAGGGGGAAAGGATTCTCTTAGAAATTTTTTAGTCTGTCTGGTGCAGCCGCAGCCGATTGTAAAAACCTCAATGTGGTTGTTCAGACAATAATTGACGGCTTCACCAAGGGGCAGCCCGCAATTGGCGGCCCCGTCGGTAATATGAATTACCATGCTTTTTTTATACTTTTGGTTGAGCATCATGGCCGCCGTTAAAATGGCCTGGCCTGACGGCGTTCGGCCGGCGGGCAGGATTGAATAAATTTCGCTGCCATGATAGAGCTTGGTTAATTTACAGATCCTTTTTTCTTCATTATAGGCGTATATGTCCAGGTGATTTTTAAACCCTTTAGCGTTTGATCCTGACCCCGGCCCGCCATGGAAGCCGAAGCGTCGGTCACAATGCAGATTTGCCACATGTGATCCGTGCGGGGGACCTGCCTGTTTTTGAAGACCTTCTCGTCAAGAGGCACCCGGTAGAGGCGGCGGGCATCCAGTTTTCCGGCAGGCAGGGCCCTTCTCATGACCTTTTTTGATCTTCTAATTTGAGCCTTCTGGCGTTTGAAAATTCTTCTAAGCCGTCTCACGATCAGTTCGTCAGGCTTGACTTCCGACTTGATCTCACTGCGCAGGACTACCGTGCCCAGCGAACGAACCGAGGGATTTTTCACCGCAAGGGTTTGGGCCTGATCAGCCGTGATGTCCTCCAGAAGATCACTCACCTCGTCGGCCAGATCAGGATCAAGGCCATCCGATTCCTGTTTTTCCGTCAGCCTGTTTGCTTCATCCCCGTCATCCTCCCCGGTTTCTCCTCCAGACACCTCAATTTCCGAATCCACCTTGTCGAAAACAGTTATCACTCCGGGGTTTAGCAGGTGTTCTTTCCATGATGAGATGATTTCATAAATATCCGTCCACATTTTCAAGTAGAGATTGATCCTTTGACCGCTTCTCTCTTCCGGGGAAGAATCAGCGATAAGGGCCCTGACAGCGTCGGCGTAATCTCTTAACACCTCCATGAGGCTGCCGTAAAAATGGCGCAGCGCCTCATTCACCTCACCCAGAATCGCCTCATCCCTCCACATGTTGGCGAGGCCGTCAGCGGTTAGCGGGAGTGTCATATTTTTCTTTTCATACAACAATTCAGCCTGCCAGGCCTGTGTCAGGTAATAAGACCAGATCTTTGATCTGTTGAGTTCATAAATATAGATGTCCTCGGCCGCGTTTATGAATTTTTCCAGGTAAGGTTTTGCGAAATCAGGCGCTTCAGGAGCCTCGCTTAATACCTTATCCACCACCAGATCACTTGATTCCAGAACAGCCGTTTCCGCCTGGACAACCTTGGCGACCAGCATGTCAAACCTGTAATGGGGAATCGGATAGCCGCCTTTGACGTTTCCCATGTCCATGAGAATGTTATCGTCGTTCGCGTCAACCATCCCCTTCCAGAATACCGGCTTGGCGTTACTGCCAAAGCAGGCCGCGACCTTTCGCAAGGCCCTCAAGCTCAGGGCCAGTTCAGCCGCCTCATGCGTTGAACGGTTTTTCCGCCAGTATTTCGAATAGACTTTCATGGTTTAAGCTGTTATCCGGGCGAGTTAGTCTGTCGGCATAAAGAGCACGTATTGATCCTCTTTCACCTCGATTTCCTTTGTTTCCACGTGCACAGAGAGGAGTATTGATTCCAGGGTGTCCCTGGACAGCTGAAGGCCGTAAATCATGGCTTCCCTCAAAGACGCCCCCAGGGAGATCAGTTCGGCGATCATGAGGCTGTGCCTGATGGAGATGCTCATCCCCAGTTGATCATTTCCCCTGATACTGTTCACTACCTTTAAAATATGGTCGGCCTCGGTTTCATCCACCCCGGTTTTCCGGATCAACACTTCCTTCTCCACCTCATGAGGAAGGTATTCAAGATGAATATGATAAAACCGGTCCTTCAGGGCGGCGTCCATATCCTCTGTACCCGTGAATTCATCGCCTTCGTTCATGGTGGCGAAAAACATGACCCGGGTCGCTACCTCCACCAGACCCAGTTCATCTATCCAGATGCTCCGGTCTTCCGACAAAACCGAAAAGAGTTCGTTTAAGGCGTGGGGACTTTCCGAGCGATTAATTTCTTCCAGATGGATTATGCAGCCGGGTGTCTGGATGGCTTTGGGAAATAAGAATTCCTGATAAAAAGTCTCTCCCGCTTTTAATCTTTGCTGACCGAAAAGCTGGCCGGATTCAAGGAGAAGCCCGATTTGGAAGGTGGCAAACGGTCTTTGATAAATATAGGCAAACTGCCTCACGAGTGATGATTTACCGCATCCCTGGTTGCCGGTTGTAAGGATGTTTACCGGATGCTTTTCAGACATTCTCTCAAATCTATCCAGATTGTCTTTGTGTTCATCCAGGATAAAGAAGTTAGGATCAGGACGAGGAACCTTCAGCTGTTTCGATACTCCCATAGCGCTTTTTCCTTTTTTTTATGGAGTCATTTTCGCCTGGCGCAGCGGAAAAGGGGTTTCATGTGCCGGCATGAAAATACTGCTTATCGGCTGCTTGAAATTATTTGACTCTCTTTATTTTTAATATGAGCTGATCCTCTGGCTTCTTGCACTTCGGCTTGAAGGCAAAAGAGTAATATAATATCTCAATCAAGAAATCGAGCGAATCGATTCTAACAATCTACATCGTATCGTTTATTCATTTCAAGAGTTAAATCTCAACCGTTTCTTTCGTGGTTCCATAGCATACCCTAACAATAAGTAATAGAAATATTTTTGTAAATAATTCTATAAATCTTAATTTAAGCTCTGGGGCCTCATTAATCAACGCTGCCAGGCATGTCCAAATTAGAAAAAAGCCTTGATTGTTTTTAAGAAATTTCGGATATTTGTCATCGGGACTGGAACATAGCCTCTTTTTTAAAAATGTTGTTAGGACTCCAAATTATATATAATTTGGTGATGTTTATGAAAGCCATTATTATCGGGTGTCTGTCATTTTTATTTGGTTCGATTGCGTTTGGTCTGCTTTATACCATTCAGCAAATCGCGGCGGGGGCCGTTCCGATCTTAGAAGGCTACCTTATTAGCGTCCTTTCTGGTGGAATTCTGGCTTTGATTGTTTGGGCGTGGCGATCTAAGCTGATAAAGAAGCACAGGAAGATAGAGCATCTTAATCTTGCCCTGCGGGCTGTACGAAACGTCAGCCAGTTATTGGTTAAAGAAAGGGATCGTGCAAGCCTGCTGCAGGATATTTGCGAGATACTTGTTGAGAACCGGGGTTATTACAACGTGTGGATCGCCTTGTTGGATGAATCCGGAGAACTGCTTGAGATAACCGCTACTGAAATAGGTCAAAATTTTTTGCCTCTGGTAGAGCAGATGCAGCATGGTGAATTTCCTTACTGCGTGGTAAAGGCTTTATCGGCATCAGAAGTGGTTTGTCTGGAGGATCCGATTAATACGTGCACAAACTGTCCTTTAGTCAAGGATTATGCGAACAGAGCGGCGCTGGCTTTGAGGCTGGAGTATGAGGGAAAAGTCTACGGTTTTTTAAGCGCTTCCGTTCCCAGAGAATTCATATCGGAAGCAGAACGAGACCTCTTAAAGGGGATGGGCGGTGATGTTGCCTTTGCCCTGCACAAGCTGGAGTATGAGGAAACCCGGGAGAAATCCGAACAGGTTGTTAAACAGTTAGCCGCTATTGTGGAATCGTCGGAAGACGCCATTATAGGCAAAACCCTGGATGGGATTATTCAAACCTGGAACAAGGGCGCGGAAATGGTTTACGGCTATACCCCGGAAGAGATCATCGGGAAACCTATTTCCATTCTGGTTCCTCCTGAACGTCTTGATGAATTATCTCAGATCCTTACCAGAATCAATCAGGGAGAGAGCGTAGATCGTTATGAAACAGTTCGCATACGCAAGGATGGAACCCGGGTTCCGGTCTCTCTTACGATATCACCAATCAAGGATTCAGGAGGAAAGATCGTTGGGACTTCCACGGTAGCTCGGGATATCACTGAGCGCAAGCGCGCGGAAGAGGCATTGAGGAGAACCGTATACAGGCTCAACGAGCGGGTTAAGGAACTAAACTGCCTTTACGCTGTTTCCCGTCTGGTAGTGAGGCCGGGTATTTCATTTGAGGAGATGCTTCAAGGTACAGTTTATCTTATTCCGCCGGCCTTGCAGTTTCCGGGAATCGCGTGTGCCAGAATTATTCTTGAAGGCCGGAATATAAAGACGGCTAATTTCAAGGAAACCCCCTGGAAGATAGCGGCTGATATTATGGTTTATGGTGAGCCAAGCGGCACCCTGGAAGTCTGTTACACGGAAAGACTTTCAAGTGATGAAGGGATTATTTTTCAGGAAGAGGAAAAAAGTTTACTCGGGGCCATCGCGGGAAGGTTAGGAAGAATTACCGAGCGTGAGAGAGCGGAAGCGGCGCTCAGGATGCGCGAAAAGAGTTTTCGTGATCTGGTTGAAAATTCATTGACTGGTATTTTTATCGTTCAAGAGGGTAAGATCGTTTATAAGAACCCGGAACAAAAAAGATTGCTCGGTAATTTGTCTGAATCCTTTAACCTTTCTGATTTCAAAAATTTTCATCCTGATGATGTTGAAAAGATGAGGCAGTTCTACCAGCGGATTCTTTCAGGGGAGGCGCAGACCCTGGACGTGGATTTCAGGTTATATCCCGCTGGAAAGATGGACAGCAAGTCTGACATGCTCTGGATCGACTGCCGGGCAAGCCTAATCGAGTATCGGGGCAAGGAAGCAATCCTGTTTAATATGATGGACATGACGCGGGCCAAAGAATTTGAACACCTTTTGACGATAAAGGATAAAATGACCTCCCTGGGGCGCGTGGCGGCGGGTATAGCCCACGAAATAAGAAACCCTCTTTCCGGCATCAATATCTACTTGGATACGTTGGAAAAGATTTTTGAAAAGGCTGATGGCTTTGAAAAAGTGCCAAAAATCCTTGGGCAAATTCAATCCGCTTCCAGTAAGATTGAATCGGTTATCAAGAGGGTAATGGATTTTTCAAAACCCAGTGAGCCGAAGTTCGTCTTCGCGGATATAAATCACCCCATTGGGGAGGCTATAGATTTGTCGGCCGTGAGTTTACGCAAGAGTGGGATCAAGATTGAAAAGGTTTTATCTGAGAACCTGCCAAAATGCCGCATCGACCCTCACTTGATTGAAGCGGTAATTTTAAACTTGATTACCAACGCCGCTGAAGCTATGAAAAACGTGAATGGGCTCAAACAAATAGAGGTGAGTTCATCTGTCATGGGAGAAGGTGTTGTGGTGAAAGTTTCTGATTCCGGCCCGGGTGTGCCTTTAAACCAGGTAGATAAGATTTTTGACCCTTTTTACACGACCAAAAGTGATAGTACCGGCATAGGTCTCAGCCTGAATCATAGAATAGTTACGGACCACGGCGGAACTATGTCGGTATCCAAAAGTAAATGGGGCGGCGCTGAATTCATAATCAACATACCTGTGAACCAAACCAGTTAATATTCGCTATGACTCCTTACAGCATATATATTGTCGATGATGAAAAAACCATCAGAGAAGGCGTAACCATGGCCCTTGAGGCGGATTATAAGATTCAAGCCTTCTCTACGGCGGAAGAGATGATTGAGGCTCTGCGGAGCGATTCCCCTGACCTGATCCTGCTTGATATCGGGCTGCCGGGGATGGATGGAATTGCGGCGCTTTCTGCAATCAAATCAATGAACCCCGAAATATTGATTATTATGATCACCGCCTTTGAAGACGTCAACACCGTGATTTCAGCCATGAAACAGGGGGCCTATGACTATGTGGTGAAACCCCTGCGCCTGGATAACCTGGAGGTCTCAATTCGCAATGCCCTGGAGACAATCAAGCTCAGGAAGGAAGTAAGAACCATCCAGGAAAAATATTTTGAAGAAAATATTCCTTATTTTATCGGAGAAAGCAACGCCATCCAAAATACGCTGGAATTCATAAAAAAAGTGGCCAAAAGCCCGGATACCCCGATTCTTATCCTCGGCGAAACAGGCACGGGTAAGGAATTAATCGCCAGCGCCATCCATTACAGGAGTCCAAATTTCAAAGGGCCGCTAACCGTTGTAAATTGCGCCGCCATTCCAAAGAATCTTATTGAAAGTGAGCTCTTTGGGTATGAAAGGGGGGCTTTCAGCGGAGCCAGCGCCACCGGTAAAAAAGGCTTGATCGAAGAAGCGGCCGACGGGACTCTTTTTCTCGATGAGGTGGGTGATCTGAGTCTGGAAGCCCAGGCGGAGCTTCTTCGATTTTTAGAAAGTGGTGAGTTCTACAGAATAGGCGGCACCAAGAAATTAAAAATACAAACCAGAGTGGTTTCGGCGACCAACAAAGATATTAACAGCATGATGGAGAACGGTACGTTTAGGAGGGACCTTTATTTCCGCTTGGGAGTCGTTAAGGTACAGGTTCCATCGCTAAATGACCGCCGGGATGATATTATTCCACTAGCTAAGCATTTTTTATACGAGTTCAGTCAGAAGTTTTCTAAAAAGTTTACATCCATTTCTTCACAGGCTGAAAAAAGCCTGATGACCCACAACTGGACCGGAAACGTTCGTGAGTTGAAAAATTTGATTGAGAGAGGAATCCTGACAGGCCAGGGCCCGGAATTAACAATCGAAGATCTCGAGATGGAGGATGCGAACAAAGAAGCTGTGTTTGAATCCGTTAATGGAAAATCTGTGTACCCGCCGCTTCCTCCTGATGGCATAAACCTCTCCTCTGTTCAGAAGTCCATGGAAAAATTTTATTTCACGGAGGCGCTTCGGGTTGCCAAAGGCAATGAAAGCAAAGCGGCCGAGCTGTTAAAAATGAACCACCATACCTTTCGGTACCGTAAAAAAAAGCTGGAAGCGGAGTGATTGGTGAAATTTGGTTCCAAAATCTATTAATAGAATTATTCCATGTGGTAAAATTTACTTCCATTTTTTCGAAACTTTTCAAAATAATATTTCGTAATATTTAAAATCTGTACATCAGGATGTTGAGCTATGCGGAGCTTTTTCATATAACTGCCTGTATTTACCTCTTTTTATGATGAATTTATAAACTGGCACACTTCATGCTCAAACAAATTAACAGGAAAGGAGTTTTGACGACTCAGCAGTGATTTGCGTTGACATTGGGTAATTCAGGAAAAAGCTTGATACTTATGTAAGAAACTTTAAAAAACAAAAGAGTTTGGAATATTTAAGGGAAATAATATATAACTATATTATGTGATTGTGAAAAAATCGTTCCTTTTAATAAAGACTTTTGATTGAAGGTCCAGCGAACTCTAAAGGTGGCGATGGCGTAATCAATGGCCCGAATGTTTTACAGGTTGTTAAAAAGTTTGACACACATTTGCAGAGGTCTCATACAACCCTTTTTGTTATATGACCTTTGTTTTCAATCGAAACGCGGTTTTGGCGCATATCTAAATGAGAGATTTAAATAACCACGGACCGTTTAGACCTGGAGTTCAAGTTAGATGCCTTAGGAGATGGATCCATAATTGAAAGAGTAAGGGTTTTCAGTGTGTTTAAGCGAAACCATAGGGCGCTTGATAATGGAATCACTGAGATCGGACAAGGAGCTTGATGTGAGATAAACCCTGACCATAGGACCGGCTCATGACCGTCAATTCTAAAGACGTTATGTTTGATATTTTCATAGGATTGTATGGTAATGACAATATCTGATTAAAGGAGAAAACGATGTCTAATTTTAGCAAAATTCTGTTCCCAGTGGATCTCTCAGAGGCTTCTCCCAAAATAGTACCTTATGTTAAGGAGATGATGGATAAATTTGGAGCGGAAGTCCATGTTATTTTTGTGGCCCATGTTTCAGGATACTATGCGAGTATTGATCTGCCTTACGCTTACATGAGTGATTTTGAGAGTGAAATAGTAAAGGGAGCGGACACCAAGCTGGCCGATTTCATAGCTGCTAACTTTAAGGATTATACATGCAAAGCAAGAGTCGCTTCAGGATATCCGGCTGAAGAGATTTTGAAATACGTTGTGGCCGAAGGAATCGACCTTGTCATCATGGGCACTCACGGCCGGAAGATGATCAAACGAATTGTTTTTGGAAGTGTGGCCAACCACGTTGTGCAGAAGTCTCCGGTTCCAGTACTTACCATAAACCCTTACAGGATGTCAGCAGGCAATAACGAAGATGACAGTCCTGAGGTTGCTTGACCCTCACGGTTGATCTTTGACAGCTCTAACACCTGGTTGGGTTTATTAACCGTTGGATTAAAGAGGATAAATTCATCCGCGGCTTTATCGTGACACATTGAGTTCGCTTAAATCATATTGGTGATTGCCATTGGGATTGATGACCTATTCTATGAGGCATTCTGTTTTTTTCGATCCCACCTCATACGGAAAATATTTTTGGCAATCACTTTAGCGCGCCGGTAACCAGGTATAGCGCATCGGTTTGGTTTTTTTAAATCTTTCGAGAGGAGAAGGCATGTATAAGTTTTTCTTTTATCAGGTTAAAGACGTCATGACCTCCGACCCGGTTACTGTGGAAAAAAATTCTACTATTAAAGATGTTGAGCAGATTTTTGAGAAAAACGATTTCAATGGGCTTCCAGTTGTGGACAAGAATCAGCGGCTAATAGGCATGGTCACAAAATTAGATCTGTTAAAAGCGTTCGCTTTTTCCAAAAAAGTTAAGGTCCCCCAATATGATTTCATCAGGGAGAAGGAGATCGCGCCCTTGATGACGGAAGCCTTGCATGTTTTTAACCCTGAAACGCCCCTTACAGGTGTTCTTCAAAAAATGATCGAAACCGGTTATAAAAGCTTCCCGGTGGTCGATCGAGATCGTGTGGTCGGAATTGTTGCTCGTGAGGATGTGCTTAGAGGTTTGCGGCAGGCTGCTCAAGGGTACCCGTCTCCAAGCCATCAGGCAAATCATTGAGTGCTTTGAACCCATGACGGAGCTTGACACTGCAATACACACCAGGCTAGGCGCTAACCAGCCTCAATTTGAGCCGGTTGTATATCTACCTTCAAAAGGGTGCGCCCGTGTCTGCGCGCGGGTTGAAAAATATTTGTAAATCCATTTCTATTATTCAAAGATATAAAATCTCCCTGATTTCAACCCATGAAGATCGCCTAAAAAGTTCTATTTGCCAGTTAATGATAGATCTTTTTGAATTGAAATTCTGTCTATTCCACAGCTTTCTCTGGTAATCAATCCTCCATTTCCCAGGGATGCCTTCAATAAATTATTTCGCTGGTAAAACCTGGAAAATAATATGGAAGGCCATATTTTCGATAAGTTTTGGCTTCCTTTTTTTACTTTAGTGCTGGATTTTTTTGCGCTTTCATGTTAGGTGAGCTCATACGCGCCTGACATTTATATTTTCTAAGTTCCATTTTGGAGTTTAAGGCCTATTTCTGAATATTCCTTCCTCGCGAGGTTGGTTTGATTTCCAGGAATGACCTCAGTGTTCTTTATTACTCAACACCATGAAATATAAAAATCGGCGTAATTTGATGATATTTTCATAATCTGGGCGAAGATGGACGATCCGGCCAAAACATTCATTACCTTGGGCGCTTTATTCCTTCTGGGTCTGGCGACCGACCTGTTGGGCAGCCGCACTCGATTGCCGCGCGTCACATTGCTGCTGGTTTTCGGTTTTGTAATCGGTCCCTCGGGTCTGAATTTTCTATCCCCGCAGGACACGCCCTGGCTTCCAATCGTGACTAACCTGGCGTTGGTCATGGTCGGATTTTTATTAGGTGAAAAATTTACTCTGTCAACTTTGCGAAGGCAAGGCCGGCTGGTCCTATGGTTTTCAATCTCCCAGGTGGCTGCGACGGTCATGATGGTTCTGGCGGGGCTGCTTTTAATCGGGGTACGGCTTGAGGTGGCCTTGCTTCTCGCCGGAATTGCTACAGCTACCGATCCGGCGGCAACGGCGGACGTGATCCACGAAACAAAGGCGGATGGAACATTCAGCCGGACACTGCTCGGCATAGTGGCTGTTGATGACGCCTGGGGTCTGATTGTTTTCAGCCTAATGCTCACCGCGGTCCAGGCTTTGAGCGGGCCAAGCGAAGGCCTGGCCCCATTGTTCACCGGCGCCTGGGAAGTAGGCGGCGCCGTGCTCCTTGGAATCGGTTTGGGTATCCCTATGGCATATCTGACCGGTCGGATTCGACCGGGCGAGCCCACGTTGGTCGAAGCGCTGGGTCTGATCTTTTTATGCGCCGGAATCGCCATGTGGTTAAAAGTTTCATTTTTGTTGGCTTCCATGGTTATGGGGTCCGCGGTTGCCAATCTGGCCCGCCATCATTCGCGGCCTTTTCATGCCATTGAAGGCATTGAATGGCCACTTCTGATTCTTTTTTTCATACTAGCTGGGGCGTCACTTCAAACCGAATCTCTTTTTCACGTCGGGCTTATCGGTTTAACCTACATTGCTTTTCGGATTATGGGGCGTTTTCTTGGTTCTTTGAGTGGGGGAATTTTGAGCCAGGCCGATCCACTGTTTAGAAGATGGATGGGCATGGCATTGCTGCCTCAAGCTGGAGTGGCTCTGGGGATGGCCCTGCTCGTTATCGAGCGGCGTCCAGATCTCGGAGAGTTGATTTTGCCTGTGGTTATTTCATCGACGGTGGTGTTTGAGGTAATCGGTCCGGTATTTACTAAATTATCACTCGTGCGTCTAAAGGAGGTTCATTAATAATCCAGCTCGAGCCCGGATGATTTGTTTGTTAAAACG
>JAFDLS010000326.1 GCA_019306365.1 Deltaproteobacteria bacterium
ATTGATCTGCTTCTGGACTCAATTGACCTCCTCAAGAAAATGATTAATGATTTGAAAGCTTCCCTTGATTCAGGCCAGGCTTGGGAAACTGAATATTACCTTTCAGAGTTCCTGGACCGTGTCAAGGCTGTTCAGCAAGGAGAAGCACAGCCCAATCCTGATACTAAATCTATTAATACCGGCTTGAAACTGGGAGAGATCCTGATCGAACAGGGCCTGATAACCGAAAACGAACTCGAGAAAGCGCTTCAGGAACTGGAAGAAGGACGGTTTCGTAAACTGGGTGAGTTCCTTTTAGAAAACGGCCTCATCTCAAACGATGATTTAGAAGCGGCTTTATATACGCAACAGGAAAACAAGCATAAAAAACTGGGCGAAATTCTGATCGAAACAGGGCAAACAAGTTCCATGGATATCTCTGCAGCCCTCGCTCAGCAAGAAAAGACGCGGGATCGTAAACTGGGCGCGGTTTTAATTAATACGGGTAAAGCTGACGCCCGCCAGGTAACGTCAGCCCTTAGAATGCAAAACAAAACAATGGTTAACAAGGTTGAGAAGATCGGGCATGCCGTCAAGGTTGACACGTCAAAACTGGACAACGTGGTTGATATGGTAGGCGAGTTGGTCATTGCCCAATCCCTGGTGAACCAGAATCAGGTCATCACAAGTCTCAAAGACCCAAAGCTCTCTCAAGATTTAAACAGCCTTTCCCGCCTGACATCGGAGCTTCAACGCACGGCCATGTCTTTGCGTATGGTGCCTGTTAAACAAACTTTCCAGCGGATGATTCGCCTGGTTAGAGATCTGTCCCACAAGTCGGGAAAAAAAATAGCGCTCAGAATCAGCGGTGAGGAAACTGAAATAGACCGTAATATGGTTGAGGCTATCTATGATCCGCTGGTCCATATGATTCGAAACGCGGTGGACCACGGTATTGAAACACCTGACGTTCGCAGTAAAAAAGGCAAATTACCTGAAGGGCGTATCTATCTCAGGGCATATCATCAGGGAGGCAATGTAGTAATCGAAATTCAAGACGACGGCCAAGGGTTGGACAAAGAAAAAATCCTTTCCAAAGCCATCTCAAGAGGTATTGTCAAGCAAGGAGAGAACCTATCAGAAACGGCTGTGTATAATTTAATCTTCCTGCCTGGTTTTTCCACGAGTGAACGTGTGACCGAAATCTCAGGGCGCGGAGTGGGCATGGACGTTGTGAAAAAAGCGATCAATAAGTTAAGAGGAAAGATAGACATAACCTCAAAGCCAGGCTTCGGTTCAACGATATGTCTGCGTATGCCGCTGACCCTGGCTATCATTGACGGCATGATCGTCAGGATAGGACAAAATCGCTACATCCTGCCCACAACGGCGATCCGAGAATCGTTTCGGCCGTTACCAAGCAATTACTATACTTTCAAAGGCCGCGGTGAGATGATTAAAGTCAGGGAAAGCCTCCTCCCCCTTATTCGGCTTTACCAGGTATTGGAAATAGAACCCTCAAACACCGACCCAACCAAATCTTTAGTGGTAGTCCTGGAAAATGAAGGACAGTGCTGTTGCGTTATGGTTGACGAGTTCATCAGCAAGCAAGAAGTTGTGATCAAGAGCCTGGGGGAGAGCCTTAAGAAAATAAAAACTATTGCGGGAGGCAGTATCCTGGGAGACGGCCGGGTCGGCTTGATTCTGGATGTCTCGGTTTTATTCGAGAAAGGCCGCCCAACGGCCAACAGTGAGCGTATGATGATAACGTAAGCCCGGATCTTCCAATTCAAGGGAATTGATTGTACCGGGTGTCTGAACTTAACCTGAATAGAGTTATCGTTAAATGCTGGTTCCGATTTAAGACGAATGCCATTTATCTGAGGAGTTTGTAAAAAGGCCATCAATTTTAACAATCGTTCCCATAATCAAGACTGCCTGGCGGGCATTAATAATTAGCCCCTCCTTTTTAAGGCGGCAGCTTCATTCAAAAAATATTTCCTGCCCTGTGCTGTTAAATCTCCCTTCATTTACCCATCATTAAGCCCCCTTTGCCCGTCCAGACAGGCTTATTCATTTTTTTCAAATAAAATAAACACTTAAAAAAAGAAAAGAAAAGTTCGGCGCATTTCCGCAACCTGAGCCATTTGCGTTGTATGTAACGGGTTGAAATTGATAGTCATCGAGGTGCAGCAGGAATAATTTTACCCCAAATATTCATTAAGGGGGGGGTATTTTTAAGGGATTTAAGGT
>JAFDLS010000327.1 GCA_019306365.1 Deltaproteobacteria bacterium
GTGGCCTTTAACCTCTCCGGCCACGGCCACTTCGACATGAGCGCTTACGACGCTTACTTCGCGGGCGAGCTGCGGGATTACGAGTATCCGGAGGAAAAGGTGAAGGAAAGCCTGAAAAGCCTTCCGCAGGTCAAGAAAGGATGAGCTTTTCCGATGCCCGTTGATGATGAATGAGTCCGAAAAGCGGTTCGACTTATTTCTGAATAATGTAGACCGGAAAAATGAGTATATTCTACTTGCGTTTCTGGCGAGCCTTTCTTTTATACTTCAGCTCTGGTTTACTCTTTCTGGTCGTCATCTTCTAAGCAATGACGACGCTTATTATTATTTCGAAGTAGCCAAGAACTTCCCCGTCCTCCATCAGCTCAGCTTTGACGGGTTTCACTTGACCAACGGGGTACAGCCCTTGTACGCCGCAGTTTTGTGCGGTATCAGTTGGGTTTTGCACGGTTTTGAGTTAAGCGACGAGAGCCTGGCGTTGACCTTCCTGTCGGTTAATGTCCTTTTTAACGTTGTCGCGGCCTTGGGGTTTTTCAAATGGGGCAGGAAGTTGGGGAGTAAGAGCTACGGGTGGTTGCTGTTCATAGGCTTTTCTTATGGTTCCTTTGTGCTCAGGCATCAGCTCATAGGAATGGAAAATTCGCTGTATTGCATGATGATAGCTTTATGCGCTCCCTTTATGCTTTCGATTTTGGATGATTCCGAAGTTTTTCGCGGAAAAAAGAGTGTATTGGTGGGGTTGCTGGTGGGATTGCTGTTTCTGACCAGGGTGGATTCGATTCTTTTTATCTTGGTTGTAGGGTTGTGGGCGTTGGTAAAACACAGATACAGGATGAGGAAGCTTGTGGGCGAGCTGGCGGTTGTGGGAGCGGTCTCCTTTTTCGTTGTTCTTCCGTATCTGGCTTACAATGTTGTCTTTTTCGACCACCTTTTCCCGATTAGCGGGGCGGTGAAGTTGTATTATTCCGAGCAGTTTGCCACGAGTAAATTCGGCGGGATGTTTACTCCGGGTTACCTGTTGTTCGCGGCGGAGAAGTTTATCGAGTTGCCCGAGGAGCTTTTATCCCGCTTTACCGAGTCCCTACTTTCATGGCTCTTGGGCAGCCGGTATTTTCTTCAGATTTTCTTCGATTCGTTAAGCGTGGTATCCAGGATTGCATTTTTTATCCTGCCGGGTGCGGTGTTGGTTTTCTGGATGCTTCTCAAGTGGTTCCGGGTGCCTCTGAAAGTGTGGCGGTCGGCGTTTGTGGAAGCCGTCGCGCCGTTGAGGCCGTTGTTACCGCTTTTTATTTTCGCCCTGCTTCAAATGGTGGTGTGTACCATTATGTACCCGACTTTTGTAAGGTATTCCGGTGTTGATTGGTGGTTTATGCCGGGCCATGTTTCAGTGGTTATGGTCGTTTCGGCCATATTGAACGGTTTGCTCTTGGCGGATTTCCGCTCCGAACAGAAAGCCACCTGGAAATATGTGGCTTTGGCCGTGCTCATAGCGTTTAATTCGGTGGGTTACATTCATGTAAAGACGATAAAGGAAAAAGGTTCCACAAGTGTCAGTTATCAGGAGGCAAAATACCACGCTGCGAAGTGGATAAACGCAAATTTGCCCGAAGGGGCGGTTGTGGGAAGCTTCAACGCGGGGATTGTAGGGTTTTATTCGGAGCGGCCGGTTGTGAATCTTGACGGCCTGATAAATAACTTCGAATACCTGGAGGCCATGAAAAACGGTGAGGTGTACGAATACATTGTCCGGAATAACATTGATTACATCGCGGAATATCAGGCGAAAAGCCGGAAACTGCCCCGGGGAACATTCCGTGGTATTCCGATAAGCGGGATAGTATATAGTGAAAAATTTGATTATCCCGAAAATTCCGTTTATATTATTGTAAAAGTGACTCGTCCCGATTAAGTTTGCATCGGAGTTATAGGGGAGCAAGGCACAGGGTCGCTTCAATAATAACTTCGCAGGAGGCAAGGGTGTTCAAAACCAGGGTTACGGAAATGCTCGGAATAAAACACCCCATCTTCGGCGGCACCATGATGTGGCTGAGCGTGCCGGAGTTCGTGGCGGCGTTTTCGAACGCGGGCGCGCTGGGGATACTGGCGAGCGCCACTTACCGGGACAAGGAATCCTTCCGGGAAGCCGTGCGTAAGACCAAATCGCTTACCGACAAGCCTTTCGCGGTCAATCTCAACATGTTCCCCGGGCTGCGGCCCATTCCCAACG
>JAFDLS010000079.1 GCA_019306365.1 Deltaproteobacteria bacterium
AACCTTAAATCCCTTAAAAATACCCCCCCCTTAATGAATATTTGGGGTAAAATTATTCCTGCTGCACCTCGATGACTATCAATTTCAACCCGTTACATACAACGCAAATGGCTCTTAAGATATATAAAGCCAATTATTACTTATTAACACAACGCAGAGCCGATCATGATGTATTATGATATCATAGGACAAACTCTAGAAAAAAAGCAAATTATGATTTTTAAAAATCAACTCTTCAAATGGCTTCTCTTTTCGAATATTTGGGTGAAAAGCTGCTTGGCCTCGGGAAGGGAAGGATTTAATTTCAAGGCTTTCTTAACATACTTCCCGGCCGAGTTTATATCCCCATCCATATAATAGGCTCGACCTATATTGAAATAAAGATGTTCATCATCCTTAACAAACGATAAGGCTTTTTTATAAAATGACACGGCCTGTCTATGCAGGCCCAACTTTCTTAGTTCTATACCCAGTTCATTGAAAACATGTTTATTTTTTTTCTCAAAAACAGCCTCTACTTGAGAAACCTTCTCAAAAACCCCCACAGCCTTTTCAGGCTCACCCATCGATAAATAGACCTTACCTACTCCAAAGTTAGCACGAAGATTTTCTTCATCAAGATCAAGAGCCCTGTTAAATTCATACTCGGCACTCAAATATTCCTTTTTCTCATAATGCTCCTGCGCTTTATCGATAATTCTGCCGATTTTAATGTCATTCAGGCTTTTAACGTTTTCATCGTAATCAGGCTGTAAGGTAAAATGACGCCTGAATTCCTCTACCCCAACCTCTTCAGTAAAGGCCAAAGGGTCGCCATTTATATCCATTAACCGTATCAGTATCGTATTCTCGTCTAACGATTCCGACAGATAATAATCTTTAAGTTCTTGGGCCCGAGATGTAGACCCCGATCCTATTAAAATCTTTCTTTTTCTAAGATAAACTCCTTTTTTAATCACGGCCATTCACTTAAATCCAGCTTTTGTTCCATTAGGTCTCACTATACTCAGAAGATTTAATCAGGTCAATTAGAATTCCCCCAATTATAAATCTAATGAATTCAATTTATTGTTCAAAAATGTTTAACCGCCTTTGAAGGGGTAACTATAACGGCAAAAATTCATCCTATCTCTGCTTCACCGGGCCAAAGACCAGAATGAGACCTCTGCAAAACTTCGTCCTTTAGCTGAAATTTAAGTCCTCGAAATATTAGTAATATTCCTGCTGGTTAAATTTTCACCTGCCGCGATTTCAACAAAATACTGGTTTTGCAGAGGTCTCAGAACGGCTTACAAAAGTTCTTGCGCCAGTAGGAAGATAATGTTATTGTTCAAAAACTGGGAACGGATTTTGCCTAATAATTCGAGTTACTAACGGATATATAAGAAGGATAATCAGGATGCAGAAAAGCTGGAGGCAAGAAAAACCGGACTACTACATGATTAACGAAGTTTCCCGTCTGGTCAATCTATCTCAGAAAAGGATTCGGGAGTACGAAAAAGAAGGCTTCCTTAAGCCTGATCGAGAAGAAAAAACCAACAACAGACTCTACACTGATTTTGATATTCTCCAGATAAAGCGTGTTAAATATCTTATCCACGAAAAGGGCTTTACCCTGGCCTCACTCCGCAATCTTATGGCCCTGGCTCCATGCTGGAATATTTTTGGTTGTGTGACTAAAGATGGTTGTATGGCTTATCTCAACCCGCACCGGCCATGCTGGCAGTTAAGGGCCAGTGAAAAAAACAAATCCTCCGACTCATGTGGCCGCTGCGTGATTTACCTGAATCGTCACCTGAATCCCGAACCAATCCTGGTGAAGGAGCAGAACCAATGGTAAGCGCGCCTTAAGGCATATTGCTCACCTGTCTTTATCTTGACTGATTCACCATATGACATAACGGGACTAATTCTGGCGGGCGGGGCTTCCCTTAGAATGGGTCAGCCCAAAGCCCAGATGAGGCTTTCCGGGCAAACAATCCTGGAAAGGGTCAGATCGAAGTTAACCCCCATTTGCCGCGAAATCATTATAGTTACAAACCGTCCTACTGATTTATTGGAATACGATCTTGAAATAGTTCAAGACCTTGTGCTTAACCGGGGTCCCCTGGGAGGGTTGACCACCGGTCTTTTTTACGCGCACTACCCTTGGACTATGGTGCTGGCATGCGACCTGCCATTCGTCAAGATTGAATTGCTATCCTTTCTGGCCCAAAAGACGCTTGCCGCCCGTCAGGGTCCTCATGCCCTGATTCCACAGCATCAAGCCGGTTGGGAGCCGTTGGTGGCCGCTTATTCCAAGAGTTGCCTTAAATCGGCCTTGAAGCTTCTGAGTCTTCAAAGATCACGCTTGTACGACCTGAAACGCTGCGGGGTTTTTTTTGAGTTAGTGCCGGAGGAAGAGCTCCGGAAGCTGGATCCCGATCTAACTTCTTTCATTAACATCAACACACCGGAAGATTTCGAACGGGCCAGAGACTTTCTTGAGGGTTGAAAGTGTCGCTAAAAGGCCGCGTCTAAGGCGCGTAGTGTGGTCATTTAACCACAGCTATTTTTCCACCTTCAAAAGACGCTTAATTAAAGCGGGGAATAATCATTAATATATTCAAGTAGATACCTGACATAACGACTATCTCATTCCTAACCGGTTCATGGCACGATCCTTGCCCTATAATCCGTCAACAAAATTGTGGAGGATTCCATGAACCTGTTGACCCAGCGGACTTTGAAAAGAAGCATTTCATGTATCGGAATAGGCCTGCACACCGGTGATAAAGTTCACATGACCATGCACCCGGCGCCTGAAGACTCAGGCATTACTTTCGTTCGGACGGATATAAGCGGAAGACCTGTCATCAAGGCTTCACTGGAAAACGTGGTTCATACTAGACGAGCCACCACACTGGGCGTCAACGGGATAACCTTATCCACGGTCGAACACCTCCTGTCAGCCTTTACAGGACTGGGGGTGGACAATGTTATGGTTGAGGTCGATTCCGTCGAAATCCCGATCATGGATGGGTCGGCGGCGCCTTTTGTTTTCCTCATTAAAACAGCCGGCCTTAAAAAGCAAAACAGACCTAAAAAGTTTTATGTTATTGAGCAGTCGATCTTCGTTAGTGATCAGGATAAATACCTCTCATTAGAACCAGCTCAGGAACTGGTTATTGACTTCTCCATTAATTTCGACCACCCCCTGCTTGAGAGCCAGTCATATCAAGTCAATCTTTCCAGGAAAATTTTTGAAAAGGAAATCAGCCGCGCTCGAACTTTTGGATTCCTTCAAGAAGTTGAATATCTAAAAAAGAATGGACTTGCCCGAGGCGGATCATTAGACAACGCCATTGTTATTGATCATTTTCGAGTCCTGAATGAGGGCGGACTGCGCTATGAGGACGAGTTCGTACGCCATAAGATTCTCGACCTTATTGGCGATGTCTCACTGATGGGATCACCGGTCATAGGACGTTTCAAGGCCCACAAATCAGGTCACACCTTAAATCATTCTCTACTGGCCAGGCTAATGGAAACACCTGAGGCCTGGAGGAGAATGACCGCTGCAGACCTATTCCAGCCAACCGAGTTTTATCAGCCGGAGGCCGCTCGGGTCACCGCCTGAAAAAACAGCGCCTCGTTTTTTAAAAGCTATCTCAAAATTAGCGTTTTGGTCTAAATCGCGGAGAAAGAAAATTTAACCCGCAGGAATATGTTAAATATTTCGAGGGCTTAAATTTTCGTACGACAATGAGTTAGGGCAAAAAAACTTTTTTGAGATGGCTTCTAATTTCTTTTGGCAACCCCGCCTTAAGAATAGCCTTGCTTTTCCCTGACAACTTTTTTTATAGTTTAAAAAGACAGGCGGGGTGATCTTATTCACCAAGAAAAATGATTCTTGATTCTGGAGTTTGAGTCAAGTTTCGCGGACTTCAAACTGAAGGAATCCATAATATGGATGCGGAAAAAGTCATTACAAAAGAGGCCGATCTGGAGCGCAAGAAGACACGCCTTGAACTGGGCCTGATCGGCTTTATCGTTTTAGCGGTTATCGGGCTGACCATTCTGGCGACGAACGTCGTTCGCCTCGGTCCGAATATCCCGTTATCCAACAGCATCCTGTTCTTCACAGTGGTGAATGTCAATGCCATACTCCTGGTCTATCTAATCTTTTTAGTCCTGCGCAATCTTTACCGCCTCTTCTTCGCTCCCCCGCGTGAACTAATAGGCGCCAAACTACGTACCAAGCTGGTAGTAGCGTTTATTAGCCTTTCGCTGGGTCCCACGGCGCTGCTTTTCCTTACAGCGCTTCAGTTCATAGCCACAAGCGAAAATGCCTGGTTTAACACCAATGTCGAACAGTCACTGACCGATTCTTTGAAGATTGGTCAGTATTTTATGGATTTGACTAAAAGTAACGCCCTGGATTCAGGAGAAAAAACCAGAGACAGCCTCGAAGGAGGAAAACTCGCCCGTCTTCAATCCTCAGGCCGGCTTGAAGCCTTCCTCAAAAAGAAACAGCAG
The DNA here is from genome assembly GCA_019306365.1 of Deltaproteobacteria bacterium. Taxonomy (GTDB): domain Bacteria; phylum Desulfobacterota; class Desulfarculia; order Adiutricales; family JAFDHD01; genus JAFDHD01. Next base: position 4,519 of record JAFDLS010000079.1, read on the forward strand.
GAGTATAAATTCTCTCAAGTAAGAATTTTTTCCGCTGCCTTTAAGCCAATAATAACGGTCCGGGCCTCTGAAACCTCGCCTAATCTAATCCCCCCCCCTTCAGAAGACCTGCTCAAAAACGTGACCTCTTTCCGGGAAACCCGCACCACCATTGACTCCACGGAGCGGGGGAACGTGATTCATGTAATTATGCCAATTTTTACCAAGGGTAAAAGTGTTTCAGCGGTAATGGCGGTCAGCTACTTTCACCCTCTTAACCTGAGCGGAGAACTGCAGGCCATTGCGAGGGGGCTTGACGGTTACAGAGAGCTCAAGGAATTTATGGACCCCATCAGGCTCAGCCATTACCTTACGCTTACTTTAGTGACACTACTTATCATCTTTGCGGCCACCTGGTTCGGCTTTCGACTCGCTGGCGGAATCACCGGGCCGATCATGAATCTGGCGGAAGGCACTCAGAAAATCGCCGGCGGCGATTATGATTTCACCATTGATGTTCAATCCAGCGATGAAATAGGAACCCTGGTCGCCTCTTTTAATCAAATGACCAGGGACCTCAAGGCCAGCAAGACCGAACTCACTGAGAAAAATATTGAATTGACAGAAAGTTACGCTGAATTGGATCAAAGGCGGCGCTATATTCAAATCGTGCTTCAAAATGTGACCGCTGGCGTCGTTTCAGCTAACGCGGATGAAAATATCACCACTATCAACAACTCTGCCGAGGAGATACTTCAAGTAAAAAAGGATCAAATCCTGGGCCGAAAATTACAAGACCTGCTGCCGGACGATCAGAAACCAATAATCAACAGTCTTTTATTGACCGCCCAAAATTCTCCCCGCGGCTCGGCCGAAACGCAAAGCAGGATCAATATCGGTGAACGGTTTTTGAGTCTGCACCTTCACCTGACCCTGCTCAAGGACGAACATAACCAGGACATGGGCATGCTCATAGTGTTCGACGATCTGACTGAATTGGAAAAAGCTCAGCGCGTGGCCGCCTGGAGGGAGGTGGCGCAGCGAATCGCTCATGAGGTTAAAAATCCTTTAACACCAATCCAACTCTCCACCCAGCGTTTGCGTAAGCACTATGGAGATCGTCTGGGAGGCGAAGATCAGATTTTTAATGAATGCACACTCATGATCATCCGCCAGGTGGAAGAGCTTAAGCGGCTGGTGGATGAATTTTCCAATTTTGCCCGGTTGCCAGCGGCTCACCCAACGCTGAACGATTTTACTCGGATTGTGGAAGAGACACTTGTTTTATACAAGGAAGGTCACCAGAATGTGCATTTTAGTTTACATAAAGACCCTGATCTTCCAGCCTTCAAGCTGGACCGGGAGCAGATTAAAAGAGCCTTGATCAACCTTCTGGACAACGCTGTAGCGGCGGTAGATAATCATGGTAAAATAGAAATCAGCCTGACCTATGATCAAGTCTTGAAAATGATCCGGCTGGAGGTCGCGGATGATGGGGCCGGTATCAGCGCTCATGACAAAGACCGGATTTTTGATCCATACTTCACGACCAAAAAGTCAGGAACCGGCCTGGGGCTCACCATTGTCAGTACCATTATAGCCGATCACAATGGTTATATCAGAGTCCAGGACAATCAACCGCGCGGGACTAGATTCGTTATCGAAATGCCTGTTAGGGCCTGAGGAAAAGCCGATGAATAAAAAAATCTTGGTTGTTGATGACGAAGAGGATATTCGCCAGTCTTTAGAGGGAATTCTTCGAGACGAAGGCTTTGACGTTACGCTGGCCACCAACGGCGCCGAGGTCCTTGACCGCATTCAGGAAGACGCGCCCGATCTGGTCTTGTTAGATATCTGGATGGAAGGTTCCGAGCAAGGTCTGGATGTTTTAAAACACCTTCAAAAAGAATATCCGTTCCTCCCTGTAGTCATGATTTCCGGGCATGGAAATATCGAGACCGCTGTCAGGGCCACCAAACTCGGGGCCTATGATTATATTGAAAAACCGCTCTCGTATGACAAAATCCTTCTGGTGATCGAACACTGCCTCAATTATCACCGCCTGGCAGAGGAAAATATCTTTCTGAAAAATATAACGGCCAAGCGTTTTAAGCTCACTGGCAAAAGCCCGGTCATGAGGAACCTGAAGCAACAGATCGAAATAGTGGCTCCAACAAACGCCTGGGTATTAATCACCGGGAAGAACGGCACAGGCAAAGAGCTTGTCGCCCACACCATTCACCGGTTGAGTAAACGGGCGGACAGGCCCATGGTTGAGGTCAACTGCGCTGCCATCCCTGAGGAATTGATTGAGAGTGAACTCTTTGGACATGAAAAGGGAGCTTTCACCGGAGCGGATCAGCCCCGGCGCGGTCAGTTCGACCTGGCCAATCACGGCACACTTTTCCTTGACGAAATCGGGGATATGAGCCTCAAGACCCAGTCCAAGATCCTCCGTATTCTTCAAGAACAGAAACTTCAGCGTGTGGGTGGAACGAAAACCATTCAGGTTGACGTAAGGGTTATTGCCGCGACTAACAAACACCTTGAGACGGAAATAGCCAGGGGTAACTTCAGGGAAGACCTGTATTACAGACTCAACGTCATTCCCATCCATGTCCCGCCCTTGAATGAACGTAAGGAGGACATCCCGCGCCTGGTTCAGGATTTTCTCGAGGAGTTTTCCAGAGAAAACAACACCGAACCCAAAACCATCAGTCAGGAAGCCCTCGAGACAATGACCGCTCACGACTGGCCGGGCAATGTGCGTGAATTAAAAAATTTCGTGGAAAGGCTGGTTATCATGACCCCCGGCCCGGTTATTGAATCAGACAGCGTGAAATCAGGTCTTGGTTTCAACCCTTCTCACATTATAACCGTTCATGATATTTTAAACGTACAGACCCTCAAGGAGGCCAAGACGCTGGCGGAAAAAGAGTTTATTCGGGCGAAGCTGGCGGTAAACAATGGCAATGTTACTCAGACGGCTGAGGCTATCGGCCTGGACCGGACAAGCCTGCATAAAAAGATCAAGTCACTGGGTTTGAACGTCGAGACTGATTAAATCGATGGTAAAAGTTTGATTCCGGTTGAAACAAGAGGTCACACATCAATTCAGTTTTAAAGCTGACCTGATTTTTTTCAGTCAATCGCCAAAACACACGGGCGATTACTCCAGAAATTTTTTCTCTCTCTTTTCATAAGCAGAAAAGGACCCGGATGAGCATTCCACGTATAGAAGAACAAATTAATTTTATAATTGAAATCGATAAGCTGACAAGCGTTTTTCGTCAGTCTTACCTGATCAATGAGGACCGGTCGGAAAATTCAGCCGAACATAGCTGGCATGTGGCCACGATGGCCTTGATCCTGTCCGAATACGCGGAAGAAGAGGTTGACCAGTTCCGTGTCATCAAAATTCTCCTGGTCCACGATATCGTTGAAATCGACGCGGGTGATACATTTTGTTATGACGAAATCGGAGTGCAGAATCAGATGGAAAGGGAGAAACGGGCGGGAGACAGAATCTTTGGCTTGCTTCCAGAAGATCAGGCCCGCGAGATATTCGAACTCTGGCAGGAATATGAAGCGCATGAGTCACCTGAATCAAAATTCGCCGGAGCGCTTGACCGGCTGATGCCGCTGCTGCATAACTATCACACCAACGGCAAAAGCTGGCGGAAACATGGAATCAACCGGGACCAGGTGATAACTCGCAATGCCAGTATTCGCGAAGGTTCAGAGGCGCTCTGGGCATATGCCCTGTCAATTATTGACAAGGCCGTTGCAAAAGGCTACCTCGCCGCCTCCTGAATTTAGGAAGGTATGAAAGAAAAGAATTGTGTTGTAAAAACGAGAGAGACGCGATCAGTTTTTGCTCATCAAATGAGTCACACTCTTTTCCAGCCCATCCAGGGATAATTCAAACATGGGGAAGATAGCGGCTATCTCACCGATAGTCCTGGTCCACTGCCACCTGTCGGCCAGCACGGGATTGAGCCAGATTGAATGACGGAAGCAATCCACCAGAAAGCGCATCTGGTCCAGGCTGGGCCTCCCGCTGCGTTCCTCGATATGAATTGATCCATCCGAAGCGAGCAGTTCGTATGGAGCCATGCTGGCGTCCCCAAGCACGATAAGCCGGGATTCAGGATCAAAGCGAGAAAAATCCGTTATCTTTACCGGTTTCCTGATCCTGGCAGGATCTTCCCAGACATTATCGTAAATAGTATTGTGAAAATAGTATGTTTTCACTTCCTTGAACTGGCTCTGAGCATAATCGAACAGGGTTTGAACAATATCGACGTAAGGCTCCATGGACCAGCCTCCGTTGTCGATCATCAGGATGACTTTAAGACGATCCTTTAACCTGCGGTCGAAAATAATCTCTATCTCCCCACCGTTTCTCATTGTCTCGCGGATAGTCTCATCCACGTTGACCTCGTCCAATGGTCCTGACGGAATCATATTGCGGAGTCTTTTCAAGGCCTCGCCGATCTGCGGCTTGGTCAAAAGACCGCCAATGGAATAATCCTTGTATCGCCGGTCCATGGCGACTTTAACCGCGGAAAAATTACCAGCTGATCCCCCGACCCTCATTCCGCCGGGATGTTCTCCGGAATGTCCAACAGGAGATTTGCCGCGCGTACCAATCCATTTATTACCGCCGTGGTGAGCCTCGGTTTGCTCGCGCAGGCGATCCAGAAAATACTGCAGCAGTTCCTCAGGAGTGAGCTTCTTCAGGTCTTCCGGATCAGCGTCCAGCATTTCAGCCAGTCTATCCGGGTCTTTAAGCCATTCTTCCAGCAGGGCCTGAGCCGCCGCCTCCAGGTTGATAGCCTCGAGATCAGGCAATTCAACGCCATGGAAGTAGTGAGCGAAAATTTGATCGTAGAGGTCGAAAAACCTTTCGCTTTTGACCAGAATCGCCCGGGCCCCGGTATAAAAATCTTCCAGACTGTTAATAAGGCCTCTTCCCAGGGCTTGCTGTAAACGCAGAAAGGAAGTAGGCGTTACGGGTACGCCAACCTCACGCAGTTCATAGAAAAAGTCTACAAACATAAAATTACCTCAACCTGCTCACCCTCTGGACACGCCGGCCTCGGACCTGAATTTCCGCCACCTGATAGTCCTGACTCTTTTTATAAAGCACCCCCAGGTAAGGAACCTTCTCTATTTCATCGGTCTTGAAATCCGGATCCGCCTTTAACGCCCGAATCCAGTTAATTAATTCTCTCGTAGCCGGTTTTTTCTCAACCCCTTCAATGTCCCGCAGCCGGTAGAAGGTCTTGATCGCGGTGTCCGCCAATTCCTTGTCGATTTCCGGAAAATGCACATCTATTATCACGCGCATCAATTCCGGTATGGGGAAGGCGATGTGATGAAAATTACACCGTCCCAAAAACGGATCGGAAAGGTCCTTCTTAGCGTTGGATGTAATAATTATTACCGGTCGCTTCTTGGCGCTAACAGTCTTATCCACCTCGATGATGTCAAACTCCATCTGATCCAAGACGTCCAGCATGTCATCCTGGAAATCAGTGTCAGCCTTATCAATCTCATCTATGAGCAGTACAACTCGCTCGTCGCTGGTAAAAGCCTGACCGATCTTACCCATTCGAATATAATCCTCAATATTGGACACATCCCTGTTTGTATCACCGAACCGGCTGTCATTCAGCCTGGTCAAGGTGTCGTACTGATAAAGCGCCTCAACAAGTTTCATGTTCGATTTTACGTTGAGTACAATAAGGGGCATGCCGAGGCTTTCAGCGATAGCGTGAGCCAGCGTGGTTTTGCCTGTGCCCGGCTCGCCTTTGAGCAGAAGCGGCATTTCCAACGCCATGGAGATATTAACAATTTTGGCTAATTCGCTGTCGAGAACATACTTACTAGCGCCTTTAAAAACTTTTCTGCCGTCATTACTTCCCATTAAGAAACTCCTTCATTTAGAGTAAATTGGGTACCCTGATCATTAATCTTAAAAGATTATCCGAATAAATATTCCTGTCAAGGTTTTTGTTGCTAA
>JAFDLS010000080.1 GCA_019306365.1 Deltaproteobacteria bacterium
TCCTCTAATTTCACGAATCCGCTCAAGTATTCAGTAAATTTTGGTCTGGCAAGACGGCCAGGGAAGGCGATCAGCAATCCGGTTCCTCAGCCGTTTTTAGAAATGTTTTGCCGCGCCTTCTATAGACGGACTTAATTTTGATGTTTGAGCGAGTTAACGCCTCACTGATTCGCTGCCTCTCCTTGGGATCGGTTTCAAGAGCCATGCCGCATTCCGGGTTGATTTCCTTTGGCACCGGGATGATGTCAAAAGGCAGATCCGCTTTTTGAAGCGCCTTCTCCGCTTTCAGCACCTGATGGATGGATTCGAGAAGGAAGATTAATTTTTCTTTTTTCATTCGTTTACTCTGCCCGGCGGCTCAATTCATCCAGCGCTGAAAGAATAGCGTCGATTTCCGCATCCGTATTGAAGAATCCAAAAGAAAAGCGAACCGTGCCCTGGGGAAAAGTTTTGATGGTTCGATGCGCTCGCGGGGCGCAGTGAAGTCCGGCCCTGGTCATTATTCCAAACTCCCTGTCCAGAACGTGAGCCAGATCCGATGGAGACCATCCTAACAGATTAATAGAGACGACAGCCACGCGTGAGTCAGCGTCCGAAGGGCCATAAACGGTTACGCCTTTGATATTGGTCAGACCATTTAAGAACCGCCTGGTTAACAGGAGTTCATGATCCCTGATCTTTTCCACTTTTGTTGCCAGAATAAATTTTACGCCGGCGGCCAGGCCTGCCAAGCCATGGGTGTTTTGAGTGCCAGCCTCCAGCCGGTCAGGCATGAAGTCCGGGTGTTCCTCAATTTCCGACCGGCTGCCGGTTCCGCCTCGGAACAAGGGCTCAACATTAATATCCGGGGAAATCCAGACTCCACCGGTGCCGGTGGGGCCCAGCATGGATTTGTGGCCGGTAAAGGCCAGGATATCTGCGGGGCCATTTTTGACGTTCAGTGGCAGTGCTCCAGCGGTCTGCGCCGCGTCAACCAGGAGGGGTGTTTGCCCCATAGCTGTTTTTAGTTCGTTAAGCGGACTGATTGCGCCGGTTACATTGGAGGCGTGGTTGATGACGGCCAGCCGGGTTTTATCGGTCAGCCTTTTTTTGAATTCAGCCGGATCAAGCAGACCGGTGGCCGGGCTGGGTACGACTTCCACCGCAACCTTTCGTTCCTGGGCCAGCCAGCCAAGCGGCCGCATGACAGAATTATGTTCCATAGATGAGGTCAGGACGTGATCGCCTGGCTTGAGCAAACCCAGAAGAACCATGTTCAAAGCCTGGGTCACATTGTATGTAAAGGCAATCCGGCTGGAGTCTTCGGCCCCCAGCAGATCCGCTACCGCCTCCCGCGCTTCAAAGATCAGCCTGGCCGCGGTCAGTGACATACGGTGAGCAGATCGCCCCCCGCTGGCCGAGGTTTCGGTGAGAGCGCGGCATACGGCTTCAACGACTTGCGGCGGTTTGGGGAAGGAGGTCGCAGCCTGGTCGCAATAAATTAAGTCCATTACTACCTTATTCAATCAGGGTGAAATTACCCGGTCAGCCCCGGAAAGGGTTTCTATAATTTCAAACATATTGCTTACCCGGCCCACGGCCAATTTTCCCTTGATCTGGTAATAATCCAGACAGGTTCCGCAGACCAGAATCTCCACGCCGGATTTCTCCAGATCCTTAAGAACTTCCAGGTGTTCTGAATCCTCGGCAGTCAGGTGAACTCCGGAGTTGTAAAAAACAAGCTTTTTCGGTTTGAAGGTCGCGTCCGAAAGGGTTTTGATAAAGGCTTTCATGAGTATTCGGCCCAACTCCTCGGAACCATGTCCCATGAATTGGTTGCTGATCTTGACTGCCAGCGGCAACTTCTCAGGTTCTGGCGACACTGAGGGGACGTTGCAAACAATCTCAGGCTCTGGCCCGGAAGGCGGACCTGTTTTGTCTATAGTCAGGATATAGTCCGCTTCTTCCTGAGTGACGTCCACAATGAAACCTTGTGATTTGGCAAACCGCGTGACATTGTCCCTGGCGGCTTCATTATCCACGATAACCCTGATTTGGCCTTTTTCCATGTTTTCGAGCGTTTGTTTTGCGTTTAGAACAGGCTGAGGGCAGTTCAGTCCTCGACAATCTACTTCATTCATGTCATGACCTCCTGAAAGTCATAGTACCAGAGCCTGGCCGAAGATGCCAATAGTATCTATACCTGGTATCACAATTTATTATAAAGGCATCCGCATGTCCGTTCAGGCAAGATATTACAGACCGGTACCGTTGACACTCAGCCAGATTTTTGACTCTCAAACGCTTCAAGGATTTCCTCTTTATGTTCAGGTCTTTGTGATCGGGGCTTTTGTTACTATTACTTAACATCGGTATACATGACATGTTCCATTCTGCGAACTTTAAAAATTGTTTTATATTCAGATAAGTTACCCGATAATGACAGAAGCGTTATGCTTGATCTTTAAAGCCGCCGGCCATGAGGCAGAAAATTCCCTTTAAAATTTTTACAAATTAAGGCCATTGAATCGTCTCTTCTAAATTGTGTAATAAAATTAACTTATTATCAAGTTGATGATCACTCAAATAATCTTGGTATGCCCTTTGCATAATTTTCACGCAGCCGGTAACGCTTTATTAAGGAGGCAGAGAGTGAAGATTACAGATGAAACTCAAATAAAAAATCTGATTCAGAACCCATCCTCCTCCCAGAATCAAGTGAAAGGATCTGATTTTACCAAGACCCTGGCCAAAAGTATGGCTGAGGGCTCAGAAAAAAGCCCTATAACTCCTGGAACCGGCCAGGCGGCGCAGGTTGCTCAAACCGCGCCTGTGGGAAAAATCGTACTAGCCGGTCTGGCTGAATCCTTTCGTCATGTTGAAAATACACTGAGTCTTCTGGATCGTTACGCTGAGGCTTTAGCCGATCCGGGGCAAACCCTGAAACAGGTTTCTGGTCTGGTTAAGGAAATGGAGCAGGCGGCTGACAATTTGAAAGGGATTGGCCGAAGTCTGCCTGAGGGACACGCGGTCAAAGATCTGCTCGATCGAACCGCCATAACGGCCACTGTAGAGGCGGCAAAATTTAATCGAGGAGATTACATTTAGAGACATCTGCAAAATCAGTAATTTTGTTGAAATCGCGGAAGGCGAAAAATTAACCCGCAGGAATATTACTAATATTTCGAGGACTTAAATTTGAGCCTGACATATGCCGCTGCAGAGTCGCGAAGCGGTGCTCAATGCCGCTGCAGCGTCAGCGAAGCGGCGCTCATGAGTCAGCTAAAGGACGAAGTTTTGCAAAGGTCTCATTTAGTGAAAACCCTTTCTTAAGGTGACAAGAATAGCGGTCTGTCTTTTTTGTAAGGGACATGCTGATGGATCTGAAGCAAGTTAGTGAAGCCTATCCCTATCTTTTTCAACGAGGCGGCGCCCCTGACCTCGTTAACCGGGAAAATCAGGAAGAGAGTGACGTCACAGCTAAATCTGAGTCACCCCAGTCAGAGGAGAATCCCAGGTTACCTGAACGAGTTGACATGACCCCTGGCCAGGCAAGGATTCTGGTTGGAAAAGTGGCTGACATGATTATTAAAGCCGGCCCGTTAACGGTTGAGAAGTTATTTGAAGACTCTAATCCAAAAATCATAAATCCTCGTTATGTGTAATACAGGCAAATAACCGGTTTAAGTCGCTTTTTAATTTTGAATTAAATTCAGCAGGATCAGGCTTTAAACATGCCTGATCCTTTTATTTTCCGGCCTCCTTCTTTTTTGGGTAACAGTTTCTTGACATAATCTTAGGCAAGGCCTTACAATATTTAAATAAGCGGGAGGTTTTCATGTTCGGAATTGGTACTCAGGAGCTGATCATCATACTCGTCATCGCTCTGGTCATAATCGGGCCAAAGCACCTGCCTGACATGGCCAAAGCGCTGGGAAGAGGTATTGGTGAATTCAGACGTGCCACTAATGAACTGAAAAAGACCATTGACGCTGATGATGATTTAAAGGAAATAACGAAATCGCTTTCAGAGGCCAAAGAAGAGGTCTATAGCATGGTCCGGGAGGAGATTTCTGAAATCAAAGATACGACCGAATCTCTGACCAAGGAAAGCCTTTTCGCCGATTCGGAAGACAAGCCTGAAACAGAGGCGGATGATTTTGAAATTCACGAGCAAATGGATGATGAGGAACTAAAGGCCTGGGCCGTGAGTGAAGCCAGGGACGAGCTCAAGGAAAAGGCCTCCTCGGAAAAAAGTGAAAATGAAGTGAACGCCGAACCTGCTGACAAATCTGATGGCTGATAATCAGGAAAAGTCTTCAAAAGAAGAAGTGGATTCGCAAGACGGCGCCAGGATGCCTTTTTTAGGCCATCTCGAGGAACTTCGCCGCCGTTTGATTATCTGTTTTCTTGCTATTGGGATAGGGTTCGCGGTCAGCTATTACTTTTCCAAGCCTATTTTCAGGATTCTGATTAGGCCTCTGATAGACGCTCTGCCTGAAGGGGACCGTCTGATATATACCAACCTGCCGGAGGCCTTTTTCACGTATCTCAAACTCGGGTTATGGGGCGGGATCATTCTGGCCCTGCCTGTCATCTTTTACCAGTTGTGGCATTTTGTCGCGCCCGGCCTTTACCGCAACGAGCGGCGTTATTTCATTCCCTTTGTATTCTGGTCCTGTGTTCTATTCATCGTTGGCGCTGTTTTTGGCTATTTTATTGTTTTTCCCTTAGGTTTCAGATTTTTTCTGGGATTTGCTGATGAGTCTATCCAGGCCTTGCCAGCGGTGGCTCAGTATTTCTCTTTTTCCCTTAAACTGTTGTTCGGCTTTGGTTTGATCTTTGAGCTTCCGGTAGTTATGGTCTTCCTGGCCAAGATGGGCCTTGTTAACGCCCCGTTCCTGGCCCGTCAGCGTAAGTACGCTTTCCTTTTAATTTTTGTGGTCGGAGCAATCCTCACACCCCCCGATGTAATCAGCCAGGTATTAATGGCCCTGCCTTTAATGTTTCTATATGAGGTCAGTATTTTTCTGGTTCGTCTGGTTTGGCGAAAAAAGGACAAGAAAAGCAAAGAAGCGGCGGCTTAGAGCGTTTGTTATCAATATGTCCGGGCTTGCCCGGGGGTATTATAACCTATGGCTGTAAGCGTTTTTAAGAAAATTCAGAAATCTGTTCAGTGTTATAAGCGGCCTTGAGCAGAAGATCTTCCCGGAAATGGTCGCTCAGAAACTGAATCCCTATCGGAAGCTTGTCTTGACTAAGACCACAGGGTACCGAGATCCCGGGAATTCCGGCCAGGTTAATGGCCAGAGTAAAGATGTCGCTTAAATACATGTTCAGAGGATCATCAATCTTTTCCCCGATTTTAAAAGCGGTTGAAGGCGTGACCGGACAAGCAATAATGTCGCATTTTTTAAAGGCCTCATCAAAATCCCGACGAATCAAGGATCTGACTTGAGTGGCCTTTTTATAATAAGCATCGTAGTATCCGGCGGACAGGACATAGGTCCCGATCATGATTCTTCTCGTCACCTCCGGGCCAAAACCGTTGGAGCGCGTCGAAAGGTACATCTCCATCAGGTCTGACGATTCCTCAGACCTCAGCCCATACTTGACACCGTCATAACGAGCCAGGTTGGAACTGGCTTCCGCCGGCGCGATGATATAGTAAGCCGCTACGGCGTATTCCGTATGCGGGAGGCTGATTTCCACAAGTTCAGCGCCTTCGTCTTCCATGTTCTTTATCGTCTGGCTTACAGCCTTCTCCACCTCAGCGTCCAAACCGTCGATAAAATATTCCTTGGGGACGCCTATTTTCAGCCCGCTCAATCCTCGAGTCAGGCTTTCCATATAGTCTGGTACCGGCTGATGGGCGCTGGTTGAGTCAGCCGGGTCGTATCCGGCCACAGCTCCAAGCAGCAAAGCCGCATCCGTCACGTTTCTGGTAATTGGTCCTATTTGATCCAGCGAGCTGGCGAAGGCGACCAGTCCGAAGCGTGAAACCCGGCCGTAAGTCGGCTTCAGCCCGACCACTCCGCAGTAGCCGGCTGGCTGTCTGATTGAACCGCCGGTATCACTGCCCAGAGCGCCGGCGCATAATTTTGCCGCGCAGGCCGCTGCTGATCCACCGCTTGAACCGCCGGGAACACGGCTTTCATCCCAGGGGTTCAACACCGGTCCAAAGGCCGAGTGCTCATTGGAGGAACCCATGGCAAACTCATCCATGTTGGCTTTGCCTAAAAAGACCGCCCCGTTTTCCCGAAGCTTGGCGGTCACGGTTCCGTCAAAAGGAGGTACGAAGTCCGTCAGAATTTTCGAAGCGCAGGTGGTGGCAATACCTTTAGTGCAGATCAGATCTTTGATGGCGAGGGGGACGCCGGTCAGGGTTGATTGGTTTCCGGCCATAATAGTTTTTTCTGCGGCCTGAGCCTGTTCGAGCGCCAGATCTTCGGTCACGGTAATATAAGCGTTAAGTTTGGGGTTGAGGTCTTCGATGGCTTTTAGGTAGGTCTTGGTTACTTCTACCGGGGAGACCTCCTTTCGAGAATACACCTCAGCCAGGTCATGGATGCTCAGTTCGAGTATGTTCATGGTTCTTCCCTTTAGATGATTCTTGGGACAAGAAAGAAAGATTCATTACGCTCAGGGGCGTTGGACAGGGAACTATCTGGATCCAGGGAAGGTCTGACCTCATCTTCGCGGAAGGCATTGTGAATAGGCTGGGCGTGGGCCATGGGTTCCAGCCCTTCGGTGTCCAGTTCATTGAGTTTATCCATATATGATAAAATGCTGTTTAGCTGGTTTGTCAGTTTTTCCATTTCCGAATCACTGAGTTTGAGGCGAGCCAGAAGGGCTACATGCTCAACTTCAGCCCGATCTATTTTCATTCTTATTCTCCTTACTAAAGCCCCCAGAAGGTATTGTGGACCTTGCGAACTCTGTTGATAACTACGGGCTCAGGCCAATCGGTGTCTGCCAATTCTTTACCGACCGAACTGGAACCGGTCAGAACTTCAAGGACCTTGAGCACTGAATCAGCCTGCCCCATGAAATGATATCCCCCTTCAAGGGTCAATACAAGCTTACCATCACAAATTTTCTCAGCCATGGTCTTGAGAATATACGTCATGGCGGCGTATCCTTCGGGTGTCACAGTCATACCTTGCATGGGGTCGGCCACATGCGTATCGAATCCAGCCGAAACCAGGATTAATTCCGGTCTATAAGTTTTTATTAAAGGCTGAGCTATTTTTTGGAAAATGGCCACAAAATCCTTGTCGTCCTGTTTTGGATCCATGGGCACATTAACCGTATAACCCTTTCCCTGCCCCTTGCCAGTTTCAGAAAAACTCCCTGTGCCTGGATAAAAGGGGTACAGATGGGTAGAGAAATACAGGACGCGCGGGTCCTCATAAAAGGAGTGCTGGGTTCCGTTACCATGGTGCAGATCCCAGTCAATTATCATGATTCGCGACAAACCACGTTCTTTAAGGGCCCAGGCCGCGGCAATGGCGATGTTATTGAAGAGGCAGAAACCCATCGGCCGGCTGGCTTCAGCATGGTGACCTGGCGGGCGAACCAGAGCGAAACCGTTATCCAGTTCACCGTTTAAAACCTTTTCCACCAGAAGTATAAGTCCGCCGGCCGCGAACAGGGCCGCCTCAAACGAACGAGCACAGGTTTGAGTATCCGCGTCAAGGTAGCATTGCGGCTGTGACGTCGTTTGAGCGATTAGATCATAATGATTCTGATCATGGACTAGGGTGATCTCCTCTCTGGAAGCCGCTCTTGGTTTTAAGAACTGCAGCCCTGGAATAAAATTACTGTCCAAGTAATTATGGATGACCTCAAGTCTTTTGGGGGATTCAGGGTGCCAATCACCGGCGAAATGCTCTAAATACAAATTAGACCTGACGATGCCCGTGTTATTCATCTCAAGCTCTCCTTAAACCAAGCGGTCACTGGATATCGATATGGTAGCATAAACCCACTGCGTTTGCTCGGGAAAAATTCAATTTTGTGAGCACGTTTCAGCCTAAATGTATTTAAAGGAATTGTCAAAATAATGTTTCTTTTCGGATTCACCCGGCGCTGAAATGACAGCGGAACATATGGTCATCCTGTGAAAACGCGAGTTTGGGCGGCATAGAGTGATTGTCAAAAGTCCGTTCCGATTGAAGACAGGGGTTATCAATCTATGGAGTTTGTATACTTACGAGAAACTATTAGACAATCACCAAAACATCCGGGCGATTGCCTGCATCATCATTGTTTTCAGAATCTTTGAAAATCCAATGAAAGACCTTTATTAAAAGGAACGTATTTCTGGCAATCGTTCTAAAAGAGGGCTCAAAAGAAATGCAATTATGAATATCGCTGCAACATGCAGCGGCTGATATTTCCTGGTGTTTATATAGAAAAGGGGGAAAGAGCTAAAGTAAAGGGTGTTTTTAAAGGCCCTGGCGATGGAGGTTTCAGCAACCAAGGCAAAAAAGCGGTTGAAGTATCGGGAATAAAGCGCGTGCCGCCTTCGCGAGGAGACGGTCTGCCTTAATCAGGGTCCCTCTTCCCTCATTATTTCAGAGATCCGGGCCGTTAGCCCGGATACTCTTTTAGCCACGTATTCACTGAGTGGCCCAAGGCCGCAGGCGGGTGTGATGAGAGAGCGGTTTTTGAGCAATTCAAGATCAATGCCCTGGCCGGCCAATCCCAGAATGGCTGTTTTGAGCCGGCTGGCCAATTCCGCCGCGGATATATCTTCAGAATAGTCCAGAGTAGGTACGATGCCCCAGGCAAGGTATCCGCCTCGCTCAATAAAACGGATGATATCCTCGGTGTATAACAGGAAGGCGTCTAAGTAACCAAAGGCGTCAAAATTAATGACATCCAGATTAGAGGATAAAACCATTCCCCAATCCGTGTTGCCGCAAACGTGAATCCCTGTCAATACCGGACCGCTTGAGTGGGCCGTCTCGATTGTCTCGTTGAGCATGCGAATGACCTCTTCCCGGTTAAGGGTGGAGAAGGCGGATCCAAAACCGGTCAGGGATGGCTCGTCAATAAATATAAGGGGACTGCGGCCAGTGGCATTTATCTCTCGAACTTGCCAGGCAGCTATGGCGCCTAACCCTTTGACAATTGGATCAGCGATTTCCGGGTCATCAATGAGTGATTTGCCTTCCGCGGTGCGTATCGCCTGACCGAAGGTAATCGGGCCGGTGACCTGGCCTTTGAGATAAACAGGGCCGAAATCAGGGTCAGCCTTTGCTCGATCAAGGAACGCATAGAAGCTGTTGGCTGAATCATGAGGCAGGGCGAAATAATCCAAATCGCCCGCCATGATTCGCTCATAAAATTCTGCCAGAGCTTCCTCCCGGTGCTCGGATTCGACTATGATCTTGCGCTGACCTGTGTCCACAATAAGGAAAGGCAGTATCTCCGCGAATTGCAAAATCATATCCGCGCCGGGATGCATCCTTATCATCTGCGGCCAATAAGGTAGGTCAGGGCAGTCCCGGGCGATCCGGTCCAGAGTTTCCGGAACTTCGAGAAAAGGTACTGTTCCTACGCCGGTACTGGCAAATGCGGGCAGGGCGTTCACCGATCAACTCCTATATTATTTAGAGACGGGTCTTTGTGAACTTATTAAATGAGATCTCTGCAAAATCAGTAATTTTGTTGAAATCGCAGAGGGCGAAAATTTAACCCGCAGGAATATTACTAATACTGCGAGGACTTAAATTTTCGTGCGGCATATACCGCTGCAGTGTCAGCGAAGCGGCGCTCATGAGTTAGGGTAAACAAACTTTTTTGAGATGGCTTCTAAATGTAATGTCAACAGTGAGGCGGTAAAGGCAACCACGCTACTCCCTGACCCGTTCCATATATTCGCCGGTTCTTGTATCGATCTTAAGCTTGTCGCCCTGATCTATGAAGAAGGGAACCTGGACTACTAACCCGGTTTCTAATGTGGCTGGTTTACTCCCACCGCTGGCTGTATCGCCTTTGAATCCGGGTTCTGTCTGGACGACCGTCAACCCAACAGCGGTGGGCAGTTCTAAACCAATTGGCCGCCCGTTGAAATATAGAATCTCGAGATTAATGTTTTCCTGAAGGTAATTCTTGTAGTCACTGATCTGGTCTTCCGAAAGAACTACCTGTTCATAGGTGTCATTGTCCATGAAGCAGTATCCGTCCGAATCCTTGTAAAGATACTGCATACTTTTCTCTTCCAGGTCAGGCCGATTTATTTTGTCTGAGGGCCGGAAAGTTTCATCCAGTACGCGGCCGGTGATCATGTTTTTAAGCTTGGTTCTAACGAAGGCGCCGCCTTTACCTGGTTTAACGTGCAGAAAATCGACAATATAGTATGGTTCACCTTTAAATTCTATTTTTAATCCCTTACGAAAGTCACATTATTTGAGACCTCTGCAAAACTTCGTCCTTTAGCTGAACTCTTTGTCAAGCTCAAATTTAAGTCCTCGAAATATTAGTAATATTCCTGCGGGTTAAATTTTCGCCTTCCGCGATTTCAACAAAATTACTGGTTTTGCAGAGGTCTCTATTTACTGTTAGGCCTCAACGGCCTTTAGCCTGCTCTGGGCGGCTAACTGCAGTTTCTGAAGCTTTGCGATCAACCGCTCCTTAGCTTGTCTGGTTTTATTCTCGACTGCTGGCATTGGTTTCAGGAGACTGATCATCCACGCCCAGATAAATATCGACCATTTTACTTCGGACCATTTCGTTCTCCGGGTCCTCTTCAAGTATTTTTTCATAGATTTCGAGCGCCTTGTCTACCAGCCCCTGCTCAAGATATAACCCGGCCAGTGTTTCAGTCGGTACAGGCTCGGTCCTGTCTGCTGCTTCCTCTGCCAATGGATCGAGTTCAAATAAAAGGCCTTCAGCGCCAGCTTCTTCAGAAAGCGCCAAAGCTTTATAAACCTTCAGGAACCTCAGGGATTGATTAGATTCTCCTGTTATCTCAAACAACCGCGACAGTTCCTTGAAAATCGGGATTAAATCAGTTAACCGGCTTGAGGCCTTTTTCAGGAGTCCTTTAGCCCGCTCAACCTGATCCAACCGCACATAAGCTTGAGCTAAAACAAGAGCCGCTTCAAGATTGTCCGGGTGAGCGTCCACCACTCCCCGGGCAACTTTGGCGCCTGATTCAAACCGTTTTTGAGCCAGATAGACCCGAGCGAGACTTAACAGATCCGGTGAAGAGGGATCCGTTAGGGCCAGACGTTCAAGAAATTCCAACTCCGAATTTTTCAATGTCTTGAATCCTGTGTCTGAAAAATTCATTGGACTCTCTCTCGATTCCAGTCTTTTGACATTAATTACTAAAACATACGAGCTACAGGAGAGTCAACCTGTAGTTCAAGGGTTGGTGGAGCTTTTTTCGGAAAGAGCTGGCTCAGGCTCATTTTTGAGTTTGAAAATCTGTTCGTCGGGCCGCACCAACCCTAACTTTTTCCGCGCCTCATCCTCGATGTAACTAAGGTCATTCTTAATTCTATCAATTTTCATCATGAGCAGCCTGTTTTGTTCCTTGTACTCCTTGTTGACAACCTCGAGCTCATTTCGTTCCTGCCCCAGACGTTTTAAACTCAGGTAGCCTCTGTTATTGTAGATGAGAGTAAGAGCTAGAATTGCGGTTAGTGACACCAGGATTAAAAAGATAGAGCGGTTTTTGGTAAATAGAGACACGGCCTATCTCTTCCGTTCTTCTGCTTTCCATCGAGCGGCGATGACCATTTTTTTAATGCCCAGAGCGCGAAGAGTATCCATCATGGATACAATCTTCCCATGAGGTACATCCTTATCCGCTGTCAGGATAATTATCGTTGACGCCAGATCAGGAGCCGCTTTTGTCAGAACTTGCTTCAGGTTCCTGGCGGCCACGGGATTACCGGCTACGTATATGTCCCCCGCGGACGTAACGCTGATGTTGATTTTCGCCGTGGTTGTGACCGTGGCTCCAGGCTTTATTTCCGGTAAGGCTATCTGAAGACCGGGCGCGGTGGTGAACTGTGTGGTAACCATAAAGAACAGCAGAAGGAGGAAGACGACATCAATCAAAGGCGTGATTTCAATAAGAGGGGTGTTGCGGTGTCTGATTTTAAACTGCACGAGTTATTGCTCCGGGCCTTTGAGGGATTCAACCAGTTTGATAGACTGTTCTTCCAGATTCAAAATCAGGTTATCAGCCTTGCTGGAGACAAAACGATATCCAACAAGTGTGGGGATGGCCACGGTCAACCCTGCCGCTGTAGTGATCAAGGCTTCAGAAATGCCGCCGGCCATGGTTCCGGGATTCCCGACTCCATAGTAGGCGATAATATTAAAGGTTTTGATCATGCCGGATACAGTTCCCAGGAGTCCTAATAATGGCGTGATGCTTGCCACAGTGGAGAGAACTGAAAGATACTTTTCCAGTTCGGCGGCTTCCCTTCTACCAACCTCCTGCACCACCTCCTTTATGACCTGGCGCGGCTGTCCTGATATTTTGAGTCCGGCGTGATAGATTCGAGCTATTGGGCTGGGGTGACCCTGACATAAAGAGATGGCGTCAGGATATTTATAGCGCATAATAAGGTCATTGAGATTTTGTATCAGATCTTGAGGCAGAACGCGGACCTGACGAAGTTTGAAAAGCCTTTCTATAAAAACGCCCAGAGCGAGGATGGAACAGAATAATATCGGATACATTAACCATCCGCCTCGGACAATCAAATCTGGTAGGAAGAAGTTCATGAAATAACGCCAAAATGATCAATAAAGGTAACATTCATAATAAGTTAAATGCCTAAAAAAGTCAAGCCGGACCCACCTTTTATCAGTTTGCCTAACTAGAGCGTTTGTCATAAATAAGTTCAGTTTGGCTTTGGGGCAGGGGGAGATTTAGTT
>JAFDLS010000081.1 GCA_019306365.1 Deltaproteobacteria bacterium
GCCGCTCAAACGAGCCTCCTCAAGAGTCTCCTGGCCGCAGTTGAGGCAGATGGCCCGCATGGGATAAAAGTACGTACCGCACTCCTTACACTTGGACGCGGTTAAATAAGGCTTCTCACCAGGATCGTCAGGTATCCTGAATATCCCCGGCTTCAAGGGTACTCGCTTTTTCTCACTCATAAACTCTCTCCATTAATATGACTTTACAAATCGACTCATACCCCGAAGAAAGTTCCTCGGGGTCAACCAGTCAAACATCTATAAACTCAATCAGAAGCCATCTCAAAAAAGTTTTTTTACCCTAACTCATATTCCTGCGGGTTAAATTTTCTTTCTCCGCGATTTAGACCAAAACACTAATTTTGAGATAGCTTCCAGTAACTATTGACTAAAGGAAACTCAGTTTTCCTGTTCCAGAAGCATGGCCGCCAGTTTTTCACGATCCTGTCCAACGGAGACATACAAACGCATCAGATTAAGAGCGTCCTCACTTCGGATCGATTCAAAGAAGGTCTTTCTGTTCAGCACAAGACCCTGATGAAGAGTCAGGTCGGCGCATTCATAAACGGTCTTTTTGGTGAGATCAAGACCGACCTTCGGTTTAGCCGCCAATGATTGGGCAAAAGCCATGACAGCCGGCATGAGCTCTTCCGGGGCGCAAGCTTTAGTTGCCAGACCAATTTGTTCAGCCTCCTCAGGATATACCCTCCGACCAGTTAAACAGAGTTCAAGGGTCCTGCCTAAACCGATCAGCTGAATCATACGGGGGATTCCATAACCAGGCGGGAAGCCGGCAGTTACTTCAGGCTGGCCCATGAAGGCGTCTTTCGAGATAAAACGAAAGTCACAAGACATGGCCAGTTCACAACCGCCGCCTTCAACCGGTCCGTTAATAGCGCAGATAATTGGTTTTGAGGTGCGGTTGCCCAGAATGGAGGGCTCAGGAAGCATAGCCAGCTGCTGTTCGACTTCTTCATCTGAGGCTTGCGACAGGCCCTCAGCCCAATCTAAGATAGAAGAAACATCGAAATGCTGAATGAACATCCCTGGAACGGCGCTGGTTAGAATACCGACCCGAAGCTCGTCGTCTTTGTCAAATTCCTCCACCAGCTGACCCAGTTCCTCACCAGTTTCTATTGTAGCCAGGTTCTTTGGCGGGTTGGAAAACTTCCAGATGATAATCGGACCTTCTTTTTCCACTACGTAAAAACGAGGTTCAATACCCATAGTCTACTCCTTTATGATTGAGAAACCTTAGATTGTTACGGAAGGTTATCATTTTACAATTTGCGGCGCAACTGATTTTAGTTTCACAGGTTGAGACCTCTGCAAAACCAGTAATTTTGTTGAAATCGCGGAAGGCGAAAATTTAACCCGCAGGAATATTGCCAATATTTCGAGGACTTAAATTTGAGCCTGACAAAGAGGTCAGCTAAAGGACGATGTTTTGCAGAGGTCTCGGTTGTTCTTTGTCATGATTTGATTTAGTCTTCGTGGTTACAAGAACCATTCGATTTTTTATTTAGGGCAAAATTATAAAAAGCTCTCTTATCGACAACTCTTGAATGTGCGAACTGGCGGATTTATTTAAATGTTCAACGTTCCTTAGAAACTGGCGCAAAAAGTTTATACGGGCGGTAAAAAAATAATCATTAAGAATATTCAGGTTGTTTTGTATTTTGAAAGAAAAGTTCTTGATTTATTACAGCCGTATTGGCTAGTATCGATATTTAAAAAACATCTTAAAAGAAATGGAAAATTATAAGAAATGAAGCCCTTTTACAGCAAGGAACGTAAATTTTCCGATGGATCGCAGGTATACGACGCGGCTACGGTGATTCTACTTAGGGAAAGGGATCACGCGCCTTTTGAATTTTTTTTAATGCGCCGTCATCGAAAGCAGAATTTTATGGCAAGCGCGTTCGTTTTCCCGGGCGGCAGGCTGGACGAAGCGGATTGTGATCCTGATTTGACAAATTATGCTCATGGTTTGTCTGTTGAGGAAGCCAGTTTGAAACTTAATGAGCCTGACTTGTCAAAGAGGAGAAGGCGCTGGGGCTGTTTTTCACCGCGGTGCGGGAGACGTTTGAGGAAGCTGGCGTTCTTTTGGCTTCTGAAGCTTCTGGCGGAGATGTTGATTTTGGCAATGGGGAAACCGAAACCCGCTTTAATGCATATCGGATGAAAATACACGAACATGAGATGTCATTGACTGAACTGGCCCAAGCTGAAGATATCTGTTTCAGGCTTGACCTGTTAAGGCCTTATGCTCACTGGATTACACCGAAGGTTGAATCCAAGAGATTTGACACCCGGTTCCTGTTGGCCCGAATGCCTTCTAACCAGGTTCCGATTCACGATTCCATTGAGCTGACCGAATCGCTCTGGATTACTCCAGCGGACGCCCTTAAAAGACAGGAGGCTGGAGAAATCCTCCTTATGCCGCCCACCCTTAAGACAACGGAAGAGCTGGCCGAGTTTTCGTCCATCGATCAATTATTCAAAGAGGCGGCTTCTCGCGAGATCCAGACTATTTTGCCTCAGGCCTTTCAGACGCCGGAAGGATTTGGGGTTAAATTACCTTACGACCCGGAGTACACCCTAACCGATTCCAAATTGCCGCCGCGCCCTGGCGAGCCGTCACGTATTGTCATGGTTGACGGACGATGGCAAACCATAATAGTGGATAATAGTTAGTAATACGACAATCATTGAATAAAAAAAATCTGGGAAACTTCTTGATTGGAAAAAATCTGGGAAACTTCTTGATTGGTGTTTCCCAGATTATTTTCAATAACATCAAGGCTTTGCTGTTTTAGGGTTTTTGCTTTCAGTAAATTAAAAAATCGTAATAATATTCATAAACAACCGATTAAATCTAACAGCCAATATTTTACTTTAATTATCCTGGCTTTTCCCCCGCGTTTTCTATAAGGGCTTTGACCGGTTCAAGACCGTATGGCGTACCGTCCTCGATCGCTTTGAGTACAGTCCCGCCCCCGGTAAAGAAGTGCGCTGTCCATGGCGGCTAAATACAGGCCGGGACTCAGGTTCTTGAATTCCTGAAGCGTGTCTCCCCCGCCATAATATTTTTGAGCTTGCCGGTTCTTGTCAATGGTTCGGTCCAGCTTCTCAGAACCTTCATAAAAATGAGGGGTGAGGCCCATGACCGCGTTAACGAAAATGGTCTCAGCCGACCCAATGATTTCGGATACGCCAGGAGTATCGAATGACTCGGGAGCCACGTCCAGGAAATAACCAAACTTGTCTCCCTTTTTGAAATCCTTGATACTGCGCGGTCGGTATTTACCTTCGAAACGTCCCTCGATTGTATCCGATTCAATTAGAAACGGCAGCTCGATCACCTTTTTAGCCTCCCGGTCCTGGGCTACTAAATCTTTTGCCGCCATGATATCTTTTTCGCTGATTCCGGCCACTTTGATGCCGTATTTAGCGCAAAGAAAAGTATTATAAATCACACCGCCCAAAATTAAATGATCAACCTTTTGGTAGATCTTGTTAAGGGGGCCGATTTTCGTGTCGTATTTTGCCCCGGCTACCACGGCTAAAAAAGGCCGCTTAGGTTCCAGTATATATTTAAGGTTACTCAGTTCCTTTTGAAGGAGAAATCCGGCAAAGCTTGGCAGATGCCTGGTAACGTCAACCGTGGAGGCGTGGGACTGCCAGGACCCAAAGGCGTCATTAACAAAGACATCGGCCAGACCGGCCAGTTGAATCGCGAATCGGTCCCGCCTTTCGCCTGTAGCTTCTTCGCCCTCGAACCACCTTGTATTTGGCAGATAAATGCTCCCGATTGTGTGAGTGCGCAGATCCCTTATATGCCAGTTGATGGAGGTGTCGATCTCTCTAATCCCCAATTTGGGATCGTTGGGGAATTGAGGAATCGTAATTTTGGTGTGCAGTTTTCTTTCCAGATAATCGACCACCGGCTGAATCGCAGTATCGTCCGTTATCTTGATTTGTCCGGTCTTTTTATCACGCGGGCGGCCATTATGGGTCATAATAATGGGTCGGCCGCCTCTTTCCACAATGTTATAAATGGTACCAAAAGTGGCGTCAATCCGGTAGGGATCGCGAATTTCCCCCTTCTTGACGACATTATGGTCCACTCGAACAAGAACAATCTTGTCCCTCAGGTCTGCGTCTTGAACAACTGGCAGCCGAGGGTCAATCTCGTGTTCGTTCATGGCAGCGCTCCTGATATGAACTTAATATGTCTTCGGTTGTACGAAAGACTGATAAGTATACCTTATTATACTTAGAATCCTGAGTGGTGTAAACACCCTGGCAGGCCCTGGCGGCGTTGATTTCCCGTTAATCTAAATTAGCGCCGTTCGTACCTCTTCAATCTCCCCTTGAAGGGGGATAAAAAACAATTTTTGGCTGGGTAAGAGCAGCGTGTTTATGAGCTGTCAGAAATCAGGTTACAAATTCCGTTTTCTTCCCCCACAAACCTAGGGCGACTCCCAGTTCCTCATGTTCTGTGGCGTACTCCTCGAGCGGAATTCCCTGGATGGCCGCGTCTATGGCCTGCCGAAGGGCTCTCGCGCCCCCAACCGGCCCCTGGGGGTGAGCGTGGACCCCGCCTCCGGAACCGATCATGACGTCTACTCCCAGCTCGTTCACTATATCGGCCACGTTGGCAGGTGTAATTCCACCTGACGGCATGGGCATGGTTGGCTTCAGATCTCCAAAGGGATAAGTCAGGCATTTCGCCGCCCAGAGGAATTTTTCAGGCAGATAGTTCGCTTTTCCGCCCATCGAAAATGGCATCACAATCGCGTCCGCGCCGCACAGGCGAGGAATTTTACCGAGGATTATGGAGGAGGATATGCCCTGTACAGGGGACATGTAATAGGCTCCGGCCGTGTCCATGTGAGCCAGAATCGGTACATTGATCTCAGTATCTTCCGCCAGGGCTCGCATGGCTTCAGGTCCCACGGCCAGGTAGTTGACCATCATAGCGTTGGCCCCCGCCTCAACGACCCGTTTGGCCAGGTCAAACATCTTGGGCAGCCGATCGGTCACATTGACGGTATAAAGGGTATGCTCCCCGGTTTCTTCAAAAACCTGCCGCTCTTTCTCCATGTAAGCCTTGACCCGATCAACGGCGTGGTTGTATTCCATGTCCGCGATCAGCTCATCGTCCTTGACCACATCGCATCCGCCCAGCGCGGCTTTGTAGAAAAGTTCCACCCCGACCTCCAGCGGGTAGCCGCTGCAGGGTTTAATCATGTTATTCAATAACGGACGCCCCTTTTCGAGATTCAAGGCTTCATAAAGGCCGTCAATGCCAAATTTTGGCCCTTGATATCCGTCCAACAAGGCTTTGGGCATGCGGATGTCCAGAATTTTCAAATTCGGAGCCATGGATATGTTTCCCACTGTTGCGGTGAGAAGCATGGGCAGCTGGTTTTCGATGTTTATGGCCGGGAAGGCGGTCTGGATGATGTATCGCCTTTCGGTGACTTCCGGCCCGAAGCCCCATTCGTGATTAGGCGCTTCATATATTCCTATTATTTTGGCTACATGCTTGGCCCGTATTTCCGGGGTCTCACCCGGCACCGGCGTCCAGGTTCCGGTGGATTGCTCAATAGCGAGTACAGGGCTCATTTTGAGCATATCCACCTCTTTCGGCATCGCGACATAGTAGGTAGCGATGACGTGTTTTTCCATATCAATGCCTTCTGGCAAAGCCATGGGCTGATCATCGTATTTATTCATGATTATCTCCTTTACAAGCCTGGTTATTTATTACCTTACGGCCAAATTGTTTAGGTCTTTGATTGTTGAATGGAAGCCGTGCCTTCACTTGATTTACCTGTCTGTTTTTTTATCTATATATCAAGTTATGATTTTGGAATTAAGGACAATACATACTCCCAAGCCTGAATGGTCTTGTCCAGGGCTTCCTGGTCGTGCTGCATGCAGGTGTACATTCGCGTCCCCGCGAGGGTGGACAGGCCTTGAAGCGTCGCTGCCATCTGGTAGTCTTCAGCCACTTTTCTTCTTAGGAGGATCTGATTCAAAAAGTCAGGGTCAGTAAGTTTCACCGCGAAAAAGGAGGTGGTGGCATAGTGCAGAATGGGACCGTAATTATAAACGAAAAAAGGCAGATCATCTCTGGTTGAAAACAGATCATTTAACCCTTTTGTCAGTTTATCCGCGTAATCTGCAGCCTTTTTTAGCGCGTCATATTTTTCCATCAGTTTTAAGGCATGATAACAGGCGGCGGTTGAGATTGGATTGGCGGCCAGCGTCCCTCCAAGATAAGCTCGCTTGCCCAGATCCGCGTGGCAAACGCTCATCACGTCTTTCCGACCGGCTACCGCTCCGCAGGACGGGTAGCCGTGGGTGATAATTTTACCCAGAACCGTCAGGTCGGGTTTGATGTTAAAATACGTTTGCGCGCCCCCCATGTGCAGTCTGAAGGCGGTTACGACTTCATCAAAAATCAGCAGAGCCCCGTAAGTATCGCAAAGCCCTCTGATGGTCTTGTTCCATTCAGGGTGAACAGGGTGGGTGCCGCACTCTCCGCCAATCGGCTCCACGATCATAGCGGCCACGCCGCCGTTGTCCTGATTTTCCTTGAATGCTTTTTCCAATCCCTCGAAATCATTGGGCGCAACATCCACGATATGGTTAAAACAGTCCTTCGAGATTCCCGCTGACTGAAGCGCGCCTGTGCCCGGAATGTGTATGGAGTAGACCATCTGATCAGACCAGCCGTGGTAGCTGCCGCCGACCTTGATGACTGTATCTTTCCCTGTAAAAGCCCTGGCGATACGAATGGCGGCCATGCAGCCTTCTGTGCCTGACTGCAGGAACCTGACCGTTTCCACACCTGGCAGGCGCTTGATGATTTCTTTCGCGGCCAGGATTTCGTATTCACAGGACAATCCTGTGGCCGGACCTTTCTCATTAATTACTTCGACAATCCGGTCATCCAGTTCATCGAAATGGTGCCCTAACATGATCGGCCCGCCGCACAGCAAATAATCAACGAATTCATTTCCGTCTACATCCCAAAGCTTGTAGCCCTTAGCGCGATCCATTGCCAGAGGAAAGGGATGTGAAGAGCTCAAATTGTGTTCAACTCCTCCAGGGATGACGTCCTGGGCGTCGTTGAAAAGCTGTAAGGATTTTGAGTGTTTTTCATAGTATTCCTGTCGTACCTTCTCCAATTTTTCATCCGGGATTGGGTGCACGGGGCTGGTGGCTATGTGCCTGAGCCTTGATATGATCTCTTCATATTCCATGCTGTGATTACCTCGCTATGTTTATATGTTTTAAACCTTTGTTCAGTCTCCGATAGATCCCTGAATTTTTTTTGTAAATATTCAAAAACTCTTTAAACAGTTTATCATAAACCTCCCGGTTACCGGGGTTCGGTTTATAGACCTGCTTTATTTTAATATATTTAGGAATGTCATCGAAATTAATATATCCCAGGCCCACTAAAGCAATAAAGGCGGCCCCTCGAGCGTTAGCCTGAATGGGGTCCTCAACCTGCTTTATCGTTCGGTCCAAAACATCGGCGTGGATTTGACACCAGACATCGGAATTGGCCCCGCCGCCGATCATGTTGATTGGATCCATTTTCCGCCCTATAAATTTTTCGACGTATTTAAGAACCCATTTTTGATTATACGCCACACCTTCCAGGAAAGCCCGGATAATGTCCTCGCGCGTGTTCTCCAGCGACAGGTTGTATAACCCCGCTCTCATCAAATGATTCTCAACAGGTGTTCGTTCGCCGTAAAGCCAGGGTGTGAAAATGACATTGTGACTGCCAGCCGGAACTTTTTCAGCGATTCGATCAAAGATTTGATAGACGTGCGGGACCTTTTCCTCTTTTAACAGTTCATCTTTATGGTACAGAATGTTGTCCCTCAAAAAGGTCAAACTCGCCCCGGCGGTTTCCTGTTCGTTGGCGATGACATACCGGCCCGGGATAGAGCAGGGTATGGAAGCTATGTTGTGGAAGATATCGGTTTTTTTAAATGGAACGTGAGCGAGGATCCAGGATGAAGTGCCAATATAAATGTGTCCCTCGAAATCTCTAACAGCCCCTGAGCCAATCGCGGCGGAAGGAACATCCGGTGACCCCAATACAACCTTGGTGTCCTTTCTGAGGCCCAGCTCCTTGGCAACTTCTTCTTTTATTGTTCCCAATATATCGATGGATCGCTTGAGATCAGGGAGTTTTTCCCTGTCCAGCTTAGCCATTTTTAACAGCTTATCGTGATAAGAAACATTGGATACATCCCGGTTATCCGTGACCCAGTGCAGCGTGATTGAATCAAAGGAAGCGGCGTATTCCCCGGTCAAGCGCAGATTGATGTAGTCTTTAGGTTCGAGAAATTTATAGGTTTTATTGTAGATATCAGGATATTCGTTTTTTATGAACAGTATATGCGCTACCGGATCCTTGCCCGATTGCGCTGGAGCGCCGCCGGTCAACCTGATCCAGGGGATGATCTTTCTGGCGTCGTAACCTGCTACATTGACGGGTCCCTTGATTATCTTTTCAAGCGGCTCAGCTCCGCGTGAATCCATCCAGATGACGGCATTCATGAGGTGGTCCCCATTTCGGTCCACAGCCACAGTGCCAGACCATTGAGCTGTGCAGCTGATAGCTGCTATATCATCGGGTGAAATCAGGTTCTTACCGATGAGGCGTTTAGAGGTCGTCATGATAGCGTTCCACCAGTCATCCGGGTTTTGTTCTGCGCCGCCATTAGGCAAAAGATTAAGCGGGACCTTCTGGAAATCAAAATCAATAATTTCTCCATAAACTGAAACTAGGGCTGTTTTGCTTCCGGAAGTCCCCAGGTCGATGGCCAAAATGTATATCAGGTTATTCTGGTGCATTTTCAACCCCTTGTTCAAGCAGACCTATCAAGGTGGAATCATTTATCAGGATTTCATTAAGTTTTAATCTCCAACACAATGACTGAAGGCTTCCTGACTTATATCTGACTGGCGCACTGTGATCATTTTTATCATAATTCGCAGGAGGTCTTTTTAATACATCTCACACAACCAGGCTGAAAGCTGGCGATAGAAAAAATGCATGAAAACGATGACCGGAACAATTATCTGCGGAATTTTTTTCATTGGGAAATATTGATTTCTATACCACTAATGGACCGGTAATGCAATCTTTCAATCCGGCTCTCAAACAAGCCATATGCAGATCATATGCGAATCACTGGTTACACTAAAACTTGTTCTGAAAGAAATTGTAATGAAATAAAACTATGATCCTCATACGGTGAAGTTTCACCGTTTTTCCGGTATCAGATGCACGAGGCTAATGGCAAACAGCAGCAGGACCGCGATGAAAAGAATCAGTGTCCAGAATGAAGTGGCATACCCCACCAGAGGGATGAAGACGATGGCCAGCAAAGGACCGCCCAGGATGAAAAATCGTGTGCTGTAGCGGTCAGCCAGGTATCCGGCTGACGGCTGAACAATAAAGGCCAGAAACCTGCTAACCCCGGCTAAAAAACCAACCTGCGTTAAGGAGAGCGAGAATTTATCGAAAAAAACAGGCAGAAGCGGGCTTATAAAAGAAGAATAGACATCACCGGTAAAATGGACGAGAGTCAGGGAAATGAACACTTAACGTTCAGCGTTGTCTCATCATTTTCATTCATCTGATTATTTTAACTTGATATTTCCCGGTTAATCCTGCCTTATTTTTTTGGCCTTGTTCAGGAAATACTCCATCCGAGCCTTGATGTGTATTTTGTTAAATTTGCCCACACTGGTCTTAGGTATATCGTCGGTTATGACCACGTAATCCGGAAGCATCCATCTGGTTATCTTGCCTTTGTCCACGCCTTCGGTTTCGAGGAATTTGATGATGTCATCTTCGGTTTTATCGGCGTCGGGGACCAGTGTAACCAGAACCATGGGCCTTTCTCCCCAGATGGCGTCGGGCACTCCAACGTAAGTTGCCTCAAGGACAAAATCAGCGGTCGCGGTCAGATTTTCCAACAGCACGGTTGGAACCATTTCCGCCCCGCTTCTAATCATATCAGACATTCTATCCGCGATGATGATATAGCCGTCTTCGTCGACCTTGGCCACATCCCCGGTGTGGAACCACCCATCCCTCCAAACCTCTGCGGTTTTTTCCGGGTCTTTATAATATTTTTCCATGACCCATGGCCCTCTGATAACGATTTCACCGATGGATTCATTATTCTGAGGTACGGGTTTTCCCACATCATCAACAACCTCAACCTCGAGCCCCGGTACAGGGACTCCTGTTTTTACCCTGACTTCGTCCAGGTCCTCTTTCGGCCAGTCGTGCATGAATTTTTTTACAAAGGCGTTGATCGTACTGGGCGCCGTTTCCGTCATTCCATAACCGGACGTGGCGGAAAACCCTGGAATTACCTTCTCGGCCTTGTTTTTCAAGCCCAGGGGTAAGGCAGCGCCGCCGACTGTGATATTCGCCAGGCTGCTCAAGTCATACTTATCCAGCTCCTTATACTCCATGAGCATGGCGAGCATCGTGGGAACGAGTCCTGAGCTGGTGACCTTCTCGGTTTGAACCAGTTCGCAAAAACCCTCCGGAGTGAATCTTCCGGGCATCACTATCTTATTCGCCCCGAAAACGCTGAAAAAGGGATAACCCCAGCCGTGAACGTGAAACAGCGGAACATTGAACAAAGGGATGTTTCTTTCACCGATCTGAGGCAGGGCGGGATCAGAGTTATAAAAATTGCGGATTACCACGTGCAGGGCCAACAGGTAGAGTTGCCTGTGAGTGAACATGACTCCTTTGGGCAGACCCGTGGTGCCTGTTGTATAACAGCAGGTGGCATAATTATCTTCGCTCAAGTTTGGCCATGTGAATTCAGGCGGCTGTTTCGCGATCAGCTCTTCGTACTCAAAAAGGGGTTCGATCTTTGTTTTAGGTTTTCCGGGCTTATCTGAAAGGTATACGAATTTTTCAACCGTGCCCTTTATCTGATCGAATATGCTTTCTAGCTGGGGCAGGCTGAAATCATCAAAAAAGATAATTTTATCTTCAGCATGTTTTATGGTGTAGGTAATGTGATCCAGTGAGAGCCTCATATTGATAGGATGTAAGACGGCCCCTGAGCAAGGCACGGCATAGTAAAGTTCGAGATGCCAGTGGTGATTCAGGGCCAGTGTCGCGATTCTATCACCGGGCTCGCCGGGTTTACCAGGTTTGACTCCCAGAGGGCCCTTGAGAACATTGGCCAGGCGGCAGGTTCGCTCGTACCACTCCTGCCAGGTAAATCTTAGATATTGGCCGTTATCCGGATTTCTATAGACCACTCCTGTTTCATTTGGATACAAGCGTGCCGGTCTTTTCATGAAGGTAGTCAGAAGCAGGGGATAGCGGGTGCTGAATTCTGGATAAGTCTTAAAGTCCATTGAAGTTTACCTCTCTTTCCAATTTGTTTCTAAAGCGGACTCAAATTTTCTTATGATCCAGACTGATTTTCCAAAGCGATAGAATCAGGTCCGCTGATACTCAGAGTAATAATAAACTCACCCCCACCCGCTTCCTCGAAATAGGAAGTTTGGGTGGGGGCGGCGTCAGAAATGTAAGGATGTTTCTTTAGCCCCTTTCATTTCAATGAATTGTTGTCTAAGTCACTTTAAAACGGCTTTTGCTTAACCCAAAAGAATACGCGGCAGCCAGAGTGCGATCTGGGGGAAGATCATGATTAGAATCAGCCCCGTTAATTCAACGGCTGTATAAGGAATAACCGAGCGATAGATATCTCCCATGGTTATTCCTGGCGGCACAATTCCCTTGAGGTAAAACAGATTAAAACCAAATGGCGGTGTCATGTAGCCAATCTCCATGTTTATGACAAACAGGATGCCAAACCACAACGGGTCAAAACCCAGTGACTTGACCACAGGCAGAAAAACGGGGACACAGATCATCATGATGCCCGCCGGGTCCAGGACCATGGCCAGAAGGAATATGACAAGTTGGATGAAAATGATGGTTCCCCAACGGCCGCCGGGGATATAGAGCATCAAATTCTCTATCAGATGGTTAGCCCCCATCCCGTGATAAGCGGCACTAAAGCAGTAAGCGCCGAAGAGAATCCACATGATCATGCTGGTCAGCCTTAGGGTACGGTGGGCGGCTTCCTTAAGCAAATTCCAGTTTAACTTTCTGTATACCCCCGCCGAGATAAGGGATCCCAGAACACCCATCGCCGCGGCCTCTGTGGGTGTGGTTATCCCCCCGATAATGGATCCCAGGACCATAATAACAATAATAATCGGTAAAATAACGGCCTTGAGCGCTGTCATTTTTTTCTGCCAGTCTCCCCTCTCTTCGCGGGGAAGGGCCGGACCTAAATGAGGTTGGAAAACGCACCGGATACCGATGTAACTGGAGACAAGAACCAGAAGAAGAAGGCCCGGTAAAACCCCTCCCGCAAAAAGCTTTCCCACGGACTCCCCTGAAATGAGTGCGTAAAGGATCATAATGATGCTCGGAGGGATGAGGATGCCCCAGCCCCCTCCGGAGTTGATGCAGCCCAAGGCCAGTTCTTTATCATAACCGCGTTTCAGCATAGAAGGTAAAGCGATGGTCCCCATGCTAACCACAGCCGCCCCGCTGATTCCGCACATGGCTGAAAAAACGGCGCATATGCCCACTGTACCAATAGCCAACCCTCCTCCAACAGGTCCAAACCAGAGATACATCATCTCATAAAGATCTTCGGCCACTCCGGCCCTTTCCAAAATCATGGCCATAAAGACAAACAGAGGTATAGCCACCAAAGTGAATTTGTTCATGGCCCCCCAGGTTTGGGCCGCGACCATGTAAAAGGATTGGGGACCCCATGTAAAATAAAGAAAAATCATGGACACCCCGCCCAAGACGAAAGCAAGGGGAAGCCCTGATAAAAGAAAGAAGATAAGCGCTCCGAAAAAGAGGATTGTTAACAGTTCAATGCTCATAAGGACTCTCCTTCTTGGGTCTCATGAATTATGGGCGGTTCGATATCAAACAAAATGAAGAAATCCAGAATCAGCTTAGCCAGACCCTGGAGCATGAGCAAAAGGGCTCCCAAGGGAATCATCAGTTTGACAGGATAAAGCGGAGGGTTCCAGGCGGACTGTGAGTGCTCGAACCGGGACAAAGAGTCCCAGGCCAGGGAACCTCCATAAACAAACAGCATC
>JAFDLS010000328.1 GCA_019306365.1 Deltaproteobacteria bacterium
AAAGTACGCAAGGTAAGATTCCTACCGCCGTTCAGTACCTGCGAAATGAAACTCTTGTTTTTATCCAACCTACGAGCTAATTCAACTCGCGTAATATTATGATCTTCCATATATTGGCATAACGCTTCCGTTACCTTTAAAATTACTCGTTCTTGATTATATAGGCGATGATACTCCTCGTCTTTAAGGTATTCATCCATCAGCGCCATCTTAATCCTCCTTTTTTTGGGACTTATTCACTTGTTTTTCATATTCATCCCTAATATATTTCGCTCTATTGACTTCAGCTCTAGGCATTTTGTTTGATTGCTTTTGATAGCCATGAGTCAAAATTATTCTACCCTGTACCTTCCTATCAAAATACCCTATGATCCTATGATGGGGTCTTGTGTGCTTGAACTCAAAAAAACCCTCTTCTAAAAATTTAAATTTATCTCTATTCCGAATATAGCCCACTTCGGCCATATTGTCGATGAGGGCGTCAAATTTGGCCTTGGTTCTTTTATCCAAGCTTTCCAAATATTCTTTAGCGGGATATTTTCCATTAGGGAGTCGAGCTACGTAAACCTCGAATTTCCAGCCCTTTTTCCGACTTCTATACTTCATCGGGTTGGCTTTCTTAGAAGTTTACATAAAAGTAAACTCAGGTCAAATAAAAAATAACCCATTGAGTAAATTTTTTCAATCCCTGGATTCATATTTGACCATCTTACCTTAAATGACCTTTCTTTTGCAAATCACGGCGAATGCTTGCCCTTAGAATACCCTTTATGTCAAATTGTAGGAACCCAGGCGAAAACCAGCATTGATAACATCCAATTGAAATAACTCTCCATTGACATGTTGTCCCTGAGCGCCGGACGGGCAGGCTGGCAAGTGTTAAGGTTTTTCGGGATTCCGGTAACCTGTCAACATTCATCTGTTCGATATTCTATTTTGCCATGATCTTTATCCCAAGGCCAAACGGAACATATTTATGACAAACGCTTTACCAGATTAAAAGATGGTGCCTGTCTGCTTAAGATCTCCCTCAGAGGTGATCACTCCCTCAGGCAATAGTGATTCAATTTTCTCTAATTGTTCTAAGTACGGATTACCTTACCGGGACTGATTGAACCGTCCACCTGTCCATCTTTCTTGACCTGTCTGCCATTTATGAATACCGCCTCGATCCCGGTGGGTTCCTGATCGGTTTCAGTTACCGTATTGTTGTCCTTGATATTTTCCCAATCAAAAACCGTAACGTCCGCGGCCAGGCCTTCCTTGAGAAATCCTCGATCTCCAATATTAAAACGTTCCGCCGTGGCGCCGGTCATTTTGCGTACCGCCTGTTCGAGCGGTAACAGGTTCCGATCCCGGGCGTATTGAAGGAGCAAGGGAAAGGTGCCGAAGGCGGCCGGGTTTTGTACACCCTCGGGTGACGCTACCGCGTCTGTCATGAACAGGCAGGCCGGATGCGCTATGAGCGCGTCAATAATTTCCATGTCGCTGTAATTATGATTCAGTATCCGGGCCCGTCCATTGGTTTTTTCCGAAAGCTCCAGTACTACCATGGCCGGGCTGATACCCAGCCTGTCCGCGATTTCATCAACGAACATCCCGTTATACGGGTTAAAATCAGGATGGTTGGCAAAGGTCACCTGGACATGGTTATATCCGAAACCAACATTTCTGGACATATTATCCAAACCACGTTCGACTCTGGCTAGCGCGTCGCTGTCATGATAATTGGCCGGAATGTTGGCCAGGAACCAGGGCGGCAGGATTACGTTAATGACCGAGTTGCCGCAGTGGTAGGGATAGGTATCGGTCATGATGTCCACACCGTCGGAAATGGCCTGATCAAGCACCTCCAGGCATTGTTTATAGGTCGGATGAGTTATGGTGCCGGCGAACATGAGGTGGGAATACTGCATACGCACACCGGTTTCCCTGGCTACGTCAATCATCTCCTGAAGCGAAAGCACGTTGTGAGGAGTGCCGCCTCTCTCCCGGTAAAAGGCTGACACGAAGGAATACACCCGGCCATGGACGGTCACGATTTTGTTTTTCTTTTTCACCAATCGGGCC
This sequence comes from Deltaproteobacteria bacterium, assembly GCA_019306365.1. Taxonomy (GTDB): domain Bacteria; phylum Desulfobacterota; class Desulfarculia; order Adiutricales; family JAFDHD01; genus JAFDHD01. The sequence goes on from JAFDLS010000328.1 coordinate 2,071, forward strand.
ACTTCCTTTATTTCGTCTGTGGAGAAAAACATACCCGGTTCGTAACCCAGACCAAAGGATACGCCCGCCGCGCCCTGGTCCATGGCCTCTTCGAGCAGACCCAGCAATTCTTTCATCTCGTCTTTATCGAGCGGGCTGGTTTTCAGACCCCTCATCGAAATCTGTGTAGTACCGTGCCCAACCAGGTGAATTATGTTATGACTCAGCCCCACTTTTTCCACGTGGTTAAAATAACCCTCCATGGCAGACCAATCGATATCAAAAGAGCGGTCCGCGCCGAGCCTGATCATGTTTACGTACTCGCTGTCCGGGCGGAAGCCGCCCGGGCTGTAACCGCAATTCCCGGTTACAAAGGTTGTACAGCCTTGAGCCGTGTACGGAATTTTCAGTTTTTCGAATCCCTCCATGGCCAGGACCCAGTCCATATGAGAATGGGCGTCTATAAAGCCGGGTGCGATGACCAGGCCTGAGCAATCAACAGCGCGGCAATCAATATCAAGGGGGGTTTTTGATATGTTCTTTATTTTCTCGCCCTCGATTAGAAGATCACCCACGTACCCTTTTTCACCGGTTCCATCTACTATGAGACCGTTTTTCAGTAAAATTGATCCGTCCACTTTTCCCATGGTTATATCTCCCGCTGCGTATATTTATGGTTTGAGACCTCTGCAAAACTTCGCCCTTTAGCTGACCTCTTGAGCACCGCTTCGCTCACGCTGCAGCGGCATATGTCAGGCTCAAATTTTAGTCCTCGAAATATTAGTAATATTACAAAATTACTGGTTTTGCAGAGGTCTCTATTTATGACAAACGCTCTAACTATGGACGGCCGTCTTTGAACCACATAGGGTGGGAGGATGTATACCAGGTGCGGTTTTCAATATACATCTTATTGTTCCAACCCTGTACTTTCTTGCTTAAGGTCAAGGCGCTCACTTCGCCCCACAGCCAGATATCGTCATAGTTTTCATACATTAACTCTTCTATCCGATGGTAAATCTTCTGCCGCTTGGACTGGTCGATTTCAATCCTCGCCGCCTCTATCAGGGGCACCACCTTGTTATTTTTAATTCTGCCATTGTTCCAGGCTCCCTTAGGGTGATGATACCAGGACAATGAATCCGGGTCCTGGATATAAGCCGCGGCCCACATGGAAACGTCGAACTCCAGATTCTTCAAACGGTCCGCCCCGGACACCGCGTCGACCGCGTCAACTTTCCAGTTTACCCCGATCTTGGCCAGCATACCCTTGATAGCCTCGGAGACCGCCTGCGATGAGGGAGTATTGCCTGTGGTTCCGGTCAGGGTCAGGCCCTTGGCGAAACCGGCCTCGGCCAAAAGCTTCTTTGACAATTCCGGGTCGTACTTCACGGGCTTTAAGGCAGGGTTATGCGCCCAGTGGTCACTGGGGAAATAACAGCTTGCGTCTCTGGCCAGTCCGAACTGCGTCCCTGCCATTAACGCCTTGCGGTCTATGGCGTGGGAAATGGCCTTGCGCACGCGAATGTCTCTGGCCGGGCCGGTGTGGTTAAAAATCATGCCGACCTGGGTGTTAGAGGGGAAAACATGCACATAAAAGTTCTTGTCATCCTTCAGCATTGAATACTGCGCCTTGGTGATGTACATGACATCGATTCTTCCCGAGCGCAGATTTGCCAGCTGGATGGACGGGTCCGGGATCACGGTCGTCCGGAGTCCATCGAAATACGGCATATCGGGACGGCCTATGGACCGGCCAAACCACCAGTTCGGGTTGCGCTTGAGCTGTATGTAGTTCCCCGATTTGGCTTCATCATACATATAAGGGCCGGTGCCCACCGGGTAGAGGTCGGTGCTGATGTGCCCCTCAGCCCTTTTGGCTGCCTCGGCAGACGCCAGTTTGATCTGCTCCAGCTTCTTTCTAGCTTTGACCAACTTGGTCCGAGCCTTCTCGGCTGCTTCCCCGCCTTTGGAAGCCGCCGCTTTGGCTTGCTTTTCCAGTTTGGCCGTGTTTTTTTCCGCTCTCTTCAACTTTTTTGCGGCACTCTTGGCCTCACGCATGGCCACGTCGCCCATCAGCGCCTTTT
>JAFDLS010000082.1 GCA_019306365.1 Deltaproteobacteria bacterium
AACCTTAAATCCCTTAAAAATACCCCCCCCTTAATGAATATTTGGGGTAAAATTATTCCTGCTGCACCTCGATGACTATCAATTTCAACCCGTTACATACAACGCAAATGGCTCGTATTATAATCTGCGCCCAGAGGAGAAAGGTCATGAGAAAAGATAAAAGACGGTTACCGTGTTATTTTCTTGCTCTGGCGGTCCTGATCTCTGCGCTGGTGTTTTCACCGGCAGGTGTATTGGCTCAGGATGAGGCTAGCCAGGTCGTTGTCCATCAAATCGAACAACCGCTCAGAGCGGCTCAACAGTACTGGACGGAAGAAAGAATGCAAAAGGCAAAACCAATGCCTTTGCCAATGTTTGCCCAACCTCCGATGGAGGTTGGTCCGATGGAGACCGAGGTCCCTTCGGGGCCGGAGTTTAAGGTTCCGGCCAGAGGGCCTGCGGTTATTCCGTTCCCTCCGCAGCGCAAGAACATCTTAGAAAAAGCGCCGGAACCCAATGGCGCGGAAAGGGGCCTGTCAAATCTTTTTCAGGTAGAACCATTAATCGGGATCTATCCCTTCGTTTTCTCGTCCTACCAGGTGTTCCCTGATCTGCCATTGCTTTATGCCACCGTGTTTCCCTACCGGGTTATCGGCAAAGTGTTTTTCACTATTCCGGGCAGCGGTGACTATGTTTGCTCAGGGGCTGTGGTCAACACCTCCAATATGTCAGCGGTTTGGACGGCAGGCCATTGTGTTTATTCGCCGAGTATCGAGGGCTGGCACACCAATTTTGTGTTCGTGCCTGCCCGGTGGAACGGCATAAACCCCTGGAATTCCTGGCCGGCAAAAACGCTGGCGTCAACCGAGGGATGGATATCCATGGGACTGGCTGAATATGACCACGGCGGAGCCTATATGGACCGCGGCGGACCTACCGGCAATAACCTGGTCGGCCAACTCGGCGGCCTGGGTTTCATGGCCAATGCTCCCCGTAAGCAGCACTGGCACGTTAATGGTTATCCGGCAGAATGGCCCTTTGACGGAGAACACCAAAATATTTGCACGTCCTGCTGGGGCACAGACGATCAACCGACAGGCGCCCCCGGCGTGGACCCGCCGGCTATCGGACTCGGGTGCGACATGACCGGCGGCTCCAGCGGCGGTCCCTGGATTGCAAACTTCAGCGGACAGATAAGCCCGCAAACGAATATTCTTAATGGTAATGTATCCTACGGCTATATTGGCTTACCTAGAATATTCAGCCCGTACTTTGGAGATGCGGCATTGATTCTCTATAATTGGCTTGACTCCCAACCGATACCATAAGAACCACATTGATTTCCCCGGGGAGGAAGCATTCGGCCTTAATTCTGTTCTTGACACAATCATTTCACATTGAAAATGGTTATTCACTACAAAATAACTTGAAATTTAAAAAAAATTCATTAAAATGATTATATTTATTAAAGCTCGGCCTTACGTACGGGCAAGTTTCGCTCTGAAGGATAGGTCCATTTGTCACACGTGGCCACCTGCAGTTTGGAACCATGAGAAATTAGTGGAAAGGAGGAAACCACTATGGCAAATGGAACAGTGAAATGGTTTAATGAAAGCAAGGGCTATGGTTTCATCGAACAAGAAGATGGCCCGGATGTGTTCGTTCACCATTCAGGAATTAATACTACCGGTTTCAGGACTCTTAATGAGGGCGATCGGGTCACCTTTGACATAGAAGAAGGACAAAAAGGTCCTGCCGCGGTCAATGTTACCGTCGTGTAGCTAAAAAAATTTCCTTAAAGACAAGGCATTCCTTTGGTTAATAATGGAATGCCTTGTCTTTATTTAGGGGGGAAATAAAAAGCAAAGTTATTGATTGTGACGGCGCACTATCAGGATATTTGCCAGAAAAATTTTCTATAAACCCGAAGGCGGTGATGGCGCGGGTGACCGCCCAAGTGTTTTGGCGTTTATTAATAAAACCGCCAAGCATACAACCTCTGCACATATATGAGCGCCGTTTTCAAGCGGAACACAGCCCCGCAGACACCGTTTTGGGGACGTTAATAAACTGGGCCCGTCATTTTGATGAAGTTATATTCCCCCGAAAAGGCCTGGCCAGTCATACCCTGGGCACATGGGCCAGGGCCGCTTCATAGGAAAGATCCAGTGAGTCCAGTATACTCTTCTTGATCACCGCGTAAGACCCGGGGGGTATTTCGGCCAGCTTCAGAAGATACTCCCTGGCCGCTTCCCTCAAATTCTCCCCGGCCGGATAGGTTTTATGCACCAGGCCGGCGGCCTCCGCCTCCAGACCGGTCAAGGGTTCTCCCCTCAAGGACATTCGGGTGGTCCAGCCCTGGGGTATCAGCCTGGTGATTTTGTAAGACCAGCCCTCGGCCGCCCAGAGCGCCCGGTGTACGCGGGGGTCCCCGAAGCGGCAATCCTCGGAGGCCAGCCGAAAGTCACAGCTCGTGGCGTAGTCGTAGCCAGCGCCAAGGGCGTGTCCGTGCATCAAGGCCACGGTGGGTTTAAGAACGTTTCTTATGGCTGTTGTCACGTCCTGGATCATGAGGGGGCCGAGCCCGATGTCGAGCGCCACCATTCTCTCCCGATACCGTTCAGGCACGGCGTTTGAACCGCCGCCAATGTCTTGACCCGCGCAGAAGGACCGTCCTTCCCCGGAAAAAGCGATAACCCTCACGCCCTCCTCGGCCTCGGCCCGGCGCAATTCTTCGAGCACGCCTTCGTGCATGGTGGTGTTAAGAGCGTTCAGTTTCTCAGGGCGGTTGAACCTGATATGCCTGATCGGTCCGTCGTCCGTGATGATCAGTTCTTTCAGATCCGTCATGATTAACGTCCTTTGTACTCCGGTTTTCTCTTCTCGCGGAATGCCCGCATGCCTTCCTTCGTGTCCTCGATGACATTGGTTTGACGTACGGCCAGGGAGTGCATCAGAGCGGTCTCATAAGGCATGTCCAACTGGTTCAGTATCTGCTGTTTGATCAAGGCGTAGGACCGGGTGGGCATGGCGGCCAATTCATTTATTATCTCTTCCGATTTTTCTTTATACTCCCCACTGCTGAAGGAACCGTAAACGAGCCCGATGCGTTCAGCCTCCTTTCCGGATATTTCTTCTCCGGTTAGAAGCAGTCTCATGGCCTGAGACTGACCGATCAGCCGGGGCAGAATATAGGCCAAACCGGTAACGGCGTGCTGGGCTTTAAGAACCCTGGTGTCGGCGATAACGGAATCATCCTCGGCCAGCCTCACGTCTGAGACGCAGGCCAGGTCCAATCCGGCGTCCATGGTTCGGCCTTTCATCAAGGCCACGGTTGGCTTGGAAAGGCTCCTGAGGGTCTTGAAAAGATCCTGCTGGGGAATTGGCCCCGGGCCGTGAGCCCCTTGGTGGAAGCGATGGGCGTACGCTTCAGGCCACTCTCCCATATCTTCCGGAGCTTCCCCCGCGCAAAAGTCATCACCGGCGCCCTCCAGCACCACCACCCGCACGTCCCAGTCCTCATCCGCCTTTTTAACCAGATCAAGGGCGGCCGTGACCATCTCATAGTTTAAAGCGTTTGATTTTTCCGGGCGATTTAGTTGCAAACGTAAAACGCCGCCGGTTAAATCCGCTAAAAGGTTAGACGAAGAAGTCTCGTACATTATCCCAACTCCTTTTTCAAATGTTCTATAGTAATTGTCAGAATTACGTTCCGTTTGATTACTAAGGGAAATCAAGCCTATAGCAGCGGCTGACATGATTTAACAAATGGCAATTACATGATGTTTTGGCGTTTGCCATAAGGCGGCTTACGAGAATGACCGAAACTGAATTTTCTCCCACCCAGGGCCAAACGGAACATATTTATGGCAAACGCTCTAATATAATCAATCTGATTCCTGACTCGGAAAAACCTCGCGGACCGCGTGATACAACGATTTGAGCCATTATTTGCAGGGCAGTTTAACATACAGCCGTGCTATTATCCAGCGTTGATCCGGCATTTCGATAACGGCCTTGATTTTGAATATTAAACAGAATAAACCTCGACAAGGACGCGTGCCGGGTTAAGATATGACTGATATTCTCATCACCCGATTCTCCTGTAACAACTCTGTCCGTCTCATGGCTCCCTCCTTGGATACCATATCGACCGGACAGTTTATGTGCTCCCCACACGTTTAATGTTTTATACTGACGGGACGGCCGCAATGCTGTATGATACGATCTTTTAAAATTTTATGATAAAATACGGTGCTGTTAATCCAATAAAATCTGCCGAAATATGACGGAGGAAAATCAATGGATCTTCAACTGAAAGACAAAAGAGCTATTGTAACCGGTGGAACTCGAGGAATCGGCCGGGCCATAGCCGATACGCTTGCTGGCGAAGGCTGCAATGTGGCGATTTGCGCCCGCAACGTTGACCAGGTCTCGGAAGCCGTTGACGCCTTGAAATCAAAAGGAGTCTCGGCTTTTGGCGGGGTTGTGGATATCGCCGACGGCGAGGCTTTGAAGGCCTGGATTGTGAAGGCGGGCGGTGAGCTTGGCGGCCTGGACATTCTGGTATCCAGCGCGGGGGCCATGGCCATGGGCGCGGATGAAGCCTCCTGGAAAAAGAATCTCCAGATAGACATTTTCGGGGCGGTCAACTCAGTGGAAGCGGCCCTGCCAATGCTCGAAGAATCGGCCAAAGAAAACGGCGACGCGGCCATCGTGGCCATCGGTTCAACAGCGGCTGTGAACGCCACGGAACCTTCGTCCTACGGCGCGATAAAGGGCGCCATGGTGCACTACATCAAGGGACTGGCCAGGCAGAACGCGCCCAAGCACGTGCGAGCCAATGTGGTTTCGCCTGGGATGGTTTATTTTGAAGGCGGCGTCTGGCACAGGGTTGAGCAGCGAGCCCCTGAGTACTTTGAGGCCTCTTTTACCCGGAACCCGATGGGGCGCATGGCGACACCTCAAGATATTGCCAACGCGGCTGTGTTTCTGGCAAGTCCATGCTCGTCTTTTACAACCGGCATCAATATGATCGTGGACGGTACTATAACGGACAGGGCGAATTATTAGACATAATGGTTGAAAGTATTTGGCCTGCCCTTTGCGAACGTGGGTTAAACTGTGAGGCGAAGGGAAAAACGTCATAACTCAGAGCCACAACAAAGAAGGCAGGCTAAGGTGGTCGGGTTTGTCTGGACAAACCCGACCACCTTAACTTTTCAACCACATCAGAGCGTTTATCATAAATAAGTTCCGATTGGCTTTGAGGCAGGAGGAGATATGATTTTGGCCATTCTCCTAAGCCACTTCACGACAAACGCCAAAACATCATGTAATTGCCATTTGTTATATCATGGCAGCCGCTGGCAGTACCTTGAGTTCCCCTGGTAATCAAATTAACGATTCAATTAAATATTCTTTAGGGGTTTAAGCCGCTTTACTTCGCTGATTTTAAGTAGGTATTTGTGGTGCGGGCCAGGCGCTTGATCAAAGTTTGATTGAAATTCTTGTGGAAACGAAGCTGAGTGCTGATGGAGGTCTGATCTATGAATGACGCGCCGATTTTCATGACGATTGTGTCTTTCACAGCCTGGATGGTCGCTGTCCGGGGCATTTGGCCGTCGTAAGCCATTTCGCCGAAACAGTCGCCCCTTTTTAGAACCGCTATTTGTTGGCCGCGTTTCTTAACCAGGACCTCTCCTGCCACAATAACGTAGAAGAATTCTTCGGATTCACCCTCCGAAATAATTCTCATTGCCAGGTCATATTTGATCCACTGAGTGAATTTTAGGATCTCGACCAGCTCACTTGAACTGAAATCCTTGAAAAAAGATATGTTCTTGACCGCGTTAAATTTCTTTTCAAAGTTTATTTCTTCTTCTAAAAACCGCAGATGACCGAATGATGAAAGCAATTCGGTTGTCACCTGCTGGGCGGTCTGGTAGCGGTCAGCGGGGTTTTTCTCCAGGGCTTTAAAAATAATCCGCTCCAGAGATTCCGGTATATCAGGCCGGTATTTTCTTACCGGCTCCGGCTCCTCATTGTTTATTTTATAAAAAATCGTAATTTCTGTTTCGGCAAAAAACGGCTTGATCCCGGTCAAGAGCTCATAAGCAACCACGCCGAGGGAGAAAATGTCCGACTGAGGCCCTGGCGGTTCCTGTCGAAGCTGCTCTGGCGAAGAGTATGAAATTGACGCGGTCATCGAGTCTTCCCTGCCTGAATCAGCGGATTCGCTTACAGCGGCGATACCGAAATCCGTGATCTTAACCTCTCCTTTTTTTGAAATCATAATGTTGGCGGGTTTAATGTCCCGATGGAAAACCCCCTCTTGATGCGCATATTCTAACGCCTTGGCGCATTGAAAGATAACCTTGACCACTCTGCTGACTGAAAGGAGATTTTCTTTGCGGCAGTAATCTTTCAGGGTTGTCCCGTCAACGTATTCCATAACCAGATAGCACTGATCATTTTCCACAGCCGCATCGTGAACCGACACAATGTTGGGATGTTCCAGGCTGCCGGCGGCGCGGGCTTCGTGAAAAAAGGACCGGCGGAACTTTTCAAAGCCTTTGAAATCTGAAGGGGGAGGAGTCTTGGATGTCTTTATGGCTACCAACCGTTCGATGAATGGGTCTTGACCCAGATAAACAACGCCCATGCCTCCGCGGCCAATCTCCTTGGTTACGATATATCTGCCGATATTAAGGGGAATTTTTTGGGAACCTTTACCGCTCAGCCTTGAATCAGCGCCGGATTTCGCTCCTGCCAGGCCCTTGAGCCTATTCCATACATTACCGATTAGGTCCCGCATATTCTTTATCCGATGAAATTCATTATAAAAAATTTTATGCACTTTATCTATGTTTTTTTGTATTTAGAGACCTCTGCAAAACTTCGTCCTTTAACTGAACTCATGAGCGCCGCTTCACTCACGCTGCAGCGGCATATGTCAGTCTCAAGATTAAGTCCTCGAAATATTAGTAATATTCCTGCGGATTAATTTTTCTTTCTTCGCGATTTAGATCAAAACACTAATTTTGAGATAGCTTCTAATAATCTAAAGAATTAGTTTCACTGCTTAGCCGGCGGCAACCTGGGGTCAACGTTGCAGATATGGTAACGGCCGGGCGCAAACCTTTCAGGGGGTTGAGAGACCGGTTTACCAATGGTCTTGGAAATTTCCTTGAGCATGCCTTTATAAATCATTTTGTGGAAGGGATATAGAAGGTACCAGTACAAAATTCCAAAAAGTCCTTTAGGTCGGAATCGCGCAAACTGCTGGAGTTCAGTATGACCATTATCCAATTGGTGCAGTCGAAACTCCATAATGGCCTCTCCCGGCGTTTTCATTTCAGCCAGGAGCATCAGGTGGTGCGGTTTCTCAACGTTTATTACGCGCCAGAAATCCAGCGCGTCGCCATTATAAAGTTCGCTAGGGTGCCGTCGGCCCCTGCTTAAATCGATTCCGCCCATAAAACTATCCATGGCACCGCGCAGAACCCATAAAAAATCAGCGAAATACCATCCGGTTTGACCCCCGATCCTGGCAATGGGCTTCCATACTTCCTCAGGGCTTGCTTCTATAATGATCCGGTATCCGCACTCAAAAATCGTCCCGCCGGCATAAGGGGCGTCTCCGTAATAAAGCCATTCCGGCGTTCTGGGCATGCCCGCGTCTGACCAGGACGTTTCAATCTTTTGCTGTTGAACTCTTTCCATGGCCAGCCGAATGGCCTGCTGGCAGGTCAGCAGCTCCTGAGGAATGATAGATCGAATACGATTTTCCCGGCAGACCGCAGGGTTGCGTAAGCCCTCAGCGAGCGGTTTGGCTATTGAGGAGTGGACTGGCGTGACAAGATGTATCCAGTAGGAACTCAAGCGAGGTGTAAGAACAGGAACCGGGATGATCCAGCGTTTACGCAAACCGGCTTCCCGCGCATAAATCCCCATCAACTCCTGGTAGGTCAGAATATCCGGACCGCCTATATCAAAGGATTGACCGGTGGTTTCATCGTGCTCAAGGCAGCCCTTCAGGTAATTGAGGACATTACGGATGGCGATGGGCTGACAGGGTGTGCGGACCCACCTGGGCGTGGTCATAACCGGCAGGCGTTCTACCAGATAACGCAGTACCTCAAAAGACGCCCCTCCAGACCCTAATATCATGGCGGCGCGCAGAAAGGTGGTTGGCACAGAACCTGACTGGAGAATCTTGGCGACTTCCGTCCTGGATTTAAGGTGCTCGCTGAGGGAAGGGCCGTCATCTCCCAATCCCCCGAGGTAAATTATTTTTTCCAGGCCAGCAGCAACGGCGGCTTCGACCATGTTCCGCGCGGCGGCCCGGTCGGCCCTGGCGAAGTCTTTTTGATTCGGGTTCATAGAGTGAATCAGGTAGAAGGCCGCCCGGCAGCCTTTGGCGGCTTTCTTCAGGGAGTCAACGCCAAAGACATCAGCCTGCACCAGCTCAGCGTTTGGGCTTGACGCCCAGGGACGGCATTCCAGCTTGGAAAGAGACCGCCCCATGACCCGAATCCGGTAACCGGACTCCAGCAAAAGAGGCGCCAGCCGTCCTCCAACGTATCCGGTGGCCCCGGTTACCAAAACAGGTTTTAATGATACGGGGTTTTTAAAGCCGTGATTCATTGAAAGGTGCCTTCCGGAAGGCGCGGTTCATACTTAGATGCGTATTTCCCCACACAGTCTTAATGATAATCATATGCAAAAATCAATTATCTTTAAAGGGTTAATCCGTGTTAGGGAAAAAATAAAAGATGTGAGGCAAACTCCAATCTCCGATTTTAAGGCTAAAAATAAAATACCGGTCCCTTGGCCGTTTGAAATTTTTTACCGCTGGTTTTATGGGGTTTGGTTAATAGATATGAACATCAATCAGGTGTGTCCCTCTGTAACAACGGGTTCCATGGCCGCCCCCTTTTCCTATATTGAAACCTCTGCAAAACCAGTAATTTTGTTGAAATCGCGGAAGGTGAAAATTTAACCCGCAGGAATATTACCAAGTATTTCGAGGACTTAATCTTGAGACTGATATATGCCGCTGCAGCGTGAGCGAAGCGGCGCTCATGAGGTCAGCTAAAGGACGAAGTTTTGCAGAGATCTCATATTAAAAGATACGGCTGAAGACTATATAACAGGGTAACGGCTTAAATAGGGTTGTAACAGGCCTATCTGGTAAAAACAATTCGAATTGGGCCATTTTTGTTTATACAAGTTGTCCTTGAAAGGCCCTCTTTATTAATAAAACGGGCCTATTGGTTTTTCATTGTAATAACAGGTTGTTGGGTTATCAGCTCTTGTTCGTGAAAAAGGAGTTAGAAAAAGAAAATTAGTTTTTAGTCGCATAACTATCTTAAATAAATAGAATATTTTTGTTTAGTCCCATTAAGACATCCACCCGCAGATCCACTGATCACCTTGGAATATGTTATTTTTTAACAAGATAATATTAAGGGAATTTTTTGGGAAAAAAGAAGAAAAGGTATCGCGCTTATGATTAAAAATAATTAATTTTAACTACTTACACCTATTATCAGATTTGCGTGACAGCCGTTTGCTCATTCTGGCATGGCCCTTGCTATATTTACAAAAAAAATTAATAGGAGGAGGTGTAATTAACCTAAAGCACGTTTTTTTAGATGAAACACATTATCTTAAATTGAAGGATAAAGAAAGGAGGAAGAAAGAAATGCTTAGTAAAATGCGTAAAGGAGAAAAAGGTTTTACACTGATTGAATTGATGATCGTTGTGGCAATTATCGGTATTCTGGCGGCTATCGCCATCCCGCAGTTCGCGAGTTACCGTCAGAGGGCCCAGGATTCAGCGGCCAAATCGGCCTTGAAGAACCTGGCCACCGCGCAGGAAAATTACTATGCGCAGAACAACATCTATGCCGCCAACCGCGCTAACCTCGTAGGTTGGACAGTTGAAAGCACCATTGCCCTCACTATTTCAAACGCCAGCACCACAACCTGGTCAGCCAATGCTAGCCATACCAGTTCGGACGCCACCTTTGTCTATGACGCTTCTGCCGGTGGTTTGCAATAGTTGTTTGATGGCATGAACTTTGTCACGAAACGGCCCCATATCTTCGGGGCCGTTTCTTTTGTTCAACAGATTCGGTTCCGCGCGCCTATGTGGAGACCTCTGCAAAACCAGTAATTTTGTTGAAATCGCGGAAGGTGAAAATTCAACCCGCAGGAATATTACTAATATTTCGAGGACTTAAATTTGAGCCTGACATATGCCGCTGCAACGAAGTTTTGCAGAGGTCTCACGTGAGACGCGGTGATTTGATCGCTTAACAAAAACTGATTCCGACTAAATCTTGCCTATGCCTTCATCACGAGCAAGTTACTTTTTCCCGAGGCCGGAGATTGTTTGCCTGGTCTTTTTGATCTTGTATTTTCTGACCGCGGCTCCTAGCCTGGGGTGGCGGGACGCTCCTGAATTCACCGTCACATCATATACTCTGGGCATAGCCCATCCAGCCGGCTTTCCGACCTACTCTCTATTGACAAAAACGCTGACTTTTCTGCCGCTGGGCAGCATACCGTTTCGAATGACTCTTTTTTCGGTCATTATGAGTGTTTTTTGCCTTTACCTTCTTTATCTTCTTGTCGAACGAATCGCTTCTCAAGACGGCGGCAACGATCTCGGAAAGAATATCGCGGTCTGGTCCGCCGCTGCGGCAACTCTGGTTTTCGGGTTGACTCGAACCGCATGGGGCGACGCCACCGGTACCGAAGTTTATGTTCTCAACCTCTTCATTTTGGGCTTCGTTCTATACGCCGGTTTGCGCTGGTCCTCAGGAGGTGGAGACGCCTGGCTTTTTACCGGCGGTTTTCTCTACGGCCTGGCCGCCGGGAACCACGGTTCAGTGGCCTTTTACCTGCCTGCTTTTCTGGTCTATTTTTTCCTGAACAGCCGTCAAGACACTTGGCGCCGTTTCGTTTTTTTGATCTTCTTCTTTCTGGCGGGTTTTTCGGTTTATATCTACCTGCCGCTGCGTTCAGCGGCGAATCCCACTATCGATTGGGGCAATCCTGAAACCTGGGCCGGATTCTGGCGGCACGTGACGGACAGAAAGGACTCAAGCTTTCATTTCCAGGAGGTACGTGAAGGCATACGTTTTTTTGATTACGCCTGGGTCTTCCTTACTCAGAGAACGCCCGGA
>JAFDLS010000329.1 GCA_019306365.1 Deltaproteobacteria bacterium
CGCAGGTTTTTTGATGGGCCTTTCACCAGGCGGATGCAGGTTCTCGTTTGACAAATCGTCCGGCAAATCCGGCTTTGACATTAAAATCGGCCAAAAGGTCAAGATTTCCTTCAAACTTCCGGGGCTGGAAAGCACGCAGAAATTTGTTTGCAAGACCCAAAACATCCAGCGCGATAACGATTCGCTTTCGTTGGGGCTGCAATTTGATTTGGAATCAGGAGCCGCTTTCTCACCCACTGGGGTTCTCCAGTTTCTTGAGGACAGGAAGCGGAAAAAATAAATTAACGGGTATCTCCCGGCGGCATATTCCGGTGTTGCATATTATGGTAACCAGCCGGTTCAAGACAGGCCATGTTTACTGCCAGCGACCGGCCAGGTGATCGCGAATATCAAAAAAGGTATCCCAACGTATATAAGGTTTCTGTCTTTCGTCGAGATATTTGGTCAGGTTATCCCGGGCAAATACCAGCGAAGCATTCATGGCCATATTCAAATCCGTCACTCCGTCACCGATGGCTATTGACTCTTCAGGATTATATTTTGCCATGACTTTTACCTTGGAAACAACCTCAGTTTCTCCTTCATATTCAGATCGAACTTGCAGATATTTACCGCTGGTGTCCAGATCAGCGGCATAGACAGCCTGAAAGCGTTCTACCAAAGGCCCCAGCACCGTCTCAATCATACCCCGCAATCCACCTGACACCAGTACAAAAGGGACATCTTTGTCTTCAAGGAAATCTAGAAATTCAACAAAACCCGGCCGTATAGGCTTTGAGCGAACATTATCCAAAATTTCCGGGTACCTCCGGGATGGGATGGATTCCAGGAGCCGGCGGACGCCATCTTTAAGAGTCACACGCAGGGTGTACATTTCAGGTACAAGTTTTTTATACATTTCAGGCGTGAACTGTTTGAGCATATTGACGAAAGTTTCATCAACAGTGATAGTGCCATCGAAGTCACAAAAAATAATTCGTTTAATTCGTTGGTGTGAGGGCGATTGCGAATCCTCCTTGATGGTTTTACTTGGATGTATCAGTTATTTGTAAAATCGTCAATAACACTAAGAACTCGAAATGGGAAAACCGTATTTCTTTAACATGGCCAGCTATCAAAGCTCTCTTTAAGGTTCTTTCTCAAAATCCAGATCGGGCGGTCATTTGATGGTAGAAAAATTATAATAATTGAGTATCGTTATTCTTCTTAATTGAAGAAGTGAGGGGCACACTCTTTTACAGATTTCCTTGTATTTTGGAAAATTGGATATTTCTTGACTGAGGCCGTAAGCAGGGCTTATGGTACTGGGATAAAGTTCAGGCCGGTTTAAGAGGTATGTTTAGCGGGTGTCGGTCGCTCCGGGTCAGCATTAAAAACGGCAGGTATAGGAATAAAGCTCAAGTAGTGAAAAACACCTTTTAATTAGGAGAAACCAAGCATATCGATTCGCGAAACAGGAGACAGTCTAAAAACACATGGATGTTCAAAGATATAAAATTCGGTTAATGCCTCAAGGTGAAGACCTTTCCGCGGCGGAAGGGCAGAACCTTCTGGAAGCCCTGGCTGAAGCAGGGATATTCCTGCGTTCAGATTGCGGTGGAAAAGGTGTCTGCGGAAAATGCTATGTCAAAATACTTGATCCGACTCTGGTCGAATCTCAGCCAGTTTCGGCTTCTGAAAAAAATATCTTAGGAGATATCTCAATCAAATCAGGCTGCCGTTTGGCTTGCCGCGTGAATGTTCAGAGCGATCTTTCAATTGAGATACCCGAAGGGGCGTTTTCAAGCCCCGAAGTGGTTCAAAAACCGCCCTTATCAAAGATGCTCCACATTGACCTCTCTCCTTCGCAGCAGTTATCAAGGCGATCCAAAGACTATGGTTTCGCCGTGGACCTGGGAACGACTACTATCGCCGTTTATCTCTGCGACCTTGCGAATAGTTGTGTGACGGCCTCCGTGTCGGTGAAAAACCCGCAGGTTCTTTTTGGAGAAGACGTTATAAGCCGCATCAACGCCGTTTTAAAGGATCGATCACTTTTACGAAGACTGCAGAAGATGGTTGTCAGGGCGATTGAGTGGGGCGCGGTCTCTTTATTGAAATCGAACCAGATTGATGATGAATCTATCCGAAAGATGGTTGTGGTGGGAAATTCAACGAT
>JAFDLS010000330.1 GCA_019306365.1 Deltaproteobacteria bacterium
CAGTCAGAGGAGCCAAATCCTTTCATTATTGTTTTTTCTGAAAAACGGGCGATCTCCCGGCTTAACGAACACTCCAGTTTGCAGCTTGATTCGATTCTTTTAACGTCAATGATCGGAGCATGATCAAGGAACCAGTCAATGTGCCAGTGAAATCGCTTCTGTTTTGAAAGGTGACGATCTATCCTTTTTCCGAGGTTGTTCATGGCCGATCCCACATAGCAATAATACCCCTTCGGGAACCTGATGGGGGTTCTTCGGCCAATCCCAATGTCCTGGTTATGATCAAGCTCCATCAGGAGGCAATACGTACCTTTACTCATAATCATTCTCATCTTATATAGATTGACCGGCATATGATGTCAAATCAAATGGTTTATGACGCTGGAGCAGGATGGTGAGTCAATCCCGGATCCTGGGAAAATCCGGCCAGGGAGTAGTGAAACTTCTCTATTGTGAAAAGGAGTTCGTAATCACCAGGGTTGATCAACCTGTGATTAAACTACACGGTGTAGCCGAATAACAAGCCAAATCTAATTACCGGCTTTTTTAACATTTTTCCAATAACGCTCTTTCAAGAGTCGTTTGATCAGCTTCCCGGTTGGAGTGCGAGGCATGTTTTCTTCAAATTCAACGCTTTTGGGGCATTTGATTTTCGATAGGCTCTGGTGGCAGAAAGCAATAAGTTCCTGTTCAAGCGCCGGACCGGCTTCGGCGGTATCGACGGGCTGAACCACTGCCTTGACCTCCTCGCCGAACTCCTCATTGGGCACGCCGAATACGGCCACGTCCTTGACCTTGGGATGCATGATCATCACGTTTTCAGCCTCCTGGGGATAGATATTGACTCCGCCGGAAATGATCATGTTGTCCTTGCGGTCCGTGAGATAGAGATACCCTTCCTCGTCCAGATAACCGATGTCGCCGAGCGTGGTCCAGCCTTTTGAGGATTGAGAAGCCGCGGTTTTTTCCGGATCGTTATGATAGGTAAAGGGCGTGCCGTCCGCAATATAGATCAAGCCGGGTTCACCAGGCGGAAGCTCGTTTTCATTTTCATCCAGGATGTGGACCGTGCCTTTGAGCCCTCGTCCCACTGAACCTTTGTGCTTCAGCCATTCTTCAGAGTTGATGCTGACAAAACCGTTTCCTTCGCTCCCGGCGTAATATTCGTAAATAATCGGCCCCAGCCACTCTATCATTTTTTCCTTGATCGGAATGGGGCAGGGAGCGGCGGCATGGATGATCAATTTAAGACTGGACAGGTCGAATTTCTTTCTGATCTCCTCATCCAGTTTGAGCATCCGGATGAACATGGTTGGCACAACCTGGGTGTGCGTTATTCTGTATTTTTCCACCATCGCCAAAAACTCAACCGCGTCAAATTTTTCCATGACCGCGACTGTCCCGCCGAAGCGCATCATTATCATGCAGAATCGAAGCGGCGCGGCGTGATAGAGCGGCGCCGGGGAGAGATAGACCGTGTTTTGATCCAGGCCGTACAGATTGCCGTAGACCAGCAATTCTTCGTTTCCTTCTTCCAAAGGCTGTCCTAAATCCGGCGGTACAATGCCCTTGGGGCGGCCGGTGGTGCCCGATGAATACAGCATGTCCCGACCCTGGCACTCGTCCGCAATGGGCGTGATCGGATATTCGGCTGCCCTTTGCTCAAAGGATTCATACCCGGCTATGGCGCCATTGGCCATAAGCCGCGTCTCAACGTTTGGTGTTTTGTCGAGAAGCACCCGGGCCAGATCCTTCATGGCGTATGATGTGAAGAACAGCTTGGCTTCGCAGTCGTTGACAATGTATTCGACCTCGTTCGTGGTCAGATGAGTACTGATGGCCGTATAGTACAGGCCGGAACGCTGCGCAGCCAAGGCGGCGACAAAGTAATGCGCGTTGTTTTCCATGAGGATGGCGATGTGATCGCCCACGCCGAGTCCAGCGCCTCGAAATAAGTGGGCCAGGCGATTGGCGCGTTCATCAAGCTCTTTGAAGGTGACGGCTTCACCGGTTTGCGCCAAGACATAGGCCGGCTTGTCAGGCGTTTCAACCGCAAAGGTCTTTGGATGGTAAAACATGATCCGACTCCCGCTTTGGTTTTCAGAATTATTTTGCAGCGACACCCACTTCAGGTTTCAATCAGAACTATATGAGTTCCTCAATGTTTTCTCTCAACCTGTGATCACCGTCTATTAAATGAAGCGCGGCCCGATACTTCCTGGCAAACCGGATACTGGTTTCCGGAGGTATAATGGTGTCCCCCCAGCCATGAACAATGGTTACCCTGTCCGTTTTGAGGACAAAATCCGGCTTTTCAAAACCGGGCCAGGATAAAGCCGGAGCCAGAAGAAACAATCCCTCAACTTTTAACTCCCCGGCAGCACGCGCGGAAACATGTCCGCCCATGCTTGATCCAGCCAGAACCAGCGGTTTATTAATCGTTTTACAGTGCGCGATCAGCTTCTCAACCCGCTTGTCAGCGTCATACATTCCCCGGTAATCCAGGGAATCCGCTTCAAACCCCATGTTACGGGCCACTTCAACCATTGCGGCAAGTTTGGTGCCCCAGGGTCCAGATTCCTTGCCATGAGACCAGCACACGTATATTTCATTCATCAATCAAAACCTTTTTTTAAGCGATTGCCAGCAACATGTTCCTTTTAGTGAACTCTCCCCGCCTTAAAAGGCACTTTATTTTGGAATCACTCTAGTTCCCGCAGAGCGGTTCAATGCTACTTGGAATTCAGTGAAGGGTTTCCGATTAATTTTTGAGTCATGCGCATCATTTCAGCCCTTTTGAGTAAACCAGTATGAAAGAATGCGGTTTTTATGTCAACAGGCGCTTCTTTCGACAGGGAATCGCAATTGAGGCGGTACAGGCCTCCACAAGGCATAAGTAATTGATATTTAAAGATAAAAATTAGATTAAGCGAGGTGTTCGAAACCTGAATATATGCCCGGAGAAAGTGTTGAGGAGGAGTAAATACCATATATGGCCATTGTTTGGATTAATACCACAATATGGTGTATTTTGGCTTGACATTTAATGATTTTTCAGGTTAAATAGAAACACTTGGATTTATAGAAACCCACCAGTAGCCTTGAGCATTTGTTTCATCTGCCTGATGGCGTTTATGAGGTACTGTAAGCCATGGATGAGAAGCGTAGTTTAGAAAGGTTTGCTTTTGAGATCCCAGCTGCGGTGGAGGTTATTTCCGGGGATAAAGATCGTGAGAGTGAACTTTTGAATTTGCTAACTCACAATATTTGCGCCGGCGGAGCGTATTTTTACACCGAAAAACCCTTGCCTGAGAACACAATGGTTACAATAGACCTGGTTCTTTCCATTGAAAGACTGAAAAAAATAAAAGGGAAACAGGCGTATATCAAGGTCAAGGGACAGGTGATACGATCCGAGCCTAATGGAATGGCCATATGTTTTGAACCGGATTACAGCATTAAATCGATATAGTTATAACCCCTTATTAATTTCCCCACTTGTCATAAATCAATAAAATTAAATATTTAGATTTCTATGCATCGGTCATGGCGGACAATCATTCCCACCACTCAACATCAAAGGAAGAACGAGCGTCCCGAAGCATCTGGCGGACTCTAAAACGTTGAAAGAGCCAGTTCTTTGCTGGTAAGGAACTCCAGCATGGCGGGCTGGCCGAAATTTTTCCGTTGAAACCGGCATGATCGGGATTTCGATGGCCATGGAAAAATTATTGAACAGGATCGACAGAATCGGCAGCCTTTCGCGCACCGCTGTTTCGAAGTCCATGCCTGTAAAACCGATGGCGGCGTCTCCCATGACATTGATGCACAGTTTTTCGGGACGCGTGAGTTTGGCGCCCATGTTCAAGCCTAGTCCATATCCCAGCTGGGTGGTTTTCCCCCAGCCAATGTAGCTCAGAGGTTCGGTAGCTTCCCAGAACGGGGACAACTGGTCCCTCGGGCTGCCCGCGTCATGCGTGATAATCGTATTGGTTCTATCCACCGTTTGCATTAAATCCCAGATTACCCGGTACGGTGTTATCGGACTATCATTAGAGGTCAGTTTGGGCATCCATTCGGCCAGCCAGGCTTCCTTGACAGACCTGATTTCCGCCGGTACGGTTTCTTTTCGCGCATCCGCTTTCGGGAACTTGCCGTCCCTCATTTCATCCAGCAGTGCGAGCAGTGTTAACTGCGCGTCGCCAATCAAGGCGTAATGCGCCGGGATATCCTTGTCCAGGTCCTTGGTATCCAGAGTGGCGTGGATGATCGTTTTGCCTTTAGGCATA
>JAFDLS010000083.1 GCA_019306365.1 Deltaproteobacteria bacterium
CTTACGGGTTCCGTTACAGCAAGGTCGTCAGCTACGGCAACGCCAGCGATCTGCAGTCCCACGATTTTCTGAAATATCTCGCCCAGGATGAAAATACAAAAATCATAGGCGCTTACATAGAGGGGTTGAAAGACGGACGGGCCTTTTTTGAAGAGGCCAAAAGTATTACCCGTGAAAAGCCCATCGTCGCCTGGAAGGGCGGAGAGACCGAAGGCGGCTCCAGGGCAACCCAGTCCCACACCGGCTCCCTGGCCGGTTCTTACAAAATTTGGCGGGCGCTGTGCAGGCAGTCAGGAATCATCCCGGTCATTTCCATGGAAGAATTGCTGACCACACTGGCGGCTCTGCAAAAACTTCCACTGCCTCAAGGCACAAACGTCGCCATTCTGGGTGGGGCCGGCGGCGGTTCCGTGACCATGACTGACGCGGCCGAAAGGGAAGGCTTGAAGGTCCCCCATCTTTCGGAAAAAACCATTCGCGCCTTAGAGGAATTCGTGCCTTTACAGGGCAGCAGCGTCAAGAATCCCCTCGACATGATGGGTGATAAAGACCTTCACCCTTTTGAAGGACGATCCGAATATTGACGCCCTTATTTTTCTACAGATGGCGGAAATGTACGTCAGGAGGGGAGGCCGCGCCTTTCTGGACGCCTTTATCAAGCATCTCCTCGAATGTATTAAGGTACTTGAAAAACCAACTTTTATCGTGCTGGAAGGAGGCCGCGGCCAGTCTTTGCAGTCAGAGGCCATTCGTCAGGAAATGCAGGAAAAATACAACCAGGCGGGTATTATGGCCTTCCCGTCATTCTCCACGGCCGCCCGCGCTCTGTTCAACATGAGTCAGTATCAGGACTACCTTTCCTCCCACAAATACTAAAGGCCCAGCCTGAATATAAGCGAAAATAAGGGAATCCTTTTTTGATAAAGGGTTCCCTTATTAATTCCCCCAGACCGGCGAGTCACGGGGCGGATCATCTTTAAGCGGCGTTCTAAGGCTCTATAATCATTGGTTTTTCACGTATTTTGAGGGGCCGGGCAAAGAACATGGCTATGGCCGAACAGAAGGGAAGCAGCCCGGTTATCAGGAAGGCGGCTCGATAAGTGCCGGCGGTGTCAAAAATATAACCGGCTGAAATAGGTCCGATCGCACCGGCCAACATGGTCACAGGCGTCATAAAGCCCTGGATTTTTCCAAAAGACAGACGGCCGAAGTATTCGGCGCGGATGGCGGGCATCAGGGGAACATTACCCCCGAACCCGACTCCAAACAGGGCGATAAAAAGGTAAACCATGGGCATGGTGTTGGCGTTCATCAAGACCAGGATACCGGAGCCCATGAGGCTGTAAGACACCACGAACAAATAACGCTTTACGATGTAATCCCCCAGGAAACCGAAGGATAGCCGGCCAACCACACTGACGAGGGTCAGAAGGCCGATGGCGAAAGCGGCTTTTTCCATTGATATGCCGGCATCGGTGAGTGCCGGGACAGAGTGCACAAAAATCACGGAATGGGACATGCTTTGAAAGAAAAAGGCCACGCACATGAGCCAGAAGGCTGAGGACGCCACGGCCTGCTTGAGCGTGTACTCCACATCCGGCGCGGACGTTGAAGTCTCCTTTGTCATTTCCTGTTTTGTTTCGGTTTCCACCGTTTTATCGGGGAGCGGCGGATCGCCGTCGGGCCTGAGGCCCATCTCTTCAGGGCTTTCCCTGACGACCATGGCCAGCGGGATCACCACGACCCAGATGATGATGCCAATGGCCAGGAACGCGAAGCGCCATCCGAAGTGTTTGATGAGAAGGGCCACGGTGGGCACGCAGATGAGACCGCCCAGCCCGGCTCCAACCGCGAGCACGGCGTTTGCTAACGACATTTTGCGCCTGAACCATTTGGCGATCACGGTAAAGGCGGGGAGGTACAGCATGGCGCTCATCCCGACCGACAGCAAAATGCCATAGATCAGATAAAAACCTAAGAGCGAATTAACAAGAGACATCAGGGAGAATCCAAGCCCTGAGATCAGCGCGCCTACGATGATGACCTTCCGGGCCCCATACTTGTCCACGGCCCAGCCCACTACTGGTCCCGCCACACCCCCTTCGACGCTCCTCAAAGAAGCCGCTCCGGCGGTCATGGCCCGACTCCACCCGAATTCCACCATCATCGGTTTAAAAAAAACGCCGAAGCTGTAAAGCCACGTTCCAAAGCCCAGCAGACAAATGATGTTTGTCGCGAGGACAATCCACCACCCGTAAAAAATTTTTTTCCTCATGTTAGTTTAACTTGTCTTTCACCAGGGCCATTAGATAACAAGAGATCTATCAGGCCCCCCAAACGCCATCCGGGAATAAAAGATGTTCATTGTTTTTTTATATTTATGGGGTAACGTCCTCAAAGAACGTGAATTGACACCCGCTTCCTAATATTTAGAAGTATAGAAAAAAGTGACTGCTCTGTAAAGCTCCTGTCAGGAAAAGGTATTTCTCGACCGTTTTATTGACGAACGTAATGAGTCTTACTATAATGGAACAATGACTGAAACTATTGATGAAATCACGATCAACTACGAGGAAGAAGGTATTCTGGTGATCGAAGAGCTTGAAAAAGTTGTTCTTAACCGGGGTGCCTGGACTACCATATTATTTCTTTACCGGGAACGAAACCGGCAGACCGGAGAATTCGGGCCGCCTAAGGCCGGTTTGAGACGGTATCAAAAATTCCGCGGTTTTTTTCGCAAGAGAGACGCCATTAACCTTTCGGACAAGACCGTCGGAACCTTGATGGAAAAGCTTTCAGAATGGTTCCCCCAGGAAGGGTCTGAAAACTGATTTCCTTTATGGCCGGTTCGGCCCAAAGGTCCTGGCCTTTGCCTTTTCCATGGCTCCCTTCCAGGAACGGCTCACAAAGCGAGACGCGGGCAAAACACCGCTTTTGTCCGGGGGAAAGTCGTAGATCTCAAATATGAAAGGTTTTTCAAGCTGAGTTTGGATCGAGATCCAGCGATCGCAATTGGCGGTCAGGCAAAACCCCCTGACGAGGCTTATTCCCTTTATGTCTGAAAGGGGGATAATGACACGGCCTTCCCTTTTAACAACTTTTAACCTGCCTTCTTTGCCCAGCTTGACTATATAGTTGGCATGTAAGGCTTTTGCCGTTCCCGATACCATGGTCATAATTCCAAAATCCCCGCCGGATGGAACAAACTTTGAGGCTGTCTCAAGGTTTCTGAACCATTTGGACTCCTCGTAAATAAATCTGAGATTTGTCAAAAAACAGGAGCCGAATTTCGATTTTCGGCCTGCCCAAATACTCGCTTTTGGAAGCGTGCCGCAACTGTTTGCTTGAAGAATTTCCTCCCCTTCTATTAAAGGGGTTTGCAAAATATTCCATTCTTTCGGGGTCTGACGGGCAGGACCGGTGGCGCAAGAAAAAGAAAGTGGCAGTAACAAGAATAAAATCAACCCAATACAAAGCCGGGAAAGCCTTATTTCTGAATTCATGCTATTTCACTCCGCCTGAACTGAATTTTTCGCTTCTTCTCACAAGACACCTTATTTATATTATCGAGTTAGATTTAATGGCGTGTCAACAGGAAACTAAAAGGAAACCCAAAGGGATCACGTGATTTGAGGGTGGATCGCGATCACATTCAGGAGGCGGTAATATTTTCCCCGCTTGCGTTAAAAAATTTTTTTACAGGCATAATTTGTTGTATTTGTATATAATATGCAATATTTAAAGATGAAAAACAGGCTCCAACATTAATCCGCGTTTTAGCAGAAACACAATCATGGATTTTCAGGATGATGACACGGCCAAGGTAGAGGGCCTCAAAGAACAAAAGAAGTCCGCCGAGAGCAGGGTCGAGGAACTCGAAGCGCGGCTTGGCATCTATCAGAAGACCCTGGCTGAAATCTACGACCTTTATGATACCAGGATTGAGGAGCTTTCTCTGATACGCCGTATCAGCGATTCCCTGCGCAACCCCCTGGACCTCAAGGAACTCTGCCTCGAACTGGTGGACATCGTGGCTCATGAAGTCACGCTGGATCAGTTGGATCTTCTGATCCTTGATCCGGCCAGCGAGGAACTCAAAATCAAGGCCTCATTCGACGCCCGGTACGATCAGAACTATTACTACGAAGACGATCAGGCCCAGGTCATTCCTCTTGACCACGGACACGCGGCCGAAGCCACCCGGACCGGGAAACCGGTTATTTTACCGCCCCCTGGTCAGGAAGTTTCTGAGGACGCGTCGTCTGAGACGCTGTCCCGCCTCTATCTGCCCCTGGTCGCCCGGGACAAGACGGTCGGGCTGTTCTCCCTGACCAAATTCGCTTCTCAGCCTTTTGAGGACAGCGAGGTTCGCGTACTGACGATTATTTCCGACCAGGCCGCCGCGACGCTGGCCAGTCTGCGGCTGCTGGATGAGCTGGCTCAGGCCAACCTGCTTCTTAAAGAGTCCGAGCGCCAGGCCCGTGAGACGAGCCTTTACCTGGAAAGTCTGTTTGAGGCTGCGAATGACGTTATTTTCACACTCGACTTCGAGGGCCGGATTACATATGTGAACCGAAAGGTGGAGGAGTGGGGCTATGACAAGGAAAACCTGATCAGCCGGCCCCTGTCCGAGCTTGTGTCCGAACCCGGTCAGGCTCAAGGCCTGACCGAACAGCTTAAGGCGCAGGGCACTCAGATCCTGGAATTGGCCATGCGAAGTCCGGCTCATGGCCGCCGAGACGTTCTGTTCAGCATATCCCGCCTGGAAGCGGACAGCAGCCAGGATTCAAACTATCTTGTGCTGGCCAGGGACATTACTGAACACAAACAACTGGAAAAACAGCTTTTTCACTCCGAAAAACTGGCCAGTATCGGAATTCTCGCCGCCGGGATCGCTCATGAAATCGGCAACCCTTTGAGCGCCATTTCAGGGTATACGCAGATTCTGCAAAGCGGTGAGGTTTCGGAGGTTGAAACCCAGGAATACCTTGACGCCGTGGCCAGTCAGGCGAAGCGTATTCAGAGGATCATTGAGAACCTGCTTGACTACTCCAGACCTTCCGCCGGTGTTCGTTCGGAACTCAACGTGGGAGAAACCGTGCGCACCGTCATGTCCATGCTTGGTTCCCAGCGGGCTTTCAAAGGCCTGGAGATTAAATTCAATCTGAGCGATGATCTGCCAACGGTTAATATGGACCGTGATCACCTCGCCCAGTTAATAATTAACGTGGCCCTTAACGCGGCCCAGGCCATGCAAGGCGATGGAAGCCTGGAAATTACCACCACCTTACAGGAGGGTCAGATTCAGATCCGGCTGTCAGATTCAGGCCCCGGAATTCCGGAAAAGATCAGGGACCGCATCTTTGATCCGTTTTTCACCACCAAATCCGTGGGCGAAGGCACCGGGCTGGGCCTGTCCATCTGCCACAAAATAGCGGAAAGTTACAACGGCGGCGTCACCTTTGACAGTTCGCCGGGCCAGGGCACTGTTTTCGTTATCAGCCTGCCGCCTTCACCCGAGCAAGAGGAACTCTAACCATGCCCTCCTCCCCGCGTATTCTCATCGTTGACGACGAAGAACACATCCGAAAGATTTTGACCATCATGCTCTCTAAAAAGGGTTACCAGACCGAAACCGCGGCCAGCGCCCCGGAGGCGCTTGAACTGGCGGGTAAAGAGCCCTTTGACGTGGTCATCACCGACCTCCGCATGCCTGGCATGGATGGTCTTGAACTGCTGCGCCGCCTTAAAAACCTGGACCTGGACCTGATCGTGATCATCATTACGGCCTTCTCAGCGGTCGAAACGGCTATCGAGGCCATGAAGCAGGGGGCCTACGATTATATCTCCAAACCTTTTCGTGAGGATGAGATCCTCATTGTTCTGGAAAAGGCGCTTGATCGCCGGGAAATATTGGCTGAAAACCGCCATCTTCGGGCTGTGGTTCAAAAAAAATATGACTTCTCCAATTTCATAGGCAGTTCGGAACCCATGCAGAAGGTTTTCGAGATCATCGCCAAGGTGGCGGAGACCAAGACCACGGTGCTCATTTCCGGAGGCAGCGGCACCGGCAAGGAACTGGCCGCCAAATCAATACACTTCAATAGCCCCCGCAGTCAAAAACCCTTTGTAGCGATCAACTGCGGAGCCGTGCCAGGCAGCCTGCTGGAGAGTGAGTTCTTCGGTTATGTGAAGGGCGCTTTTTCCGGCGCTGATCGCGTCAAAAAGGGCCTTTTTGAGGAGGCGGACGGCGGCACCCTTTTCCTGGATGAAGTCAGTGAACTGCCTCCGGACCTCCAGGTGAAAATACTCAGATCCATCCAGGAGGAGGAGATACGCAGGCTTGGTGAGGCGGCCACCCGCAAGGTGGATCTGAGGGTCATCGCCGCGACCAACAAGAATCTTCAGGAAGAAGTCCGGGAGGGCCGCTTCAGAGAAGACCTCTATTACAGGCTCAACGTCATTCAGCTTAACCTGCCTGACCTCAAGGATCGGACAGAGGACATTTCTTTTTTGGCGCCGTATTTTCTGGATAACGTTATGAAGAAGAATAATCTGGGCCAGAAAAAACTTTCCGCCAGCACGGTAAGAGCCCTGACGCAATATCATTGGCCGGGTAATGTCAGGGAGCTGATGAATGTCATCGAGCAGGCGGCCATCATGTCGGAAGGACCGATAATCACCCCGGATGATCTTCCATTCAGAGAGGAGTCAGTCTCTCCGGGCGGTATATCCGTGTCTGTTCCGGAAGACAGCCTTGACCTGAAGGCTGCCCTCAAAGAGGTGACCGCCCAGACTGAACGCGTCATCATTAAACGCATTCTTGAAATGACGGACCAGAACCGCACTCAGGCCGCCAAGCAGCTGGGCATCAGCCGCCGCTCCCTTATCAACAAGATTCAGGCCTATGGGCTGGACCTGGAAGTGTCCGCGAATGACCGTATAATATCCGAATAATTCGTGACGGTTGCCTTTAATTCTGGTTTTATTGTCCTTAATGGTATATTTTTTATTATATGGTCAACTTTATTTTTAATTATAAAGAACGTACGGGGAGACGGCCTGGCTGGACGATTCAGGTAAGTTGAGTCGCGTTTTCACAACACATCAAAGGCCTAAAGAGCTTGCCATGCAAAGTGTTTTTCAATTCCTAGAGCCGTTCCTTAACCTGATTCGACGGGAAAAATTACATCGAGTCGCCCTGGTTTTGATCTTTTTGATCCTCCTGGGAGGCGCGGCCTTTTCCTGGTTTGAAAAAGAATTGGGTTTCCTCGATTCCCTGTGGTGGACGATTGTCACGGTGACCACCGTGGGATACGGCGATATTTCCCCGGCCTCTCTTGGGGGGCGTATTGTCGGGGTCGGCGTTATGATTCTGGGAATCGGGCTGCTGGGGGTCTTTACCGCCACGGTCGCGAGTGTATTTGTCGAACACAAAATTAAGGAAGATAAAGGCATGAACACAAGGAAAGCGAGTCAGCATTTCATTATTTGCGGCTGGAATTTTCGAGGTCCTAAAAT
Source organism: Deltaproteobacteria bacterium (assembly GCA_019306365.1). Taxonomy (GTDB): domain Bacteria; phylum Desulfobacterota; class Desulfarculia; order Adiutricales; family JAFDHD01; genus JAFDHD01. Next base: position 7,522 of record JAFDLS010000083.1, read on the forward strand.
TGTGGCCGAGCTTCGGGCGGATCCAAAAAGCAAAAAAGGGCCCATCATATTGATCGCTGAGCTTCCGGAAAAGCCGCTGGACGATTCTGATCTGCATTTTATCCGGGGGGAGGTGGAGTCTGAAACCCTGGAAAAGGCCAATATGGCGCAGGCGCAAGGGGTGATCGTGCTTTCCGACGAAAGCCTGGACGCGTACTCCCGCGACGCTAAAACCATCTTGAACACCCTGACCGTTAAAAGCCTTTATCCCTCGGTTTACGCCTGTGTGGAACTGATGCAGTCCAAGAATATAGATCATTGTCAGCGGGCCATGGCGGATGAAATAATCGTGGTTGGCGAACTGAGCACCAACCTGCTGGTGCAGGCCGCGCTCGATCACGGTATCACCAAATTGATTACCGAGCTGGTGAGCACCCGGTACGGAAGCGATCTCTATAAAGTCAAGGTGCCTCAAAGTATGGTTGGCCGGACTTTTTATGATATAATGTGTGAACTGAAGAAAAACCATGGGGCCTTGTGCCTGGCCGTGGAAAATGTGAACGGTGAACGGCTGCTATCCAACCCGGACTGCGAATACAAGCTCAGCCCTGATGATTATCTTGTGCTTATCGCGTCGTCCAGGCCGGAGCTGGCATGAGGGCTCTTTTGAAAACAAAGAAGCCAAAGGGAACTTCTATAAGTTCCATCCTGAAAAAACTATCTAAACATCGGCACGAGTCAGGAGGTGGTTATGTCCGATAAATTTGAACTTGTAAAAGAATATCTTATTGACATGGGAATCCCCATTATTAGCGAGGACCCGGCTGAAGAGCTGGTGGTGATCAGTGATGAGGATAACGGCGTCAAAGACCTTGTTATTGACTGCGAAGAACCCATCCTGGTGCTGGAGCAGGTTATCATGCAGGTTCCGGAACAGCCCGGAGATTTGTTCAAGCGTCTGCTTCAGATGAACCGCGAGTTGGTGCATGGGGCGTTTGTGCTGGACGAGGAAGCCCGGCTGGTTCTTTTTCGGGATACCCTTCAGCTTGAAAACCTGGACCGGAATGAACTCGAAGCCTCTATCCAGGCACTGGGCCTGGCCCTGGTGGAGTTCAGTTCTGATTTGATGAGTTACGTGAAAAGGTAAAATTTATAATTTGTAATCTTCCCCAAGGAGGTACGAGATAATGTCCATCTTTAATCGCCTTTTTAAAGTAGGCCAGGCCGAAGCGCATGCCGCGTTGGATAAGTTTGAAAATCCTATCAAGATGACCGAGCAGGGCATCCGGGACCTTAAAAAGGATCTGCAAAACGCGATGACCAGCCTCGCCGAGGTGAAAGCAATCGCCCTTCGCACCCGGCGAGAGGCTGAAAATCATAAAAAACGAGTCGCGGATTACGAGCGTAAAGCCATGATGCTGCTTCAGAAAATGCAAAACGGTGAGTTGGACCAGGCTGAGGCGGAGCGTCTCGCGACCGAAGCCCTGAACGCGAAAGAGCAGGCTTCCCAGGAGGCGATCAAAACCGCCCAGGAAGCCGACCGGCACGAACAGATGGCCAGCCAGCTTCAGGTCAACGTGAATAAGATCAAATCGACCATCACTACCTATGAAAATGACCTGGTGACCCTCAAGGCTCGAGCCAAGACGGCGACCGCCACGAAAAAGATCAACCAGCAGATAGCCAGCATGGATTCCTCTGGCACAATAGCCATGCTGGAAAAGATGAAGCAGAAGGTGGAGGAAGATGAGTCTCTGGCTGAAGCGTATGGAGAGATGGCCGCTATAGACCGGAGCGTGGACGATGAGATCAACGTGGCCCTTGAAAGCGGCGGCAAGCCGGTGACCCCGTCCGTACATCTTCTTGAACTAAAGGAAAAAATGGGAATTTCTTGAAAAAGAAACCCATGAGCGAAATGGTGACATGATGGGCTTTAAGGACCTTTTCAAAAAAAAAGGCGCTCCAAGACTGGACCCGCTCTCGGATTTGACCCTGTCCAATCTCAAAAAGGGTTATTTCGTGGACTATGACCTGAGAACCTGGGAGGTGACCGCCTGCAATTATTACGAATTTGGCGAGGGGGACGTCACCCGGGAGTGGCAACTCAAAGACGACGAGGAAACCATATATCTGGAATTGGAATCCGACGATGAGCAGTATTGGAGCCTGAACCGAAAAATCCCGTTCGGGCGGCTGGGCTCCAATATCAAGGATTACATCCTTGAAAATGGAGACCCGCCCGATGAAATTGTCTTTGAAGGGGAGACGTACTACCTGGATGAAACCGGCGCAGGTCATTTTTTCAAGGATGAACTGGAGCCGGGCCAGGAGTTCATCCGGTGGAGCTACGTGGATGACCCCGGCAAGAAGCTCCTGGATATCGAGCAGTGGGGTGAAAAGGATTTTGAGGCGTCGGTCGGCGAGCAGGTGGAGGAGTATCAGTTTACTAATATCTTGCCGCGTGAGATTTAGCCCGGGACAATATATCTGGCTTTTGAATAGCTGCGCTTGATTTCGAGATGCCGTTTTTCTGTCTGGTTTCGGTTGTGTTGTGTTTTCTGATAAAAAAGGAACGGCGAAAAAGGTATTGGGAATAAATTCACCTCCAAACATAGATAAAAATCCCTATTTAAAAAAGAGGTTCTTCTCCCAAAGAGTTGGTGAAGTCATGCTGCCAATAAAATAGTGATATCGGCGCAATCTTTCTATATCCATAAATTTATCAATGACTTATGAAAAAAGAAGGAAGACCGATGCCGAGTTTGAGTATACGTGAGTATGTCTCTTTTCGTCGAGTGAAAATCACCAAGCAGAGTGTTTTTACTCGTTCCCAAGCTCCAGCTTGGGAACGTGATTACCCTGAATGGATTCCCAAGCTGGAGCTTGGGAACCAGCGGAAAGGGTGGGTTTGGCCGTTAAATATCATCAACTAATTTGGAGATGAACCAAAAAATGAGAACCCTGAAAATTATAGTTTAACCAATATTACTTGAGGATAACGTCGCTTGCATTCTCCGGTGAAAAACCTTCAAAGTA
>JAFDLS010000331.1 GCA_019306365.1 Deltaproteobacteria bacterium
TATTCAATATACGCAAATGCATTGCCTTTAATGAGCAAACACTGCTGTAAATATTCTCTGAACTCAAAAGAATTTTGAAAATTATTAGCTTTATAATGGAATAAATCACTTAAAACATTATCATCTATACGCTCACGCGTTTCCCCATCTCTTTTATAGAGGAAAAGGGGGACCTTGGCTACATCCTCTGAAATAGCTTTTATGCAAGCATAGAATACAGGCAAAGATAATGCGCTATCCTCGCTGACACTTACTCCCGACGTTGTAGAAAGACCTCCGGTAAGAATAGAAAGCCAGTCCGTTTGGGTATTAAAGTTTTCCAGCTTGGAAGCGCGTTCACGCCAAGGCCAATTTACCATATTAAACATTATACATTAATCAAGATATTTGTCAAGCCCCATCTTAAATCCAATCCACAAAAATCGCCGGCTCCTCCTCTTCGCCGAGACCAGATTCCTTAATCCAGATGCCGATTGCCATTGCAAGAGCTACAATACCATCAATTTTATCAGATGATGAGCGCTTATCCGGGCAAACCCTGCCCATCGGATCAGTTTTCAAAATAGTATTCGCTGACATCCAGGAAAGAATCGGGTGATTATTATGCGCTAAGCGCTGGCTTAAAACCAACTTTTCTAGCTCCAATATAGGCGCATTCATTGCCAAATATCCCGTCGCCCACTCCACCATCGGGGCACCGGAACCCAACAACTCCTGAACCAGGTGGCTGGCATTCCACCTATCAAACGCAATCGCGCTAATGTTATACTCGTTCAAGGCTTTTTCTATGTCATGCCGTATAAACGCATAATCGAGAACCTCTCCCGGCGTAGCGGTAAAATGCCCTGCGGCTTTCCATCCGAGAAAATACGGCTCCCTGATTATGCGCTGGTGTGCCGCCTCCTCCGGTAGATAAAAATGAGGTTTGACCGCTACTCTCCCATCATCCAGCGGGCATACCAAAACGAATGCGGCAAAGTCGCTGACGGATGCGAGGTCCAGGCCAGCCCAACATGTTCTGCCTTTCAATTCCTCTTCATCGAAATGCGGACATGCCTCCCATTTAGTGGGATCCATCCAGCCTGAGCGGAGAGCTACCCACTGATTCAAGTAGTAGCGTCGAAAACTAGCAAGAAAAGTCGGACTAACTCGAGCTCGCTCCGCCGCCTGCTTTATTTCATCCAGTTTCCGGAATCCTGTTTTACGCCTGGTAGGATGATGTAGTCCCGGATTAGCCGCTAGCCACGTATCAAGGCTATATGGATTAGCTTTTTCGGGAGCACTCACCTCATAGAAAAATCCATGGGGGTCAAGCTGAATAGAGCTCCGCACCTGATAGCAAATGCTATTGATGCTATCGCCTGCTGTAGTGATAGCAAATATCAATGGCTGGCGCCGGGCCCCCATTGATGTTGATAGCACATCCCATAATTTTTGATCCCGCTGTGTATGCAATTCATCAAAGATCACACCATGAGCATTCAATCCCTCCTGCCGGCCGGCATCAGCCGAGATGACCTGGTAAAACGAACCCGTATGCAGATAAACAATCCGCCTGCTGGATGTATATATTTGCAATGCTTTCCGCAAAAATGGTGTGTGCATCACCATCTCCTGAACGCGGCGAAAAACAATCGCGGCCTGAGCTCGATCCCTGGCCGCCGAGTATATCTCGGCAGAAGGCTCATTATCGGCCATGAGCAAATATAGGGCAACCACGGCAGCCAGTTCCGATTTACCATTTTTCCTGGGCGTGGAAACATACGCCTGCCTATACCAGCGATTTCCATCACCCCCTACCGTTCCGAATAGAGGCCGAAGAATATCATTCGCCTGCCATCTCATAGGGATGAAAGGTTTGCCCTTCCACTCGCCGCTCGTGTGACAAAGTCGCTTAGCGAAATTAATTATGCGGTCCGCTCGCGCTTTATCTAATTTCGGCTTTTGTGTTTGTGTACCTGTGCGTGACATATTCTGCATAGTGTAATTAAATTATGAGGGGAATGGTCACCCCCTTTAGAAATTGGATGGATATGATGCACTATATTCCCCGCCATGCCACACCGATAGCAGTATGGATTTTCGCGTAGATGATTTCTCCTGGCCTTGATCCATGCCCAATCATATCCGCGT
>JAFDLS010000332.1 GCA_019306365.1 Deltaproteobacteria bacterium
TCTCATATTACAGATCCCGCGTGAGAGTTCGGAATGAACCTCATGCAAAGGTTCAGAAAAAGGCAATTGATGCCCGTTGACCAAGTCAATTAAGTCAGAATTCAAAAAGGCTTTCAGCCGTTTTGGATACTATCATTTACTAAAGAAGGGAGAGAAAATGGAAGTTAAAACCTATCCTGAGTTCAGCGTTAATTACCCACTGCTTCTCACCACCTTCATGAAAAGGCCGGTAAGCATGTATCCGGATGACGTGGGGCTTGTCTACCGGAACCCGGACACGGCTGAGTATTTCAGGTTCACCTGGCGGCAATGGTATAAACGAACCTGCCGCCTGGCCAACGCGTTGAGGGGTCCTCTTGAAGTGAAGCCCGGGAAACCGAAGGAACCGGGCGATCGAATCGCGACCATGGCTCTCAATCATCACTACCACATGGAGCTCTATTACGGAGTTCCATGCTCAGGGGCCGTCCTGCACCCGATCAACATGAGGCTTTCCCTGGAACACATCATTTACACCATCAACCATTCAGAGGATAAAATCATCTTTTTCGACGACATTTTTCTGCCGATGCTTGAAAACATTTACGGCCAGATAAAAGACACGGTTGAAAAGTTCGTCTATATATCGGACAAACCGGGGCTGCCCAAAACAAAAATCAAGCCCCTTTATGAATACGAGAAACTGATCATGGATCAGCCGCCGGACTATGAATGGCCGCACCTGCATGAGGACAATTACGCCACCCTTTGCTACACCACCGGCACCACGGGGCTGCCCAAGGGTGTCATGTTCACCCACCGCCAGCTCTATCTTTTGACGCTGCACTCGGCTCAGCTTGTAAACTTCAGCACCGACCCAGAAGCCGTCTATCTGGGCGAAAACGCCGTCCCCATGATCAACACCCCCCTGTTTCATATTCACGCCTGGGGAGCGCCTTTCAGAAGTGTTTTCGCGGCAAACAAGATCGTGCTGCCAGGCCGGTTTACAGTTGAAGGCTTCCTTGAGCTGGTTGAAAAAGAAAAAGTCACCAGCGCCGGGGTGGTCCCCACGGTCCTGGCCATGCTTGTGGAAAGCGACGCCCTGGAGAAATACGATTTGAGCAGCCTCCGGGTTCTGGGAGTCGGCGGCGGCGCGCTACCGTTGGGATTGAAGCTCAAGGCTGAAAAAATGATCCCGGGTTTCAGCGCCGGCTCCGGTTACGGCATGACTGAAACCGCTCCAACCACTATCGCGGCTTACGTGAAACGGTTCATGTGGGACTGGCCCAAGGAGAAGCTGGATGAGGTCAAGGTGAAGACCGGCCTTCCTTTGCCGGGGTTAGAGGTGCAGGTGGTTGACGAAAAGGGAGAACCGGTTCCCCCCGATAATGAGACCCTTGGAGAGATTGTCATCAGAGGACCCTGGGTGATGGAACAGTATTATAAAGCGCCGGATAAGACCGCCGAGGTCTGGTATGACGGGTGGTTCCACACCGGTGACGTCGCCAAGGTGGATGAATACGGTTATATAACCATTGCCGACAGGGTGTCGGACATGATCCGGAGCGGCGCGGAAATGGTTCCGACCGTTCTGCTTGAAAACCTGACCGCCACTGCTGAATTCGTTCTGGAAGCCACCTACGTGGGCGTTCCGGACGAAATATGGGGTCAAAGGCCCATGGCAATCGTCAATCTGGTGCCTGACGCGACTGAAACCGAAGAAGATATAATAAAATGGCTCAAGGAAGAGGGCGTGGAAAAAGGCAGGATAACCACCTGGATGCTGCCTGATTACATAGCCATCACCAAAGAGATCCCCAAGACCAGCGTGGGAAAATTTAATAAAAGGGAGATTGCGAAGAACCTGCAAAAATTCATGGATATCGCGAAGAAGATGAAAGACAGTTGATTCCCGAGGAGCCGACCGTAGCGGCCGCCTTGAGCTTAATCCCTTTATTCCTTTTTCTTAAAAATTGAATGCTTGTTTTGCGGGGATGACGGTATCAGAAAGCCGTTATCCCCGCTGAAGGTTATTATTTGAGGTTCTTCTCCAAAAGAGTTGGTGAATATGAGATTTAGTGTGCAAAGTTTTTAAATCATTTAAACAAGTTATACAGTTAATAATGTTTTTCTTATTCTTGAACACATATATCA
>JAFDLS010000084.1 GCA_019306365.1 Deltaproteobacteria bacterium
AATGTCTTCCGGGTCCGAGATTTTCTGAAAAAAGGTGTTTATGGCGATCGAAAAATTGAAAAAAAGATGATCCAGGACATAAAGGATACCGATAATCAACTTACTGTCAACGAAAGCGTAAGCGAAAAAAATCAAAAACAGACTGCTATATTCAGCGGACAATACCTTTCTCTCCCCAAATCTGGCGATCGCCTTACCAATCAACGGGCTGGAGAAAAAGGCTATGATATTCGTAATGACAAAAAGCAGGCTTATTTCCGAAACGGTGTAATGAAATTTTTGCACCAGCAGGAAAATGGCGAAGGCGACAAAAATCTGCCGTCTGGCCCCGGACATGAAAGTGAGAGCGTAAAACAGCCAGTATTTTGCTTTAAATATCATTTTCTTTTGCTGAGGCACGAGATCCTTTTCAGAAGGATCCTGAAAGAAACACCAGAGCCCGGCCGCCGTAATGGCAAGCCCAACCAGCCCGAACATCCAGGCGAAGTCTAAACGTTTTGACAGGAAAAATATTATGATCGCCATCACGATACTGCCACCGGCCGCATAGCCCCTGAGTTTGCCGAAGACTATTGGCGCGGTATCCTGATCGTAATATTGCAGCCCGAGAGACTGACCCAGTGCGGCATAGAAGTGAAAGCCAAACGACATGATCACGGTCATGGCAAGTATGCCAAAAAAGCTGGGCATAATGCCGGTAATTCCAATGCCGATTCCAAAAATAATTATCGACAGTGAGGCCAGCCTGACCTCCTTGATCAAAAGCAGCAAATAAATAACAAGGAGTGTCAGGAAGCCCGGGATTTCACGAACACCCTGCAGAAGCCCTATCTGGTGGCCTTCCATGCCGAGCACGTCCACGGCGTAATTGTTAAGAAGGGTTCTCCAGCCTAACAAGCCGATGGTTGAAGAAACCGCCAGAACGAGCAGAAAAATAAACATCCTGTCATGGCCGGTCCTTTGATTCTCTTTCATCATGCGGCTGCATTTAGTCAAGCAAGAAGCGTTTTGCCAATTCTTAGATAATTTATTACATTGAAAATATTGAGAATAAAGTGTACATTTTCGATCAAAGCCGTTTTAAATTTAATCGGGAGCCAGTCTCGGGAAATTTTGTTTATCTTTGTCATAAGTTGTAAAACCAAACAGAGAGGACGGTAACAGATGATAAATGGACTGAATTCAATTGGGCGCACTATTTCGTCAGGCAGAGGCTACATTCCCTTCATGCTGCTCATGCTAATTTTCTCCCTGTTCCTGGCCGTACTCATCCTTCGTCCGTTTGCGCAACCAATTATCCTGGCCATTGTTCTCGCATCGCTGTTCCATCCTGTCCACGTCCGGTTCGTTCGACTCTATCGAGGCAGGCAAATTCCTGCCGCCCTGACCGTTGTATTTCTCATCACTTTTTTGATTATAATTCCAATGCTGCTTTTTCTTTCCGCGCTTTTTGCCCAGGGAGTTGAATCCTTTAACCAGATATATACCTGGCTGAATGAAGGAAATTTTCAAAAAACTATTGAAAACCCCAAGATAGCCGTCTACATGGAGTGGGTACGCCAAAATTTCACCTTTATCGACTTTGGCAAGCTCGATTTACAAGACAACCTCATGGGGCTCAGCAAGAGCCTGGCTCAGGTTCTTTTGAGCCGCGGCGCGAATCTGGTCGGGAACATCACAGGAATAATCACCAGTTTTTTTATCATGGTTTTTATCGCCTTTTATTTCATTAAAGATGGGGAAAAACTGGTGGAGCGAATCAAATATCTTTCTCCTTTGTCTGAGAATCAGGAGGAACAGATATTTGGAAAGGTCAAAAATGTGGCGCGATCCGTACTGGTTGGCAGTTTTCTTACCGCCTGCTGTCAGGGGATAGCCGGAGGGATTGGCCTGGCCATCGTCGGCATACCGGCCCTGTTCTGGGGCGCGGTCATGGCCATAGCCTCCCTGATTCCGATTGTCGGTACCGCCCTGGTATGGGTTCCCGCCGTAGTTTATTTAATTATTATGGGTAAATGGATATCAGCGATTTTTCTGACTATATACTCGATGGTTCTAGTCGGGAGTATTGATAACTTCCTGAGGCCCTACTTTATGAAAGGCCAGGCTGAAATGTCCCCTTTTATAATCTTTCTGGCCATCATTGGTGGAATACAGCTTTTCGGCTTGATGGGAATCCTGTACGGCCCTTTAATCATCAGTTTCGCCACGGTCATGCTCTATATCTACAGTATAGAATTTAAAAGCTTTCTCGACAGCGCCTCCACGAACAATTCGCCAGAGGACCAGCCGGAATAAACCACATGTCTGTCTGGAGTGATTGCGGGAAATAGAGCGTTTGTCATCAATAAGTTCCGTTTGGCTTTGGGGCAGGAGGAGATATAGTTTTGGCCATTCTCCTAAGCCACCTTACGGCAAACGCCAAAACATCATGTAATTGCCGCCTGTTACATCATATCAACCGCTGGCAATACTTTGAGTTTCCCTAGTAACCAAACAAAACGTAATTCTGGCAATTACTATATCTTCCTTAAATTGAGATATATCCAGATATATTATCTGGTTTGATCAGGGTTTGAAGATTGTTTTGCCCTGTCTGACCATCCTGGCCTCACGGGATTTCGGATACTTTTTGAGCAGGCTTTGAAGGTAGGTCATGGCCGTATTCCCCTGTTTCAGCATGGAGTAGGCGTAAGCTATTTTTAGCTGAGCCGCAGGCGCCTTTGACGATTCAGGGAAATCCGCCAAAACCCTTTGAAACTCAGTGATGGCCTGTGTGTAGTGCTTCTGGTCGTAATAACACTCCCCCAGCCAGTAGAGAGCGTTTGGGGTCAGCTTGTGGTGAGGGTAGTTACGAACCAGGTCTTGGAAGATATCAGCCGCCATGACGTAGTCTTTTTTGAAATAAAGAGAAAGTCCTTTCGGATAGAATTCCTCCATTGTTTTTTTAGATACCGGCGCCGGGGGAGGCAGAGGCTGAGCTTTCACCTCTTTCAGCTTGGCGAGCCCTTCCTTTTGAAGGCTGAGTTCCCTCTGAATTTGTTCGATCTCCCGGGAGGTGGACTTCTCCACGGTGGTGATTTTATCTTCCAGGACCAGGTATTCGGAATTCTGTAATACAGAACGGCGCATACAACCGTTGAAAAAAACAAAAAGACAAATAAGAAGAACGCACAACTTCCCTAATTGGTTTTTATGCATGTTCTCTCCTTAAGGATAAGCTTTCAGCTTTTTTGTTTATATCCGGGTAAACTCGTCTGGTTTTAAGTGATTGTCAAAACCCCGTTCCGATTGAAAACAAAAGCCGTATATTTCTGGCAGTCACTCTAGCTTTTCCGTTTCTTGCCTTTTTTCCGATTGTTAACCTTTGCTTTGCCTTTACTGGCCGCTGGCACGTCCGGAGGCCAGAGCAGGAGAACGGGGCTGGCCACGTAGATCGAACTGTAAGTTCCGATCAAAACACCAATTATGATGGTCACAGCAAAGTCGGCGATGACCGGCCCGCCAAGGAAGTAGAGGCAGACAACAACCGTCAAGGTCGTGCCTGACGTAAGGATGGTTCGCGACAGGCAGTCATTGATACTGGTGTTGATGACATCGTCCAGATTCTGACGGCGATATTTCTTCAAGTTTTCTCGAATACGGTCAAAGACGATGATGGTATCGTTAAGCGAGTAGCCAACGATGGTCATAATAGCCGCGACGATACTCAGGGTAATCTCCATATTTAAAAGGGAGAAGATCCCGATAGTGATAAACACGTCATGAATCAGGGCGACTATAGCCCCCAGGGCATACTTGAGTTTGAACACAAAACAAACTACCAGCGTGACCAGCAGAGCGATGATGATCAGGTAGGTAACGCCAGCCCCGATCATGGTGGAGAGATATACAGCCGCCGCGAGGGACGCGGCCACGGCGATACCCATCACCCATTTCAGTTCAAACCGGCCTGAGATGTAAATAACGATGAACAAAATGGCATAGAAGACGGCAAAAAGCGCCTTGTCTCTCAAATCCTTTCCCACCTTGGGACCGACCATCTCCACCCGCCGAACATCGATGGATCCGGGCGGATACTTCGTTTCCAGGCTTCTCTGAATTTTTTGAGCCAGTCCGCCTAAATCAATGTTTTCCTTCTCGGTTCGAATCAGGAATTCATTTTGATCAGAGGCCCCAAAGCTCTGGATAATACTATCCTGCATTTCAACGTCCACCAGGCCGTTGCGAATTTCTTTAGGTGAAGTCGGTTCCTTGAACTGGAGTTGGACCAGAAGCCCGCCGGTGAAATCCACTCCCCAGTTGGGGCCGCGGTGGATTAGAAGGGAGATAACTGCCAGCAGGATAAGGGCCAGTGAAAGTCCATATGCCAGACGGCTACGGCCCACGAAATTAATATTAGTCCCAGGTTTTATGAATTCCATTTTAGCTCCGCTACATGTATAGATTTATTTTCAGATACTGATTGTCTTCATTTTGAGCTTAACCAGGAAGTAATCAAAGATAAGACGGGAAACAAAGATGGCGGTGAAGAGACTGGCCACGATACCGATGGACAGCGTCACGGCAAAGCCCCTGATGGGCCCCGTCCCAAACTGATACAGGACCAACGCGGCGATGAAGGTGGTGATATTCGCGTCGAAGATGGTCCACATGGCCTTGCTGAAGCCTCCATCCACGGCCGCGCGAGGTGTTTTACCCAGCCGTTTCTCTTCTCTGATGCGCTCAAAGATCAAGACGTTGGCGTCCACAGCCATGCCGATGGTCAGGATGATCCCTGCGATACCCGGGAGTGTCAGGGTGGCCTTGAAAGCGACGAGAATGGCCATAATCAGAATCATGTTGAGCAAAAGAGCCACATCGGCGATCAAGCCGGACATTCGGTAGTAAATAACCATAAAGACAAGGATGAGGGCTCCGCCGATCAGGATGGACATGAAACCCTGGTTGATCGAATCGTGCCCTAAAGAAGGACCAACCGTCCGCTCTTCGAGGATCTTAACCGGCGCGGGCAGAGCGCCTGACCTGAGCACAGTGGCCAGGTCGGTGGCTTCATCCTGAGTGAAACGGCCGGTTATAACCGCCCTGCCTCCTGGAATCTTGTCCTGGATTACCGGCGCGGACTTGACCACACCGTCAAGAACAATAGCCAATCTTTTTTTGATATTGGCCTCGGTGATGCGCTCGAAAAGACGGGAACCCTTGGCGTCAAAGTTAAGGGAAATATAGGGCGAGTTATCCCGGTTGTCAAATCGCATCCGGGCGTTGGTGATATACTCACCGGTCATCAAAGCTCGTTTCCTGAGCAGGAAAGGCACCTTTTTAGTTCTGCCAGTCTCTCTGTCGACCTCAATCTGATAGGCGATTTCGGTTCCCGGCGGGGGACCTTCGGCCAGGGCTTTGGCCGGACTATGGTCTTCGTCCACCAGTTTGAATTCCAGACGGGCGGTTTGACCGATGAGCTCCACAGCCCTTTTGGTGTCCTTGACGCCCGGGAGTTGAACCACTATTCTGTCATGTCCCTGAGGCCGGATATCGGGTTCCGTTACACCAAACTGGTCAATTCGGTTGCGAATGGTTTCGAGGGCCTGTCTGACGGACAATTCCTTGATTCTTTTAACCTCACGTTCATGGATTCCCAGGGATACCTTGATCGTGTCAACATCTTCCCTTGTGCTCAATGTAACCAAATAGCCAAAATCATCATCTAGGATTTTATTCAGCTTGTCCAGGTGTTCGGCTTTGACCAGTTCAATCTCAGCCTTGTCGGACACCCTTCTCTCTATGCTTTTTACCGGAATTCGGGCTTTTCGCAAACTGTATTTGAGTTCTTCAATGGTTCGGTCCAAAGAGCTTTCAACCGCCTTGTCAGCCTGAACCTCGAGAACGAGGTGCATTCCTCCCCTGAGATCAAGTCCGAGGTGGACCTTTTCCGAAGGCAAGACTTTCTGCCAAAAAGTGGGCAGGCTGGGAGCCAATGAGGGATAAATGTATATCAAAGCGGTTACAATAACAGCCAGAACGATTAGAAGACGCCATTGGAAGTTTCGCTGCACTTCGTTACTCCTCAAGATACAAATTGAAATATATTGGCATTAATCCTTTTGTTTGTCATCAGCCGACGAAGTCGTGGGTTGCTCCGGCCCTATCGGACCGGCAATAGCGCTGCGGGAAACCTTTATTCTGATTTTTGGCGCGATTTCAAGGGTAACGACCGTGTCGGTCATACCGGTTATCTGTCCGTGAAGACCGCCGGAGGTTACCACCTTGTCTCCTTTTTTCAATGATGAGAGCCATAGCCGCTGATCTTTGCCCTTTTTTTGCTGCGGTCTGATGAGCAGAAAGTAAAAAATCACGAACATCAGGATCAAAGGGAACATGGCGCCGAGCATCCCTCCGGAACCGCCTTCCCCGCCGCCGCCTGGCATTCCGCCCAGGGCGAAAATTAAATCGGTAAACATCATAAATCCTCCTCGTATGTAAACGAGCCTACGACAAGAGCGCGTCACCCTCATGCAGGCTGTTAAAATCACTATAAAATTTTTTAAATCGCCCTTCAAGCAGGGCTTCACGCGCTTCCGCCACCAGGGAGAAATAGTAATAAAGATTATGTATCGAATTAAGCCGAAAGGCCAGTAATTCTTTTGAAACGAACAGGTGACGCAGATAACCCCTGGAAAACCGCTGACAAGTATAACACCCGCAGCCTTCTTCCACCGGGCGATCATCATCTTTAAAACGCGCGTTTTTTATGACCAGGCGGCCCGTTCGAGTGAAGAGCTGCCCGTTGCGGGCGTTCCGGGTGGGCATCACGCAATCAAATAGATCCGCCCCCCGGGCTATCCCCTCAACAAGATCCGCAGGCGTTCCCAGACCCATCAAGTATAAGGGCTTTTCCGGGTCCAGGACCTCAACGGCGGTCTCAATCATCTCCATTCTCAACTCAGGTTCCTCACCCACGGCCAGGCCCCCGAGGGCCAACCCGGGGAAATCCAGTTCTCCCAGGGATAGAGCCGACTCCCGCCTCAAATCCGGATACATGCCGCCCTGAACGATGCCGAACATGGCCGGTGAGTTTTCCGGACTCTGAGCCTTGAGACAGCGGTTGGCCCATTTAAGGGTCAGTTCGGCGGATGCAGCGGTCTGGGCTCGGCTGGCCGGGTAAGGAGTGCATTCGTCAAGCGCCATCATGATGTCCGGTCCCAGTACCTCCTGCACGGCCACAGCCTTTTCCGGGGTAAGTACGATCTCAGATCCGTCGAGATGAGATCGGAAGGTCACACCCTCCTGACTGAGTTTTCGCAGGCTGTTCAGGGAAAAAATCTGAAACCCTCCTGAGTCGGTCAATATCGGGCCTTCCCAGCCCATAAATTTATGCAGACCTCCCAGATTATGGACAGTTTCCGGACCCGGCCGAATGAGAAGATGATAGGTGTTGGCCAGGATCATCCTGGCGCCGACTTCCGTCAGATCGTCCGGCCCCACGGCCTTGACCGTGCCTTGCGTTCCGACAGGCATGAAACAGGGGGTCGGCACCGGGCCATGCTTCGTATTCAGCAGTCCGGCCCTGGCCCTGGTTTCAGGGCTGCTGGTCAATTTCGTAAATGTCAAAGAGCTGTCCGTACCAGTGACCATATCTATATCTTATAAAATCAACATCGCGTCACCGTAACTATAAAACCTGTATCGCTCAGCCACGGCCGCACGATAAGCCTCCAGAATGGTTTCCAGCCCGGTAAAGGCGGCCACAAGCATCAAAAGGCTTGATCGAGGCAGGTGAAAGTTCGTCAAAAGGTGATCGACCACTTTGAATTTAAATCCTGGGTAGATAAAAAGATCGCACATCCCTTCGTAAGGCTTCAACAGACCATTTGGCCGGGCCGCAAATTCGAGTGAACGAACCCCGGTGGTTCCAACCACGGTGACCTTCTGGCCCGCGGCTTTGGCCCGATTCACCTTCTCAACTGTCGCCGCCGGAAGAATCATCGACTCGGAATGAATCCGGTGCCGGGTAATGTCATCCTCCCGAACCGGGGCGAATGTGCCATAACCGACCAGCAATGTCAACGCGGCGATGTCAAACCCCTGATTTTTTAATGAACCAAGGAGTTCCTCTGTAAAATGCAGCCCCGCCGTCGGCGCGGCGACAGCCCCTGACGCCCTGGCATAGACCGTCTGGTACCGGCAGCGATCTAAATCGGCCTCCTGATTACCTTCACTCGCCCGGTTGATATAGGGCGGTAACGGCATCCGGCCCACGGCTTCGAGCGTTTGAACGGGGTCCTTTTGAAAACAGAACCTGAAAACTGTCCGGCCTGATTGGAGCACCTGGACAACATCGGCCGTCAGTTCCCGCCCGAAAGATATTTTAACCCCCGGCCTTAAACGCCGTGTTGGCTTGGCCAGGCATTCTAGCTGATATTCCCCTGGTCCTGCGTCCGGCGGCGGCGGTTCAAGGATCACAACCTCTATTCGGCCGCCACTTTCCTTCAAGCCCCAGAGACGAACCGGAACGACCCGGGCGTCGTTGATCACGATCAGGCTGCCCGGAATCAACCAATGGTCCAGGTCCGCGAAACGGGCATGACAAATGGCCCCTGACTTTCGGTCCAGGACCATTAATCTGGACTCATCCCTTCGAGCTGCCGGCCTTTGGGCGATCAGCTCATCCGGGAGGTGAAAATAATAATCATCCAGTTTGAGACTCATCCATAGACCGCCGGGATTCCATTTAAGGGAATCAGTTAAGCAGAGTTTATGCCATAAGTCAAATAATATTGACACAATACCCCGATATCCATGCCCCGGTCACGATATATACAGAGGCCTCTGCAAAACTTCGTCCTTTAGCCGACCTCTTTGTCAGGCTCAAATTTAAGTCCTCGAAATATCAGTAATATTCCTGCGGGTTAAATTTTCACCTTCCGCGATTTCAACGAAATTACTGGTTTTGCAGAGGTCTCATACATGACAGCCTCCAGGATTCGTTCCGGTTTCCCTGAAATCGGCCTTGAATCCATTTTTGCGTGCCGGTCAATACCGGCTGCGGATTAGTTCAAGAGACAGTCAAAATTGTGTCCCGATAGAAAACGAATTTTATACATCTTAGGACCGTATTAATGTCAATCACCTTGAAATGTCACATCAATAAAGCGAATTTTTTATAGGCGGATTTTTATAGGCTTTCTTTTTTCATGCACATATGTAATTAATTGAAATCCTATAAATATTACCTTACGGGAATTTAGAAGCCATCTCAGCCGGCCTGACCGCCGCTCCTGATGAACAGGCGGAAATGAAAAGGAGTTTGTTATATTGTGGTAACCGGTGTTAGAACCCTGATTTAGCTTAATGATCAAACGGAACGTAATTCTGGAAATTACTATTAAACGGCGGATGGGTTAAAGGACATGCCTGAGTCTGGGCCCAATTTTAACGGCTTAAATACAATCAAGGGAGATCGCTCCTACCGTCCCGGCTGGTTGATCTTCGCACCCTTTCTGGGCCAGCCGCCGGCCCTCGCACGCCGGCAATGGACGGTAGTCGGCTTGACCGCTCTGATCGTAATTTTCATTCAATATGATCTGGGACTTTTCTCCCTGGCCCTGAAGCAGATTCAGGCCGAGTTGTCCATCCCTGAGGGCCGTATCGGCGAACTGATCGCCCTGGTTCGTCTTGGCGCTTTACCAGCCTTCTTTTTTACCTTGCTGGCTGATCATTTTGGACGAAGCCGGGTTATGATCCTGACCATACTTACCTCCACGATACTCACCGGAGCTACCGCCTTCGCGCCGGACGCGCGAACCTTTATCGCGCTGCAATTCCTGGTTCAGATTTTCGCGGTAGCCGGGAGTCTGCTTGCCTTCGTTATGATAGCGGAGGAACTTGACCCGGAGGTACGCGGCTGGGGTATTGGCGCTTTGGCAGCTCTTGGCGCCTGCGGGTACGGTCTAGCCCTGGCGCTCTTCGCTTTTGTCGATGTTCTGCCCATGGGCTGGCGTTCTCTTTTCCTGGTGGGGCTGGCTCCTTTAGTTTTGATCAGATGGCTGAGCCGGAATATGCCTGAATCCAAACGTTTTGAACTTTTTCATAAAACCAGAACACCAACCGGGGTGTTTCGATCACTCCTTCAGCCTCTCAACAATCTGCTCCGCATGTACCCGGGGCGTTTTATCGCCCTGGGAACCGTGATCCTGCTGGTTAACTTCGCCATAAGTTCTCCATCGTTTTTCGGCCCCAAATACCTTCAAGAAGCCCATGGCTGGGCGCCATGGCATGTATCGGTGCTTGGATATTTCGGCGGGTTCATCGGAATCTTCGGAAGCGCTTTCGCGGGACGGCTGTCCGACCGGCTGGGGCGAAAACGAGTAGCGGTCTTTTTTCTATCCGCCCATCCCCTTTTTATCATAGCCTTTTACTTGACCTTTGGCTGGTTTCTGCCCCCTCTTTGGATCATCATGGTCTTCACCGGCATTGCCGCCGGGGTTGTCCTTGGCACCTTTGGCAACGAACTTTTCCCGACCTCCTACCGCTCAACTTCCTCCGGGGCCGGAATGGTTTTAGGGGCCGTGGGCGGAGCGCTGGGCCTTGCGGCTGAATCATTCCTTTATAAGCTGGTCGGTTCGCACTGGATTTCCATCAGCCTTATAAGCGTGACAGCGCTTGTAACGCCTTTCATCATAGCCGCTTTTTTCCCGGAAACCAGCAAACAGTCCCTGGAAGATATCGCGCCCGAACGGTAAGTTGGCCTGCATCACCTCTAAAATTCTTCTTCCCCGGATACAACCCGGCAGCGAAATGAAAATCCCAACAGCTTTTATTTCGATCCGCAAACAGACCAAACCCGCTTGGCGGCGCCTTGTTTGCG
>JAFDLS010000333.1 GCA_019306365.1 Deltaproteobacteria bacterium
AGGCCAGGACTATTGTGATGGCTCCGGGGCCTGCAAGCAGAGGAGTGGCTAAAGGTACCATGGCCACATTCTCTTTTTCAATGCCTTCCTTTTCCTCTTCCGAGCTTGTCTTTAAACCGCTCGGAATTAGACGCAGCATTTGAAGCGCATAAATAAAAAAGATAAAACCACCCGCCAATTGAAAAGTCGGTAAACTTATACAAAAGAAGCGTAAAATAAAATCACCGGTCAGACAGAAAAGAACCAAAATGAGGCAGGCCGTAAAGGATGATATCGCTGCCATTTTACTCTTTTCGGAAGGAGTATTCCTTTCCGTGAACATAAGAAAAAAAGGTAAATTACCCAAAGGATCCATGATAATGAGCAGCGAAATAAAAAATGTTATAAATGTAGGGGATTAAAGGTAATCATAGGGACTTCCATCTGCCGAATGTCCTGTGAACTAAATATTGAGCCTGACATTTTCATTATCTCGACAGTTGAAATCCATAAAGCCTTAATCTTGTAAATGCCCTTTTGAAGGATCTATGCAAAAGGTGCCTGACAATTGAGCCAAACTATCCACAATTCTCAATTTTATCGCATCCCTATATATAATGTGGTGCATGCAATAACCAGTCTTGAAAATCAGTAAATCATTATTATATATAGATTTTTAACTCCATATGAAAATTATTTCAATATCATTTCTGATTCTGAACAATGAATCTTTGAAATGTTAAGAGCAAATGGAATCCCTGAAGAACACAGGAAAAAAGAAAAAAAGACAATAAAATAATCATTACATTGCCAAAAAAATGGGTTAAACATTTGCAGCCCGGGAAATATCTCCGCCGGGCCCTGGAGGAGGAATAATGATGATGGGCAGATTCAAACCATTAATAATGATTTTCTCGATTCTATTTGTGGCTGTAAGCATCCCGGAATCAAATGCCGGGAACAAAATGCCAGATGAAAAATCCCACAAGGAGGTCAACGAAAAGGACCATAGCCTGGAAAATGTCCTTCCACTGGACGAATGGTCTAAAACGGAACACATTTTGAAAATAGGAGACTCGGAACTTCGATATTCGGCAAACGCTGGCGTCCTTCCGGTCAAGATCGGTAAGAAAGGCCCAGAGTGCAGGATATTCTTTATTAATTATAACCTTCAGGGCGGCGAGAACCTTTCTCGACCGCTAGCTTTTGTTTTCAATGGAGGGCCGGGCGCCTCTTCGGCCTATCTTCATCTGGCCGCCCTGGGACCGAAGCGAATTCTTCTTAACGGGAGTGGAAGTCTTCCTGCACCACCAGGCCGTCTCATTGACAATATGCACACCTGGCTGAGGTTTACCGATCTTGTTTTCATAGACCCGGTGGGTACGGGATACAGCCGTTGCCTTCCTTCGAAATGTAACCCTGAGAAGGAGAATAATGTGGAAGCCAAGGCCTGGGGGGTTCGTGAGGATTTGGCATCCCTTGCAAAATTCATCCGTCTCTATCTTACAGGGACGAATCGATGGTTGTCCCCGAAGTTCGTTGTAGGAGAAAGTTACGGTGGTTTTCGTGTGGCAGCGCTTTCGGATCTACTGCAATCGGAATACGGCATTGCACTTAATGGGGTTGTTCTGGTGTCTCCCGTACTGGAGTTCGGTCTCTTGAGAGGGGGTGAGTACAGCCTCCTTCCCTGGATAGTAGCCATTCCTTCCTACGCTGCCACGGCCCGGTTCCATGGAAAGGCTGAGGGCGTCATTTCAGGAAAGGAAAACCTGCGAATTGTCTTGCAGGAAACCGAGCGCTTTGCCCTCAAAGAGCTACTGCCTGCACTGGCCATGGGAGAGACCGGGGCCCTTAATGTTCGACTGAGCTCATACATTGGTCTTCCTGCTGATCGGGTGGCTCGATTACAATCCAGAATTCCCGCCTCCATGTTTGTCAAAGAGCTATTGCAGGAATACGGAAGATTGATCAGCCTCTATGATGGCAGCTTTACCGCTATCGACCCGGTTCCCTCAAGCCCGTTGCCCCCGAGAGAAGACCCCTTGCTGATCCAGTTAAACACGCTCCTTACGGCCGGGATGAACAGTTATGTGCGCGAACAGCTAAAATTTGAAACGGATATATCCTATGAAATCCTAAACAAAGAGGTTTCAAAAGAATGGAATTGGAAATCCGGCCTGGAATGGGGACAAGGTTATGTCGGTGTGGCCGAGAACCTTAAACACAGTATGAGTACGAATAAACACCTTAAGGCATTCATCGCCCATGGGGTTTTCGATCTCGTCACACCCTATTTTGGCTCGGTGGTTGTCACAAGGCAAATGTCGCTGGACCCAGCCATCACTCCGAATCTCATTCTGAAGATCTATGAAGGAGGACACATGTTTTACACACATGCTACGAGCCGGGAGATATTCTTTGAAGATGCCAGACAATTTTTTCAGCAGGCCCTATCCCCGAAATGATTCAGTTTCTATACAATAG
>JAFDLS010000085.1 GCA_019306365.1 Deltaproteobacteria bacterium
CGAAACAATCGCCGCCCGGAATTTTGCCCGCATGGTCGCCGCAGGCGCTGCCGCTCATTCAGACCATGGCCGCGGCGTGGCCGAGGTCTTTCTGGCCGCCGCCCGCAAGGAGACGGAAGATTACAAGATCCAGGACACCAAAAAACTTCTGGAAATCGCCCCGGATCTTGACGTAGCCATCACCGTTAAAGAGGGTGATGAGGAAGTTCCCAGGGACATTTACGACATCGCGGCCGAGGTGGGAGAGAAAGCGCTGGGTGAGTGGGGCAAGCAGGAAGGTGAGATTTACTATGCCAAACGCGCTCCTGAGGCTCGTTATGAGCTGTGGAAAAAACTGGGTGTTGTGCCGCGCGGTATTGACCGAGAGATTGTAGAGATCATGCACCGCACGCATATGGGCGTGGATCAGGATTATGAAAACATCATCGCCCAGTGCTCCCGGGCCGCGATCGCGGACGGATGGGCTGGTTCGATGCTGGCTACGGATTTGCAGGACATTTTGTTTGGAACGCCCTACCCGATCCCTGGTCAGATCAATCTGGGCGTTCTCGAGGCGGATAAGGTTAACATCATCGTTCATGGACATGAGCCGCTGCTTTCCGAGATGATCGTGACCGCGGCTCAAGATCCGGAAATGGTTGAGTATGCCAAATCCAAATGTGTTGTACAGCCAATGAAATTCTGATGAGGCACGGGCTGCCCATCGCCGGCAACTATCTCCAGCAGGAATTAGCCATTATTACGGGCGCGGTGGACGCCATGGTAGTGGATGTGCAGTGTATCATGGAAAACATCGCCAACGTGGCCGATTGCTATCATACCAAGATTATCACGACCAACCCAAGGGCCAAGATGGCGTCCGGGAACACGGTTCACATTGAGTTTGACGAACATCATGCCATGGAGGATGGCAAGGCAATCGTAAAAACGGCTATTGATAACTTCCCGAATCGCCGGGGCGAGCTTATGATTCCCAGCGAAAAGGAAAACATGGTCGCCGGATTTTCTTACGAGTCTATAAATTACCATCTAGGCGGCACCTTCCGCGGTTCTTATACACCCTTGAATGAAAATATCATCAACGGACGTATCCGGGGTATCGCTGGTGTGGTCGGTTGCAATAATGCCCGTACCTCTCATGATTCGGCGCATCTGATTATTGTCAAGGAGCTGCTCAAGAACGACGTTATCGTTCTGACAACCGGTTGTAACGCCATGGCATGCGGCAAGGCCGGTCTGCTGACGCCTGAATCGGCGGCTGTTTACTGCGGGCCTGGCTTGGCTGAAGTTTGTGAAACCGTGGGAATTCCTCCGGTATTGCATATGGGTTCATGCGTGGATAACTCCCGTATCCTCATGGCCGCGACCGAGGTTGTCAAGGCGGGTGGTCTGGGTAAGGACATTTCTGATCTGCCCGTCGCCGGAAGCGCGCCGGAGTGGATGAGTGAAAAGGCCATCAGTATTGGACATTACTTTGTTGCTTCGGGCGTTTACACCGTCTTTGGAGTGACCCTGCCCGTGACTGGCGCTCCTGTCTTTCAGAATCACCTGTTCAATGAGTTAGAAGGTCTTTACGGAGGCATGTGGGATTTGGTCGAGGATCCATATGAGCACGCGGCCAAGATGATCGCTCACATTGACAAAAAACGTAAGGCCCTGGGTATTGATAAAGCTCGCGAACGAGTACTCATGGATATGGCCGACCGCCAGAAGCTGGAAGCGGTTTAATGTATTTTCTTCCAAGAAGGAGGACGTATAAGTGTCGAAATTAGTAGCATTTGCCGCCATTCAGGGCGGGTACAATATTGTTCAGAAAGCCGAAGGTAAATATCAGCAGATGCTTGAAAAATATGGGCCGGAACAGAAACTGGAGTTCCCCAATACGGCCTATTACCTTCCTATTATATACTCTCTATTGGGCATTCCGGTCAAGACTTTAGCCGACGCGGCTAAACCGCTGGAAGTGGCTCGCGGACTTCTACCGCCCCACGTTAAAGGCCGTAATCATCTGCCTTATCTTGGGCCTCTTCTGGATGCCGGTATGGCGGCTCTGTTCGCCGAAGAACTGGTCGAAGCCTTTCGTTACGTTGAATATCCGGATTTTTACCTGGTCAGCGAGGAAGTTGATCTGGACAACGGTAAAATCTGGCTTGGCGCGGCTGAGGACGCCATTTTCAGGAAACGCGGCGTTGAGTTCGTGGATGGCACGGCCCCTGGTTTCGCGGCCATAGTGGGAGCGGCCCCATCCCCGGAGATTGCCAAGGAGATGGCCGAGGAATATCAGAAGCGTAGTATTTATATCTTTATGGCCGCCAATCAGGGCGGAACGACCTTTACTGAGCAACTGATCGAGGCTGGGGTTCAGGTTGGCTGGAATACTCGGCTGGTACCGTTTGGTCCGGATATCTCGGCAGCCGTGTTCGCCCTTGGGTTCGCCAATCGTGCGGCCATGGCCTTCGGCGGAATTAAACCCGGGGATTACAAACGGATGTTGTTGTACAACAAGGATCGTATCTTCGCTTTTGTTAATGCCCTTGGTGAAGTCAATGCCGAATGGGCGGTTAACGCCGCTGGTTGCGTAAACTGGGGCTTCCCGACCATTGCCGATACGGACATACCCGAAATTTTGCCCACCGGAGTTTGTACATATGAACATGTGGTCGCTAATATACCCCATGATGAAATCGTCACCAAGTCGGTCGAGGTTCGCGGGCTGAAAACGACTGTTTCGACGATTGATATCCCGCTGTCCTACGGCCCGGCTTTTGAGGGTGAACGTATTCGTAAGGATGACCTTTATCTTGAAATCGGCGGCGGAAGAACTCAATGCGTCGAGCTTGTACAGATGGCGGAGATGAATGATGTCGAGGATGGTAAGATCGAGTTGATCGGTCCTGACATACCGGACATGAAAAAGGGAGACAGGCTGCCTCTGGCCATTACCGTGCAGGTTGCCGGCCGTAAGTTCCAGGAAGATTTCGAACCTATCCTGGAACGGCAGATTCACCACCTCATCAATTACGCCCAGGGTGTCATGCACATTGGGCAAAGGGACATCTCCTGGATCCGTGTTGGCGAACAGGCCGTGGAAAAGGGCTTCACTTTGAAGCATATAGGAACCATCCTTCATGCCAAGTTCCATCAGGATTTTGGCGCGGTGTTTGATAAAGTCCAGGTTGCCCTGTACACTGAGGCAGACAAGGTTGAGGAAATCACGGCCAAGGCTCGGGAGATCTACCACACCCGCGACGCGCGCGTGGAAAACATGACGGACGAAACGACCGAGACTTATTACTCCTGTACGTTGTGCCAGAGTTTCGCGCCCAATCATGTCTGCGTGGTCAGCCCTGAGAGAACCGGTCTGTGCGGCGCATACAACTGGATGGACTGCAAGGCCTCTTACGAGATCAACCCTACCGGACCCAATCAGCCTATTGAGAAAGGTGAAACCATTGATCCGGTACTGGGACAATGGAAAGGGGTTAACGATTTCGTTTTCCAGGCCTCCCGTCAGGCCATTGACCACTATAACTTTTACAGCCTCGTTAACGATCCCATGACAACCTGCGGCTGCTGCGAGTGTATCGCCGCTGTGCTGCCCGGTTGTAACGGTGTCATGACCGTTCATCGTGACTACTCCGGTGATACTCCGTGCGGGATGAAATTCAGCACCCTCGCGGGCACCATTGGCGGCGGGCAGTCATCACCCGGTTTTGTCGGTCATGGAAAGTACAATACCACCCAAAGAAAATATATATTAGGTGACGGCGGTCTGCTCCGCATGGTTTGGATGCCCAAGAGCCTTAAAGAGGAATTGAGAGAAAACCTGCTTAAACGCGGAGAGGAAATGGGCTGTCCTGATCTGATCGATCGCATCGCCGATGAAACCGTGGGTACCACTGAAGAGGAGATAATGCCCTTCCTCGAGGAAAAAGAGCACCCAGCCCTGAAAATGGATCCTATTATGGGTTGATCGGCTAACCCCGATACGGCCTCCGGTCCGCAATGACTGGAGGCCGTATTACAACATCTTCAACTAAGGAGTAGAGAATGGCTCTCACTGGAATACAGATATTCAAACTTCTCCCCAAAACCAACTGTAAAGAATGCGGGGTGCCGACCTGTCTTGCTTTTGCCATGAATTTGGCCGCAGGCAAGGCTGATCTGGACGCCTGCCCTTATGTCTCGGATGAATCTAGAGCAGTGCTGGCTGAAGCATCGGCTCCACCGATCAGGCCGCTGACTGTGGGATATGGAGACACCGCAGTAAAGATGGGCGGGGAGACAGTCCTTTTTCGTCATGAAAAAACGTTTTTTAGCCCGCCTGGTATCGCAGCCTTGATTACGGACGATACAGATCCAGGCGTTATCGAAGAAAAATGCCAGCGCTATATGGCCTATCAGTACGAGCGGGTTGGATTGAATCTGAGACCGGAACTGATAGCTTTGAAGGCCGTGAATGGAGATGGCGCGAGGTTTGCCGACGCGGCGAAATTGATCCTGGACAAATGTGACTTGAGTCTCATTTTAATGAGCGAGGATTCCGCTGTTATTAAGTCGGCTCTGGATGCCGTTGGCGACTCTAATCCCCTGATCTACGCCGCCACTGCGGGTAACGTCGAGGAGATGGGGAATCTGGCTCTGGACACCGGGTGTCCGCTGGCGGTCAAAGCTGATAGCGTTGATAGCCTTATCCCGTTGACAGAAAAGCTGATCGAGATGGGTTTGAAAGACCTGGTGCTTGACAGCGGCGCGCGCACTGTGAAACAATCACTTGAAGATTCCGTGGCTATTCGGCGGGCGGCCTTGCTGGCGCAGGACCGCACTCTGGGTTATCCGACCATCACGTTTCCTTGTGAGATGACGGACAATCTGGCCATGCAGACAGCCATCAGCGCTGGACTTATCGCCAAGTACGCTGGCATAATTGTTTTGTCCGATTTTGAAGGCTCAGTGGTTTTTCCGCTTCTGCTGGAACGGCTGAATATCTTCACCGACCCGCAGAGACCGATGACGGTTACCCAGGGTATTTATGAGATCAACGGCCCGGACGAAAATTCACCGGTCCTGGTAACTTCGAATTTCTCCCTGACTTATTTTATTGTGTCCGGGGAGATCGAGGCTAGCCGCGTGCCAACATGGCTGGCTATTATGGATACCGAGGGGTTGTCAGTTCTGACCGCCTGGGCGGCTGGCAAGTTTGTTGGTGACGCGGTAGGCATGTTTATCAAAAAGAGCGATCTTTCGGACAAGATCAAACACCAGAATCTGGTGATTCCCGGGTATTCCGCCGCCATCCTTGGCGATCTCGAAGAAGAACTGCCCGGTTGGAACATAACCATCGGTCCTCGTGAAGCCGCCCATATTCCCAAGTTTTTGAAGGAATATAAAATTGGATAGGTTCCAGCATTTCTGCAAGGAGTGAAATATGCCTGATAATAAGTTTATGAAAACCATAGGAGAGAACCTGAATGTCATTAACACGGGGATTGGGCGGGCCTTCAAAGAGCGAGACCCGAAACCGATTCAACAAATGGCGGAGCAGTTGACGGCGAAAGAGGTTGACTTTATCGACATCAACCTCGGTCCTGCGCGAAAGCAGGGCGATGAGCTCATGAAGTGGGTTGTGGAAACGGTTCAGGAAGTGACTGACACTCCTTTATCGCTCGACACTTCAAACATTGAAGCCATTCGCGCCGGGTTATCGGTTTGCAAGCAAAAGCCTATCATCAATTCCATCATGGCTCGACCCGAACGCTACACCGAAATGATTCCCATGTGCGCGGAAGCCGGGGCAAATATGATCGCCCTCCTGTGGGGTCCGGAAGGCCTTCCCAGGGATGAGAATGAACGGGCGAACCTGGTCACGGAACTTGTTTTCGCCGCGATTTCGGAAGGTATCCCCATGCAGGATATCTGGGTCGACCCGATTATTACTCCCTTGAACATCCAGCAGGAGCAGCTTATGAACACGCTGGCTTTTATGGAAATGCTGCCCGACATCATCAGTGCGATTGATCCTGAAGGTCCCGGCGCTCTTTCCACCTGCGGATTGTCCAATATTTCCAATGGAGTACCAGATGAACTGCGGCCAATCATTAACCAGACCTTCATGATTCTGTTGCAGCGTAAAGGCATGTATTCATGCATCGTAGACGGTTTTGATGATCAGATTATGTCGATCTGCCGCGGTGAACGCCAGGATATCGTGGATCTGGTTTGGGGAGTCATGGACGGACAGGAGTATGATTATTCGACCATGGATAAGGAAGCGGTGGATTATGTCAAGACCGCCAAGGTTATCCTGGGTCACATCCTGTTCAGTGATTCCTGGCTTGAGATGTAATTAATCAGAAGGGCTGTTAAGTCCTGTGAAAAAAATATCGTTAACAAAACCCCGTGGGTTCTGCCCAAGGGGTTTTGTTTGGTAGAAGGGTAGATTGGCTGAATAGTAAAGATATTTCCAGCCGAGATAGGCTAGTCCTGGTGATATACCACGATCAAAGCCTGGGTTGGTTCGTCATTTGAGGCTCGAAAGGCGTGAGAAATATCGGATTCAAAATACAATGAGTCACCGGGTTCGAGTTCCAACACCTGGTCTCGGGTTCGGAACTCTAATCTCCCGGAAAATAGATAAACAAATTCCTCGCCTTCGTGAGAAAAAAAACGCATATCTTTCGTTTCGGTCACCTCAAACGTTACCAAGAAAGGTTCCATGTGCTTGCGGGCCTTCTTAACTTCCAGGGAATAATACGTATATCCAACTTCGTCATTCTTATAATGGTGTTGTCTGGAGACGGTCTTACGCTCGGATTTTTTAGTTAAAACTACCCGGTCTTTGGTTTCCTCGTCCTGAAAGAAATAACCCATGCCCACTCCAAGGGCCCGGGCAAGCTTTAACAGGGTGGCCACCGGAGGCACAACCCGGTTATTTTCGATCTGGGAAATCAGTGGTTTTGATAACCCGGTTATGTTGGTAACATCTTGAAGAGTATAGCTTTTTTCCAACCGCAGGTTCTTTATCTTACCCCCGATCTCCAGGGCCATCACATCTACATCGCTTACCTTACTCATATTTCCTCTCAAAAATTTAACAACCTGAAGAGACGCCTCATTTCTGATATGCGCCGCGTCTCAGGCTTAAAACCCCGCCAATTCAGGCGCGATCTCAGATCTTGTAAAATTCATTCTCCCTGTCAGAGTAAAACAAATTGGTTCGTGATACTTATTACACCTAACTTTATTATTTTTTTTTGATAAAATCAAAAAAAATTTGAGATTTTACCTTTATTGAGACATCTGCAAAACCAGTACTTTTGTTGAAATTGCGGAAGGCGAAAAATTAACCCGCAGGAATATTCCCAAATATTTCGAGGACTTAATTTTGAGCCTGACATATGCCGCTACAGCGTTAGCGAAGCGGTGCTCAATACCGCTGCAGCGTTAGCGAAGCGGTGCTCAATACCGCTGCAGCGTTAGCGAAGCGGTGCTCATGAGTTCGGCTAAAGGACGAAGCTTGCAGCGGTCTCTTATATAGGACAACCGGCCATAGATAACAGTATTTATCTGCGGTGACAGCCAACCCGGGCTGTTTCAACAAATCAATCAGAGATGGTTGCGGAAGAAAGACTGTTTTTATTGACCAGCCTGATGTATTTTGACTATATTATTTTTAAAATAACTTTTTTCAACCTTTGGTTTCAGATACATGGCATGGCACATCTTCATGCTTTTAGGCTAAAGTTAGAATTTTGAATAACCTTTAAATATTGGATAATCCGTTGTGACAGACCGGATGAACGACCAGGAAACAGCGCGTAACGTGGCTGAACTCGCTTTTGAGCTAGGGCCGCTGCTTGAAATAAGGCATCTGCCTCAAGGTCGTGTTAATCTGACCTACTTAGTTCGAACTAATAAAGAATCATTTATCCTACAGCGGCTTCACCCGGTTTTGGGCAATGACGGAGCTGTGATTCAAAACGTGGTAACCGTAACAGAGATTCTGGCTGATAAAGGAGTGCGTGTCCCGCGCGTACTTTCTTCCAAAGCTGGCGCGTGGTGGGTCGAAAAAAGCGGGTTGTGGCGTTTGATGACCTTTTTACCGGGACAGCCGCCTGATACCCGTTCTGTGAAGATAGGCGTCGAAGCGGCCCAACTACTGGGCCAGTTTCACCGGGCACTGGCGGAGGAACCCCTTTCTTTGATTTCCCTGCCTCCGGCGGATCACAACCGGGATGAACCCGCCTCACCCCGAATCTGGTATGAGATCATCTCCAGGTATGAAGGCAACCCTAAGATTGAACAGGCCTTTTCTGTGCTGGAAGAAGGCCGTTCCCTCGCTTCTCGATTACCGACTTTTACCGCGACAACTCAAACGGTTCTGCATGGTGATCCCAAGCTTGAAAATTTTCTTTTTGATGAGTATGAATTAGCCTCCGGCTTGATTGATCTGGACATCGTCAGGTATGGCAGCCTGCTCTGGGAATTGGCTGACGCGCTTCGTTCCTGGAGTGTAATCAGGGGGCCTGAAGATCGGGCTGGCTTGAGCCAGGATATTTTTATTGAGGCCGTGAGGTCATATAGAAAACATGGGTTGGATCTAACCCCGGAAGAATGGCGGCAACTGCCCGCGGCCACTCGCGCCATGGCCCTGGATCTGGCCCGTAGATATCTTACGGATTATTTTGAGGAAGAATACTTTGCCTGGGACAAGGATCAATACCCCTCCCTGGCTGAGCAGAATTTGATACGGGGAGCTTCCCTGGTAAGCCTGGCCGGAGACCTTGAAAAAGTTGAAAAAACCTTACTCGATCAAATCCGCGCATGACTTGACCGGGCATTTAAAAGTACCCTTAACCCCTGGCTGGCCTTTATCGTGTTTAACAAAATCGCAGGCCTTGCATGAAAACAACTGAGTGCGT
This sequence comes from Deltaproteobacteria bacterium, assembly GCA_019306365.1. Lineage (GTDB taxonomy): Bacteria > Desulfobacterota > Desulfarculia > Adiutricales > JAFDHD01 > JAFDHD01. The sequence goes on from JAFDLS010000085.1 coordinate 8,922, forward strand.
GTTGATTAATTAATCGGGTAAGAGAAATATAAAGGAGACCTGAACTGGATTCGGCCAAACGGCTGGTTGAAATACTCAAGGATAACGTGGGTTTTTTTAAAATCGGACTGGAGCTTTTTTTAAAAGCTGGCCCGGCAGGAGTGAAAGAGGTGAAGGCCCTGATCTCCGACAGCACAGGCATTTTCCTGGACCTGAAACTCCATGATATTCCTAACACGGTACGCGGGGCCATGGCAGCCGTTCAAACCATGGGGGCGGATCTGGTCACAGTGCATGCCGGCGAGGGTCAGGCCATGCTCCGGGCCGCCAAAGAGGTCCCCGGACCGGCAAAGGTGCTGGCCGTGACCGTACTGACCAGTCTCAACCTTGCCGAGGGACAGGAGCTTGGCCTCGCCCCGGAATACACTCAGCCTCAAGCTCTGGTTCTTCTCCGTGCCCGGCATGCCCAAGAGGCTGGGTGCGACGGCCTGGTTTGTTCCGGCCAGGAAGCGGCTGTGGTACGGGAGGCGGTTGGACCGGAAATGCTGATTGTCACGCCCGGTATCCGGCCTGCCTGGTCCTTGATGGAAGGTGATGATCAAAAGCGTGTCGTCACTCCGGCTCAGGCTATCAGGGACGGAGCCGATTACCTTGTTGTGGGCCGTCCCATTCGAGAAGCCCCTGATCCGGCCCAGGCCGCCGCCAGGGTGGTCGAAGAAATCGAATCGGCCAGTTGAAGCCTCTAAGACTGAACTATTCTCGATCGCTGTGGTTATTTTGTGTTCGAGATGCGTAAATTGCGAAAATTATGTCCAGATATCGCTTTGATTTATTGACACTCTTTATATTGTCTGTTATTTTTTTAAATTCAGTAGTTGAGGCTCTGTGAAGGGTGAACAAGGACGAAGAATTTATGCGCCTGGCATTGGCTGAAGCTCAAAAGGCTGAGGCCGCGGACGAGGTTCCGGCGGGAGCCATTGTGGTTGATGAGAACGGTGAAATTCTTGGCCGCGCTGGCAACGCCTGTGTTACCCTCAAAGACCCAACGGCTCATGCGGAAATTCTGGCCTTACGGCAGGCTGGAGTGAGAACAGGTAATTATAGACTTAACGGGGCCAGCCTTTTTTCAACCATCGAGCCTTGCCCCATGTGTTTGATGGCCATGATTCACGCCCGGGTGGCCAGGCTGATTTTCGGCGCTAGGGAGCCGAAAACAGGTGCGGCCGGGTCTTTGATGAACTTGGCCGAGATTGAAGGACTCAACCACCGCCTGGATGTCGAAGGAGGCGTTCTGGTTGAAGAGTGTCAGGCCTTGATACAGGGTTTTTTTAAAAAAAGGAGAGGTACCGAAGTGGTCGTAACGGGGGCGACTCGAAATCGTCTTGTCCGGTGAAGAGCCGGGCACGTGGGTTCGAATCCCACCCTCTCCGCCAGTAAAGTGAAGGAGGTGGGACCTCCTTAATAGATAAGCCCCGAAAAGGAAGCAAGCAGGACAGTTTCAGGAGAGATGTCCGAGTTGGCTGAAGGAGCACGATTGGAAATCGTGTGTACGCTCATAAGGCGTACCGAGGGTTCGAATCCCTCTCTCTCCGCCATTTAATACAGTACGCAGCTTTACAAAACTCTGGTTGCGTAAAGAGAACTTGAGTTGTGACCGACAGAAAGCGGCTTTTGTCGGTCGCTGGCGTTTTAAAAGGTGTATAGTATAGTCAAATAAATTTTCTTCGGACTAATCTTATGTCTTATCTGGTGCTGGCCCGTAAATATCGACCTCTCGTTTTTACTGACGTGGTGGGACAGGAGCATGTAACCCGGCCCTTGATTAACGCACTCAAAATAGGTCGGGTTGCGCACGCTTATCTCTTTTCAGGGACCAGGGGCGTGGGTAAAACCACGGTAGCCCGTCTTTTGTCCATGGCCTTGAACTGCCAAACTGAAACAGATCAGCCCCCCTGTGGCCATTGTGATACATGTAATGAGATCAGTTCCGGCCAGGCCATAGATGTTTTTGAGATTGATGGAGCCTCCAACCGGGGTATTGATGAGGTCAGGGAGCTGCGTGAAACGGTCAAGTACCTGCCCAGCAAGGGCTCATTTAAGGTCTACATCATTGATGAGGTCCATATGTTGACCACTCAGGCCTTCAACGCTTTGCTCAAAACACTCGAGGAGCCCCCGGCGCACGTGGTTTTTATCTTTGCCACCACTGAGCCGCATAAGGTTCCGGCCACCATCCTTTCGCGCTGTCAGCGTTATGACTTCAAGCGTATTGCCTTAAAGGAAATTGTGGGCCGTTTGGAGAAAATCGCCGCGACTGAAGGTATTGAGATCAGCACCGGCTCTCTGCGAATCATCGCTCGGGAGTCCGAAGGAAGCTTGAGAGACTCGTTAAGCCTTCTTGACCAGGTTATTGCCTTTTCCGGTACCGAGGTGTCAGATGAAAGCGTGGTTGAGGCTTTGGGGCTTATAGACCGCGCCCTGATATCTGGCGCCGTTAAGGCTCTCTTGAGTGGAAACGCCGGTCAAACCCTGGAGATCCTGGACCAGATTTACAATTACGGCTATGACACCAAGGAATTCGTGACACAGCTCGTGGGATACCTTCGCTCTCTGGTCGTCTCCAAAGTTTCACAGGAACCGGGCAAGATTTTGGACCTGTTTGATGTCGAATTGGAAGAATTAAAGGAAATAGCCGTTGAAACGAGCCTGGAAACCCTCAATTTCCTTTTCAGTGCCTTACTGGATAGCCTGGATGACTTACGCCGGGCCACACGCCCCCGGCTGGCCCTGGAGGCCTTGATGATAAGCCTGGCTCAGGTGGAACCTGTACAGCCACTGGCCGAACTGGTTTCTCGAATGGAAACCTTACTTGAATCGGCAGGTCCTGGTTTCCCGGGCAGCGATCCCAAACCCTCTCCAGGTGTTTCCCCTGAACATGATCCGGGAGCGGTGGAACGGTTTGTAAGCGAGGCTTCCGCTCAAACTGAACCGCCTTTAGTTCAAGATACCTTTCCCGCTCCAGCGCCGATCAACCGATCAGTGCCGGAAAGGCTTCCCAGGTGGAGTAATTTTTTATCATCTATAAAGGAGAAAAACAATCGGCTTCTTTTTTCGCTTCTGGAGAAAGCTGAAACGAGACTTTTTACACCGGAAACTGTGGAGCTTCATTTCGCCACCAAGGCCGAAATCAACTTCATCAAGAGCAACCAGGATCATCTGGTTGACCTTTTAAATGAGTATTTCAAAACTCGACCCAAGTTGAAAATAGATGTAAGTTCCAATGAAGCAGATTCTTTAAAGGCGAATATGTCGGACGAAGGAGCAAATTCCAATAAAAAAGCCGAAGAAGCGATTCGCAATCATCCCATGTTCAAGTCCGCTTCGGAGCTTTTAGGCGCGAGATTAATTAGAATAATCCCCAATGACGAGTAAACGAGGGAGGCAGAGATGGCTAGAAATATCCCCGGTATGGGCGGTTTGATGAAGCAAGCTCAGAAAATGCAGGCCAAGATGTTAAAAATCCAGGAAGAAATGGCCGAGAAAACGGTTGAAGGCACAGCCGGCGGCGGCATGGTCGCCGTAGTCGCCAACGGCCGGCAGGAAATCATCTCGATCAAGATCGAACAGGAGGTCGTGGACCCAGAAGATGTTGAGATGCTTCAAGATTTGATTGTGGCCGCTACAAATGACGCCTTGAAAAAAGCTCAGGAAATGATGGCCGCCGAGATGCAGAAGATTACCGGAGGCATGAATATACCAGGCTTATTCTAAAAATTATAAGCCTTATTTTTACATCAACAGATAGGGAGAGCGTATGGGATACCATCCTCCTTCTTTGGTTAGTTTGATTGAAAATTTGAGTCGCCTGCCCGGTATAGGCCGCAAGACGGCGGCCAGGTTGGCTTTATTTATTATGCGTCAGCCGGAGGACAAGGTTCAGGCGCTGGCCCGGAGCATCCTCGATATCAAGGAGAAGATACAGCTCTGCAGCCGTTGTCACAATTTTACTGAACAGGACCCATGTCCCTTGTGTCGAAACCAGGAACGCGCCACAGGAGTTATTTGTGTCGTTGAAAGTCCCGGGGATCTGATGGCTCTCGAAGCTACCGGCGTATTTCGAGGCCGCTATCATGTGCTTGGCGGAGTTTTATCTCCATTGAATGGGATTGGTCCTGATAATTTAAATGTCAAGGAACTGCTGGCGCGCTTGGAAAGCGAGGAGGTCCGGGAGGTTCTGCTTGCCACCGGCTCCAGCGTGGAGGGGGAGGCTACGGCTAATTATCTGGCTGATCTCCTTAGAGACAAAGGCGTGCGGATCACCCGAATCGCTCAAGGCATGCCTTTGGGGTCGGATTTGGAATACGTGGATGAAGCCACTTTAAAAAAAGCGGTAAATAACAGGCAGGAGGCCTGAGTATGACAACAGGGAAAAAAACAGGGTCTCAACTCGTAGTTCAGGGCTTAATCGACGAAGGCGTCGAAACTATTTTTGGTTTTCCGGGTGGAGCGGTTATTCCTATTTATGATGTTTTGTATGACGCTCCTGTACGGCATATTTTGACCCGGCACGAGCAAGGCGCGGCCCACGCCGCCGACGGTTACGCCCGCGCTACCGGTAGAACCGGCGTTTGTCTGGCCACCTCCGGGCCCGGTGCGACCAACCTGGTAACCGGTCTTTCAAACGCCTACATGGATTCGGTGCCTATGGTTGCCTTAACCGGTCAGGTGGCGGTACCCATGATAGGCAACGACAGTTTCCAGGAAGCTGATATTTATGGCATTACGATACCGATTACCAAACATAATTATCTGGTCAAGGATATCAATCAGCTCCAGCGAGTGATCAAGGAGGCTTTTCATATCGCCAAGACAGGCAGACCAGGACCGGTATTGATTGACATCCCCAAAGACATCCAAACTTTTGAGGTCAAGGCTAGAAAAATCGGGGAGGTCAGGCTTCCTGGTTACACGCCCTCAACCAAGGGTCATCCTCGACAGATCGAGGCTATTGTCCGGGCTATCAGGAACGCTCGACGTCCGGTCATTTATGCCGGTGGTGGGGTTATCGCTTCCGGGGCCAGCGCGGAACTTAAAAAGTTTGTTCGAAAATCCAATATTCCAATCACCACAACCTTGATGGGCAAAGGCGCTTACCCTGACGGGGACCCGCTTTCCCTTGGTATGCCGGGCATGCATGGAACAAAGTATTCCAATTACGCCATTCATGAGGCCGATTTGATCATGGCCATGGGGGTGCGTTTTGACGATCGGGTGGCCGGAAATGTCCAGAAATTCGCTCCATTAGCCAAGATAATCCATATTGACATAGACCCGGCTGAAATCGGGAAGCGTATGGCTGTGGATATCCCTATCGTGGGAGACCTGAAATCCATTCTGGTCATGCTCAATCAAAAAATCGAAACCCAAACCCGAAAAAGGTGGCTGGAACGTATTGATCGGCTGAAAGAGGAATATCCTCTCACTTATGAGAAAAGCGGAGCCGTCAAGCCACAATTTATCATCCAAACTTTGAGTGAGATGACCAAGGGTCAGATTATCGTGAGCACCGACGTGGGACAGCACCAGATGTGGGCCGCTCTCTTTTACCAGACAACCGAGCCGCGGCGTTTCCTCTCGTCAGGCGGAGCTGGAACCATGGGTTATGGGTTCCCAGCCGCAATCGGAGCTCAAGTTGGCCAACCGGATATTCCGGTGGTGGCGCTTTGCGGTGACGGAAGTTTCCAAATGTGCATCCAAGAACTGGCAACGGTAAGGATGTACAACATCCCGGTGAAGATTTTTATTTTTAACAACGGTTATCTGGGTATGGTGCGGCAATGGCAGGAGATATTTAACGACCGCAGATATTCAAGCACTCATCTGGAATTCAATCCGGATTTTTGTAAAGTAGCGGCCGGGTACGAGATTCCCGCTTTCCGCGTTACACAAACAGCCAAGGTAAAACCGACCATTGACAAGGTCCTCAATATGGAAGGGCCGGTATTGGTTGATTTCCGGGTTGCCCCAGAGGAGAATGTCATCCCCATGATTCCGCCAGGCGGTGGACAAACGGAATTCATCGGAGAAGGAGAAGATGAAGAATGATGAAGAAAATAATCTCCATTCTGGTGCGAAACCATCCCGGGGTTCTCTCTCACGTCGCGGGTCTCTTCACCCGCCGAGGTTACAATATTGAAAGTATCGCCGCGGGTGAAACGGAAAACCCGGATGTCACACGCATCACTATCGTCGTGGCCGGTGATGAAACCATCCTGGAGCAGGTAACCAAACAACTGCGCAAACTTATTGACGTGATAAAGGTTCAGGATCTCAGTTATTCCAAGTCGATCACCCGTGAACTTGTCCTTTTAACCATTTTTTCTCCTGCTGAAAGACGGGCTGAAGTTATAAACGTGGTTAATACCTTTGATGCCACGATGGTGGATATAGCGGATAAAACTGTGACTCTGGAGTTCGTGGGCAACGCGCGTAAGGTCAGTACAATTATGAAAGCCCTTGAAGGGTTTAAAGTTAAGGAGATCGCTCGAACCGGTCTGGTGGCTTTACCTTTGGAAAGCCAGGCCGAGCGAAATCCGAATATGATATAGCTTAAGCCTGGCTGACAGGCCCCAAAAGCATATTTCCTTGAACATTTAGTTTCTACTTGACAAGACAGGAGCGAAAAAGATAAATCATTAAGTTTCGTTGCCTGAGTAAAATTTACATCTGAGGAGTAAAATATGATCGAAGTCAGATTTCATGGCCGGGGAGGTCAGGGTGCGGTGACTTCGGCCGAGCTGGTAGCCTTGGCTGCTATCGAGCAAGGGAAATTCGCCCAAGCTTTCCCCAATTTTGGTCCTGAACGGCGTGGCGCCCCAGTTATGGCCTTCTTGCGGGTGGATGAAAAGCCTATCCGCCTTCGCGAGAAAGTGTATGAGCCGAATATTGTGGTTGTTTTAGATCCTACCGTTATAAGGATCGCAAAGGTCGATGATGGACTTAAGGATGATGGTATCCTTGTCATCAACTCCAATCGTGATGTTGCTGATTTAAGGGCTGAATATGGGTTTACTCAGAAGCTGGCTCTGGTGGATGCCACCAGGATTGCAACGGAAATTCTGGGGCTGCCCATTACGAACACAGTAATGCTTGGCGCTTTGATCAAGGTATCAGGCCTGATTGATTCGGAAGCGATTAACGGTCCGCTGGCCAGGCGTTTCGGCTCGATCGCCCCAAAGAATCAGAAGGCCTACGAACGAGCCTTTACTGAGACAAAACTGGAGGAATAAAAAGTGGCCAAAATAGAAGCACTTATGAGTTGGAAGGATATCCCCCTTGGCTGCTATGTTCTTGAGGCTGGCAGCACAATGGATTATAAAACCGGGGACTGGCGATCCCAGCGTCCGATACTGGACCGAGAAAAATGCACCTACTGCGGGCTTTGTTATATCTACTGCCCGGATGGAGCCTATAAAGACATGGGATCTGAAGAAAAATACTACCTGGTCGATCTGGATTACTGCAAGGGCTGTGGAATCTGTGCCTATGAATGCCCTGCGGATGCCATCGAAATGCTCGAAGAGGAGGTCTAACTGATGGCAAAACGAGTTGGTATCGAAGTCTCCTTAGCCTTAAGCGAGGCGGTAAAAATGGCTAACGCGGACATAGTCGCAGCGTATCCCATTACCCCTCAGACCCATATCGTTGAACACCTAGCCGAACTGGTAGCGGAAGGTGAGTTGGACGCGGAATTCATTCCGGTGGAGTCCGAACATTCCGCCATGAGTACCTGCATCGGCTCTTCAGCCTCTGGTGCGCGCACATTCACGGCCACCTCCGCTCAAGGATTGGCCCTGATGCACGAGCTTTTATATATGCCGCCTGCTTTGAGGCTGCCAATTGTTCTGGCTGTGGCCAACCGGGCCATGTCACCGCCAATCTCAATCTGGAACGATCACTCTGATATCATGGCCGAACGGGACACCGGATGGATTCAGCTTTTCGCTGAAAATGGGCAGGAGGTTTTTGATTTGACCTTACAGTCCTTTAGAATAGCCGAAGATCCGGAAGTCATGCTGCCGGTGGCTGTCAATCTGGATGGTTTTACCTTGAGTCATGTTGTTGAATCGGTGATTTTCCCGGAGTCTGACGAGGTCAGTAAATATCTGCCTCCCTATAAGCCCGCGATCCGCCTGGATCCGGAGAACCCGGTCAGTATGGGGATCTTCGGCATTCCGGAAATTTATACCGAAACAAAAAAGGCGACCGACGTGGCCTTATTGGAATCAAAGAAAACTATTCTTAAGGCCTGGGACGAGTTCGGAGATATCTTCGGCCGCGAGTATGCCCCTATAGAAACCTATGAAACAGAAGGGGTTGACACGATTCTGGTGACTATGGGTTCAATCTCGGAAACAGCCATGACCGCTGTGGACGAAATGCGGGCCAAAGGCAAAAAAGTTGGATTAATCAAAATCAGACTCTGGCGGCCCTTCCCGGATGAGGAGTTCAAAGCCGCCGTGGCCGGCGTTAAGAAAATCGGGGTTATCGATCGCTGTATGACCCTCGGCTCTCACGGCGGCCCGGTTTTGATGGAAATTCGCTCCTTGCTTTATGCCGTGGCGGACAGGCCGCAGGTCTTTGGGTTCATGCTTGGCCTTGGCGGTCGAGACGCGACCCGCGATAATTTCAAATATATTTACGAACAATGTCAGGTTTTGTCTGAAAAGGGCCAGGACCGGCATGAGATGGTGGGGGTGATGGAATAATGACAGCCGATGTTTTAAAGGATTTTGTTAAGATTACAGCCAAAACCATTCCTGTGGAGGAACCATTTGCCTCCGGTCATCGCGCCTGTCAGGGTTGCGGTGAGGTGCTGGCCTTGAGACTTTTGATGAAGGCTGTTGGGTCTGAAATGCTCGCCGTTTCATGCACCGGCTGTATGGAAGTTGTTTCTTCAACCTTCCCTCAAACTTCATGGCGGGTGCCCTGGATCCACTCCGCTTTTGAGAACGCGGCTGCGGTGGCTTCCGGTGTTGAGGCGGCCTATAAGGTCATGAGGCGCAAAGGATACATTCAGGATAAAAAAATCCCGGTAGTGGCCATTGCCGGCGACGGCGGAACAGCCGATATCGGCTTGCAGGCTCTTTCCGGCGCTCTGGAAAGGGGTCATGACTTTGTGTATGTCTGTCTGGACAATGAAGCCTATATGAACACGGGAATTCAGCGTTCTTCAGCAACACCCTTCGGCGCTATGACCACGACTTCCCCTCCGGGCAAGTATTCCCAGGGGCAATACACCTGGAAGAAAAACATGCCCGCAATAGCGGCGGCCCATGACATTCCGTACGTGGCCACAGCTTCCCCGGCTTACCACCTTGATCTAATGAACAAAATGAGGAAGGCGGTGGCCATAGAAGGCCCGGCCTACATTCATATTTATTCCCCGTGCCCGACTGGCTGGCGGATGAGGCCGGAACTGGCCATAGAAAGCGCCCGGCTGGCCGTGCGCACGCGCGTCTTTCCTCTTTATGAGGTCATCAACGGCAAGTATGTGCTGAACCGTAAGATCAACAAGCCAAAGCCGATTCAGGATTATTTCAAGCCGCAGGGCCGTTTTCGACACCTGGATGAAAAGACCGTGGCTGAAATTCAAGAGCGAGTAAACGCGGAATATGAAAAAATCGCCAAATGGGCTGAGGCTGACGCGCCGGAGGATGAAAAAAAATAGAAATCCCTATTGACCTAAAAGGCAATTGAGGATAAAAAAGATATAGCAAGATCCCCGGTAGCTCAGCTGGTAGAGCGGGTGGCTGTTAACCACTTTGTCGGCGGTTCGAGTCCGTCCCGGGGAGCCAGATTTCAATCCGCCAAGGCGGTTCTTAGTTAACGCAGAACCCCGACGGGAGACCCCCTCGGGGTTTTGTCGTTTCTCCCCATTTCTCAAGCACTTACACGCCTCCGCACCCCCTCGCCGATTCTCCGTTCCGCGGCAACCCCTTCGGGGCTCGCGTCGAACCCTCCACGTTCGCGACCGAAACCCGCGCAAATCTCCTCCGGATTCTCCGATTCTCCGTTTCTTGTTCGCCGTCATTTAACAGGCCTACATCCATCGCAAGCCCGCTCCGACGATTCGAGGACTCCTCCGGTAGGTATCCGTCGAAAGCCGGACAGGCAGTCTGTCCGGCGGGACGAAAACCACCAGACAGCGGGACGGCCGTGGAACGGAAACCGTTGT
>JAFDLS010000086.1 GCA_019306365.1 Deltaproteobacteria bacterium
ATTTTATAGTGACTTAAAATGGATAACACATGTTTTCATAAGGGTCAAGGTCAGGAGCGATATCAGAAGTTTTACCACGCCGCATTTTAATAAAATAAATTGACCGCCAGGGGGGAAGTCCGGTGGTCAGAGAGAGGAAACTGGAAATTCTTCAGGTTTCCTAAGGCGCGGTGATGAACTGATTCACGAAAGCCTTTTTCTCTTGACGTTGAACATCCAAAGGAGTCCGGCCGTTATTTTACTATCTATATGATTAAAATAACGACCGGATCGATACACCTGGCTTTAATATAACTATTTCAAAGCAGCCTTTTTGGGTTTGTTCACTATTGCCGGTTCGGCGATTTCCGAGTACACAAATCCGACGGCGTCCCTGTTATCTCCATATTTCTTCTGAAGTTCGTCCAGAGGACCGGCGTCCAGGGCCCTCATGGGACAAGCCTCAACACAGACAGGCTTCTTGTCCTCAAACCATCTTTCCAGACAGAGGTCGCATTTTTGCATCTTGGCCTTCTCCTCGTCGGCAAACTGAGGCGCGGAGTAGGGACAGACATCCTTGCACAGATGGCCGGCGCAATTCAGGCACCGCTCAGCCTCTTTGATGGCCGCTTCTGCCTCAAAACCCAGGGAAACCTCCTTGAAGTTGGAGATTCTCTCTGATACAGGAAGCGTAGACACGGCCTGGCGAGGTAATTGTTCGACCTCCGTGGGAATCTCAACCTGAATATCAGCTTCCTGAACCACAGGTTTCGGTATGACCCTGAGCACGTCTCCCTGGAGATACCGGTCTATATAAAAGGCCGCCTTCTGTCCATCGGCGATGGCGTCGATAATGCTGGTCGCCCCGGTATAGCAGTCCCCGGCGGAGAAGATACCCCGGCGTCCGGTCATCATGGTTTCCGGATCAACAACGATGGTTCCCTGCGGGCTGGTGGCAATGTCACCGTCGGAAGCCAGCCCGGCAAGGTCCGGAGTCTGGCCAATGGCGAAAATGACCATGTCCGCCTCAATGGTACGCTCGCTGCCGCTGACTGTCTCAAACTGAGGCTGGCCGCCCTGGGTGAACTGAAGCCCACTTATCCCGACACACTCCGCGCCGGCGACTTTGCCGGAATCCTCGATGATACGCGTTACGGAAAGAGAGGTATTGAGGATGATCCCTTCCTCCCGGGCCTGCTCGATCTCGCTGGCTTCAGCGGTCATTGCTTCGTCACTCTCGAGGCAGGCCACCTGGACCTCTGCCGCACCCAGGCGTAACGCCGTGCGCGCACAATCCAAGGCTACGTTGCCGCCGCCCACGAGCAGCACTTTCTGGCCGACATCGACCTCGTTCCCGGTATTCACATCCTTCATGAACGCGGTGCCCGCCGCCGTGCCTTGCAGGTCAGCGCCGGGGATGTTCGGCTTCTGTCCTTTGTGAGCGCCAAGGGCGAGCAGGACCGCGCCGTAGCCCTGATTGAACAGATCATCGAGACCCTGCCCCAGGTCGACCGGTGAACTGGTCTTGATCTCCACACCGAGCGCCTCGATGTAATCGATATCCCGTTTCAGTATCTCTCGGGGCAGGCGGTTTTCCGGTACGCCAACCGCCAGCATTCCGCCAGCCATCGGCAGGGACTCGAATACGGTCGTACCATAGCCAGCCCTGACGAGGTCATAGGCCGCGGCCAGACCGGCTGGCCCGGAACCGATAACAGCTACTTTTTCCGTTTGAGTTTGCGGCACAGGTTCGGGAAGTTCCACCGGGACATTGTCCGTCACGAACCCTTTCAAAGCCATGATGGATACCGGCTCTTCCACATCTTTGCGGCGGCAGGCTGTTTCACAGGGATGGAGACAGACTCGGCCGCACACGGAAGGCAGGGGCATCTGCCGTCTGATCAATTCCAGCGCTTCTTTATTCTTCCCTTTGGCTATCAGGGCAACGTAAGCCGGGATGCGCAAGCCGGCCGGGCAGGCCACCTGACAAGGGGCCTCGGCCTCGCCGTACAGGTACTCTGAGTTATATGCGGATTCCGAGATAATACCACAGGCGGTATCCCCCCGGCATTTATCACGGTCAACAATTACAATACCGTCCTCGTCCCGCTTGGTCAAAGCCTCGTTGGGACACACATATGCACATACCGGCTCAGCGCAATGGTAACATGGTGAGGCGACATGACTGATGAAGAGGTTCGGAAATTTGCCTCCCTCTCTGTACTGTATCCTCATATAGTTCGCCGGCCCTGCTGGCGTATCATGCCAATCCTTGCAAGCGACTGAACATGTAAAACATCCGGTGCACCGCGCCTGATCAAAATAGAAACCCGTTTGCATGATTCTTTCTCCTTCACGTAGTGGTTATCTGAACGAGTGCGGTTTTCAGTGCTGCGGCTCCTCCCGGAGAATAGGCATCGTTGGTCAATACGTTCACGCAGCCGCCACGGTCGATTCCCTCTTCATCGGGATCGTACCAGGCACCCTCATAAATGGAAACCACCCCGGGTATTATCCGTCTGGTAACCCAGGCCTTGATGGCCAGTTTACCTCGATCATTGAACACGAAGACCTCATCGCCGTCCCTGATTCCGCGAGGCTCGGCGTCGACCGGATTTATCCAGACCGCGTGCGGTTCCACCTCTTCCAGCCAGTCGACATTCTGCAGTGTGGAATGCGCCCTGACCCTTGGATGCGGAGACAGGAGTTGGAGTGGGTATTTTTCCATCAATGGATCATTCCGGTCTTCCCAGGTGCTGATGTACTTCGGGATAGGCGGGCAATCAGGATTGTTGAGCTCAGCAACCCGCTCTGAAAAAATCTCTATCTTCCCGGAGGGGGTGTTGAAAGGATTGTTCTCCGGGTCCTCGATCTGTTTTTTGAAGGCAATGTATGGCTCTTCCATCTCCATCCGGTATATGCCGTCATGCTTGAATGTATCGTAGTCCTTGATGTATTGGGCGTACTCCGGATTCTTCTCGACAAATATCCTGAGCCACTCATCTTCCGTATTGTTGTCAAAATCCTCATAGCCTAGCTTTTCGGCCAGCAGATTGCCGATCTCCCAGTCTGACTTGCACTCGCCAATGGGTTCGATGGCCTTGTTCGCGTAAGTCAGATACGGACCGGAAGGCCAGGGCCGGGTCAGGTCGTTTTTCTCGGCAAAGCTCATCACCGGCAGGACAATATCCGCGTATCTGGCCGTGGGCGTCAGGAACAAGTCCTGGGACACGATAAACTCCAGGCTCTTCATGGCCCGGTCTCCCTTATTGATGTTCCCCCGCTGGGTCATGATATTGCCGCCGGCGAACCAGGCCATTTTGATATCCGCCGGATATCCGGCTTTTTTCCCTTCGAGAAAAGCATCGAACACCTTGTTCACATGAATCCGGCGCACAAGGCGCAGGTTGAGGTCCAGGGTTCCCCGTATGGAGGGGCCGCCCGCCTCAGCGGGATTTCTCATGCCGGGAATACCAGCTGAACGGAACATGTGCCCATAGGGGATACCCATGAGCCCGCCGCAGGCGCTACCACCGGGTTTCCCGATGTTACCCGTCATGGTGGTCAGGGCTATGGCGCACCGATTGTACTGCTCTCCCATGGCTGATCGCGCCGGTCCCTGGCAGTCCATGAGACAAGCCGGATCTGTCGTGGCGTACTCCCGGGCAAGCCGGGTAATGGTCTCGACCGGCACCCCGCAAATCTCGGAAGCCCAGGCCGGGGTCTTCTCAACGCCGTCTTCTATGCCCAGTACATAATCTTTGAATTTATCAAACCCGACTGTGTATTTATCCAGGAAGGCCTGGTCTTGAAGGTTCTCTTTGATCATGACGTAGGCCATACTGACCATCATGGCGGTGTCTGTGCCGGGAATGATGGGTATCCATTCGTCCGCGTAAGTCGCGCCTGAATGAGTGAGCCTGGGATCGATGCTGATAATCCTGGTCCCGTTTTCCTTGGCTTTCATCAGGCTGTGAACGCAGTCTGTACCGGAAATCATTCTGACAGGGTCCCAACCCCACATGATGATGAGCTTGGTGTTTGCCAGGTCGTCCCGGCTGTGCCCGACCATGACGTCCCCGTAGGAGGTCATAACCGCATAGACCGGACCTTCAGATGAAATGTTTCCGTAGGATGTGGTATACCCGCCAAACATGGAAAGCGCTCGCGCCAGGGGGCCGATCGTATGCAGCGCGCCCAGGTGGCCGCCTCCGCTAAAAAATATAGCGCTATTTCCGTACGTCTCCTTGATACGGTGCAATTGTTTGACAATGGTATCCATGGCTTCGTCCCATGAAATCCGCTCAACCTTTCCTTCCCCTCTTTCGCCAACACGTTTCATAGGGTATTTGAGACGATCCGGATGATAGATCCAATGGCGATAAGCCCGGCCTCGCAGACAGGCCCTGAGCTGTTTTTCCGGATCCGCGAAATCGTCTCCTTCGATCTTAACGATGACACCATCTTTGACATGCAGCCTGAGCGGACAGCGCCCGCCGCAGTCAAGAGCAGAGGTGCACCTTACGATCATCTCCTCATTTTCTACATTTTTATCTTCCGCACTCATTGCGCCCTCCCGTATTATTTTCGGTTTTGGCTTTCTAACTGAGCTATCCCCGGTTTATGTCTGAAAATTCCACAATCATTATCTTATCCGCGATTTATTCATACTGGTACTAAGGTGAGCCAAGCAGCGATCCATAGGTCTTGGCCCGGTGGCAAAACAGATCGGCATTTGCCTCGCGCGTGGTGCTGATCCCGCCTTGTATCTGCACCAATCTCTCGGTGATGTAAACAAAGGCCGCATTGGCGCAGGCCTTGACAACGAAGGCGTCGGTTTTAAAATCAGCGCCTTCGCCGGTCATACAGACTACCCGGTAGATGTATTTGGAACTGATGTCATAGGCGATGAACATGTTGATCATGAAGTGCTGGATGGCCTGGTAGCTGCCGAAAGGCTAGCCGTACTGCTCCAGCTCCCGTGCGTAATCAGCGGTCATGTTAATGCAGACCCTGGTCCCATATTCCTTGAGCCAGGTCATTGTCAAGCAACCGGTTTTCAGTAGTCGTTTTTTTCATATGCTGGAAGTGTTCCCAACCGGTATCAGAGAAAAGCCCGGCCTGGGCTTCGCCGTTCAGGTACTTTTCGTTCATCCGATTCTGTTCGGTGATGAAAAAATCGTCGAACTCCTTTTTCTTGGCCATTTGGTATTCAGTTAATAGAAAATCCATACCTGTTTCAGGTATATTTGGATTACTCATTCCCAGAATTTCGAGAGTACATTCGTTCGCTCTCTCAGGCGCTGTTCCCGAAAAAGCCCGTTTTATGAAAACTTGCCAGAGCGACTTATCAAGCGCTGCAATTCTGTTATGTCCCTTCTCTACACCAGTTAGCCGCTCAGAGTCAACCGAAATTATGCGGCAGCAGCCGCATTCTCCTTATTACCTGTCCTCCAACACCGCTTTTTGCCTTTGGAATAAGCATTGATTCGGCTTGAAAGGTCAAACACCTTTTTTCAAGAAGCGAGTCGAGTAGTCCGGGGGAATTTCATCCTCACGCCCTCACAGATCCGTACGTGATCCACTCGGCTCATATGGCTCCTATCATCGGACCGATAAAAATGTATCGGGTTTACTTTACTCATTGGTATTTTCCCTTCACATCGAAACGACAGGTTCCCACGTTCCGCGCAAGAGTCTGGATCAGGACCAAGGCACCTTTATGCCGGACGCCGCTCAGGGGCAGTAATCAGGTTCCCCCTGAGCTTATCCTGGGGTCGAGAAAGTCTTCCAGTTTTGACGCCACCTATTATTTCTCATGAACGGTATTGTTTTTCTCAACTGATTTAGTGCCTAATCATCTTAATTTGTCTTAGTTCGTAAAAACCTAGA
Organism: Deltaproteobacteria bacterium; assembly: GCA_019306365.1. GTDB lineage: Bacteria > Desulfobacterota > Desulfarculia > Adiutricales > JAFDHD01 > JAFDHD01. The sequence goes on from JAFDLS010000086.1 coordinate 5,872, forward strand.
CCGCTTTTCGGCGCTTTCGTGGTAGAATGGCAAAGATATCCCTTACGGTGAGGAGGAATGAATGTTCAAGGTGGGTGATGAAATTTTCTACGTCAATTCAAAGCAGGAAACCTTTCCCGGGCGCGTCCTGGATATAAAAAAACACGTGAAAATCAGCTATAACCATTTCACCGGTAAAAAAACACTATGGGTAAGTCCCAATAATATCCAAGCACCCGATACCACGAGATGCACGCACAATGAGGAGTGCGGGTGGTGCGCCGATACTGGAAAATGTATTTACAGTTAAAGCTGGCTCGTAAGGGCCCTCTTATTTCCAACTAATTGGTTTTATTATTTTTTATCTTGAGTCCTCTGCAAAACCAGTAATTTTGTTGAAATCGCGGAAGGCGAAAATTTAACGCGCAGGAATATTACTAATATTTCGAGGACTTAAATTTGAGACTGACATATGCCGCTGCAGCGTCAGCGAAGCGGGGTTCAATACCGTTGCAGCGTCAGCGAAGCGGCGCTCATGAGTTCGGCTAAAGGACGAAGTTTTGCAGAGGTCTCTTCACGCAAGATTTGCTGCCGCAAGAATCTTTAGCAAAAATCCCAGGAATCGAACCGCTTTAACGAACCTTACCCCTGGCAAGCGATGAAAAGATCCCGAACACGCACAAAACACCAAAGATAACGAAGGCTATTTTTGCGCTTTTGAGAAACATAGGATAAAGCTCAGGCGTTATCTGAGTTTTACCTATAAAAATGGCGAATATCATCATGGCCACACCCATGCTGAGCATCATCCCCACCAGCCTCATGGTGCCAAGCATACTGGCTGCCACTCCATAAAACCGTTTTTCAACCGAACTCATGACCGCGTTGGTGTTGGGCGAGGAAAACAATGCGAAGCCAAAACCATTGAAAATGAGCACCGCCGCAATATAGGCCAGACTCGTTTCAGCGCTGATAAACGCCAGCAAAAACAGTCCAATACACGAACAGGTCATTCCTAAAGAAGCAACCACTCGCGGCTCAATCCGGTCGGAAATCCTGCCAGCGATGGGAGAAAACAAGGCCATGATCACCGGCTGGAATATCAGGATCAATCCAGCGTTTTTAGCGCTGAGGCCCTTGCTGTATTGCAAATAAAGACTCAGGAGGAAACCCACCGCGAAGGTCGCGCTGTAATGAATCAGGGCGGCCAGGTTAGAAAAGGTGAAAACAGCGTTGTTTCTAAATATGTTTACGTTTAGCACCGGACTTTCAGATCTAACCTCCCACCAAAAAAAGACGATCGCCACGGCACCGCCGCAGACCAACAGCCAGACTCCAGCGGAGGCGGGCAGGCGCGACAGGCCGTACATGATCAGGACGAGGGCCAGGCTATAAATGACAGAGCCGGGCAGATCGATCTTTTCGCCTTTTGCTTCAGCCCACTCACCCTTAAGCCGGTAAAAAATCAAAAAAAGAATTAACAGCCCAAAAGGGATGTTTATATAAAAAATACTTCTCCAGCCCAGATACTGGGTCAGCAGCCCGCCCAAAAACGGGCCGAGAGAAAGTCCGGTATAGACGGAAGCGACATTGATGCCAAGGGCCTTGCCTCTTTCCTGAGGCGGATAAACGGATGTCAGAATAGCCACACCCGTACCGAAAATCCCGGCGGAGCCGATCCCTTGCACCACCCGGAAAATAATGAGCATTGAGGCATTGGTCGCAACGGCGGACAAAGCCGCGCCAATCATGTAAAGCGATATTCCAAAAGTGAAAACCTTTTTTCTTCCGTAAATATCCGCCGCGCGGCCAAAGGGAAGCAGAAACATGGCAGAAGATAAAAGGTATGAGGTCGCGACCCAGCCAAGCATAATCGCGTCCATCTCAAACAGTTTGCCAATGGTTGGAAGGGCAATATTGATCGAAGCCCCCATAAAGGGCGGGAGAAAAGCAGCCAAACTGGCAATGATCAAGGCTGACCGTTTCATCGCGGCGTCATTCATCCTCGTAACCTCCATCCAGGGAAATACTCATAATCAAAAGATTGTTAGACATCATCAGGAGAATTCACATGCCCTTGCTTCTTTTGTTCAAAGCAGGGAGTCACCACGGCACCCCCCCCAACCCATGCCGAATTTATATACTCACTCGCCGTTTTAAGCGCGAAGGGCTAAATAAAATTTACATTACAAAAAAAATGAACAGCCTTAACGCAATTTTTTGAGCAGCTGATTGGCCGCCGTTAGCGTCGGATCCCAGACCGGTCCAAAGGGCGGCGCATACGCCAGGTCTGTTTGACTATAGGCTTCCACGGTCAACTGGCTGTGGAGTGCCACAGCCGGCGCGTTTATGCGGTGAGCCGCCCCCTCCCTGGCCACCATCTGGACTCCCAGCAAGCGTCCCGATTTCCTGTCACCAACCATCTGCACCCGCATAATGGATGACCCCGGATGCGCATGAGCTTTGGTCTGGCCGGTAATCACAACCTCTGCGGGATCGAAACCAGCGGCGCTCGCTTCATCAGAAGTTAAACCCGTGCGGGCCACTTCAAGATAAAAAACCTTAAAAACAGCAGTTCCAGCCACGCCGGGAAGTTCCTTAGTCTTGCCAATGACGTTATCAGCCACGGCCCAACCGGCCCTATTAGCCCTGAGAGCCAGAGGTATCCAGGTTTTTTGACCAGTAACCACGTGATAAGCGTCAGCGCAATCACCAGCCGCGAAGACGTCCTGATCCGACGTATGCATGGCCCTGTCAACAGCGATAGCTTTTTTGGGTCCCAGTTCGAGACCCGCGTCTTCGGCTATTTCGCTGTTCGGTTTGACACCAATCGCCACGAGAACCAACTGGCACTCAATTTTCATATCGGCACAGATGACCTTCAGACGATCATCTACTTTTTCGATGCTTGTAACGTCCTGCCCCAGATGAAGCTGAACACCGTTTGCCTGGAGTTCCTCCTCGATCATAGAGGCCAGCTCGCGGTTCATCCAGGGAAGAAGAATAGGCCGGGGTTTGACCATATGCACCTCAATGTCCCTGGCCCGCAAAGCCTCGGCCATCTCAAGCGCTATATAACCCATCCCAATGATAACCGCTTTTTTAACCGCTCTGATCTGGATATACTCCTTCATCACGCGTCCATCATTGAGATTTTTAAGAGCCAGAACTCCGGGCAAGCCGAATCCCGGGCGATCAGGAATAATCGGAGACCCACCGGTCGCTATCAAGAGTTTGTCATATTTGAGCTCGAATGCGTTACCTTGATTATCATGTCCTGTAACAACCCTGGCAGCCCGGTCAATAGCCTCGACACGGTGGCCTGTTCGAAGATCTATCCCCTGTTTTTCCCTGAAAACCTGCGCTTCCCTGACAACAAGATCTTCAATCGCTCGATTCGGATCAGCAATATTATAGGGCATCCCGCAAGCGCTGTAAGAAACATCCGCTGTTTGTTCCAGGACTGTGACCTCAAGGTCCGATTTGTTTCGCTTCGCCCGGCTGGCCGCGCTCATGCCCGCCGCGTCACCGCCTATAACTACAAATTTCATCCCAAACTCCCTATTTTTTTTAGCCTTATCTTATCAGATAAGAACGATCAAGCCCTAACTCCAGAATCATCCCACGCGAAATTCCAACAGTGATTGGTTTTATGGCAATTACTATAAATGCATTCTCAACAGGCCAGCCTCTCTTTCATCTGGATTCCTGTTTGCACAAAAATGACCTTATACTCTGCCGCAACTACTCAGTCGTTTCTGAAAAAGTCTGTTTTGGCAGTCATTACGCCCATATTAATGCCCGACGCCGGTTTTGAGTCATATAAGAAACGAAAAAATTCTGATACACACGGAATATGGCGGCCAAAAAATCAGGCCAAAAGAAAGCCCTGACGAGCTTTCTCAGGTTATAGCCACAAGCACACAGGATAGCATTTATTTTATCTCCCTCAATCCCCTTGAGGTAATTGCGAATTATTCGGTTGTCATGCTTGGTGTGACTGATCACCGGCTCCACCGCAGCCCTTCTTCGCTGCCATAATCGTTCCCAGCGGCTCTTCTTGCCCCTGCTTCCCGCGAGGTGAACCTCG
>JAFDLS010000334.1 GCA_019306365.1 Deltaproteobacteria bacterium
AAGATTATCCAACTGCGAACCAACAGTTGATTAAGGTCCAAAAGCCACCTACGGAGTCTTCTTCCTCTTTTTCTCCAAAAGCTCGTGATGGTATCCTCCTTCCCGGACCATTTTCCCACCGCATTGGGGACATTTCTCTTCACGGCAGGGGATGCCGGGACGGTGTGGAATCTTATAGTTGCACTTTACGCAGATGCAATTTCCTCCACTTCCCAAACCGTGTTTCTCTTCCTGCATGAGCGATAACTCCTATCTCTTTTACGGTGATTTATATTTATACTAACGCTCAAAGGTGATTTCCAGTTCACCAACATATCATTCCTGCGCCGGAAAGCGGTCCATACGGGAAAGAAGAAATCTATCCTATTGTGATTCAGACTCCCGAATTCGCGCTGGTGAGGCTCCCTGCTGACTTACGAGGAAATGAAATATAAGAAACCTCAACAAAGAGAGAATGCTCATAGAAACTGATACCATCCCCGCCGAGTACAGGGACTCGGCGGCACTTGAAGTGAAAAGCGACTCCAGTTGCCGCAGAATAAATTCCATGATGAGAACCGACTTCGGTTGCCTCAGAATAAATTCTGCGGCTGAGACCGGGTTTAAAGTCGCTGGCGCGACCTTTCATCCCGCCTGGGCGGGATTTAATACGAGCCGTAAGGCTCTTACGAGTCTCAGCACCAAACTTTAGTTTGGTGGATAAGCAACACCATTTCTCCGGCGGGGATAGAGTTGCCGCAGAATAAATTCTGCGGCTGATCCAAAACACTCCTCCAAGTAGAGGAAAAAGAGAGAAAGCGGCGCAAGAAACACCGCTTTCACAGGACGCTCAAGGAAGGTGCAGCACAAGATCAACTTTCGTCCTCTCCCCCTCTAATTCGCTTGAGGATTTCCTCCCTCTCTTCATCAGAGTAAACGCGACGATCTTTCTGGCGACGATCTCCCTTACGCCGATCAGGAAAAGGAAGATCGGCCGGATCGACATATGTTTTACGCCGGTCATTTCGACGGCGATCCGGGCCGCGTGGGAAGGATTTCTGGTCTTTTTCTTCGCTCATGGTGATTATATCTTGATAAACTGCCAGTTTGACGCTTCTGCCTTAATATATCGGAAAAAATCGGCAAACCCTCTCACCTGTTCTCCTGCTGCAGTGCGGTTTAATCCACACACGGTGAGCACTTCAAATAGAGCTTTGCTGCCATCACAGCGGGGATAACGTAGAATAAAAGGTTCACTATGCTCATAAGCGCGTTCGACGTCGCGATCTCTGGGAATGAATCCCACTGTTTGCAACCTGAAACCGAAGTTTTCCAAAATGAAGCTGAACATCTGGTCTGCGGTTTTGCGTGCGGCTTGCGATGACACCATATTAAAAACCAGTTTGGGCTGAAAAGTTTCCAGTATCTCGTCTAAGCGGGTGTGAACTTCTTGGCTGGCAGCACGGATAGATCCAATCAAATTCCTTCGCGTGCTGCTCCAACCTTTGTTCTGGAAATCGTTAATAATGTTCAAAATGAACTGCTCATCGCGAAATTCCTGCTTCAAACGGCGTACAAAAGCCGCTTTCAAGAAGCGGTAAAAGCCCAAAATGATGGGATCAACGTTCTGGGTGACCAAAAATCCCACAGGGGCAGAGTTGAAGAAATCGAGATTGTTGAAGGTGATGTCCGGGCCTAAATCCACGACGATATAGTCCGCTTCCAGCATGGAGATATTGCGGATCAACTTCATTTTCTGCTGATAATAGGGATTGGATATGGAGATAATATCGGATCCACCACAGATTATACGGAGCTTCGCAGAAGGGGTCGGTTCGAGGATTTCCGAGAGGTAAGTTACCTCGCCGGAAATGAAATCCTTCATGGTGTATCGCGGTGCACTAATTCCGACTAGATTGGAAATATCTGCACCTCCGAGATCGGCGTCGATCAATATGACTTCCCGCCCGAGAGCCGCCAGAGCCAGGGAAAAGTTAATAGCGAAAGTGGATTTCCCCGTCCCTCCTTTACCACTGGCCACGGCAAAAATCTGCTTTTGCAGCTTAAGGTCGTTCGCTGGCGGATGGGATTTCTGATCCACTTTCGTAATCCAGTATAGCCAAAATCGAATTAAAAGTCAAGCACTTTCTCAGCACCTTTAAGGGGAGGGCAACTTTTTGGCCGCCGATTAGTATAATAGCCCAAAGCACCCTAAGAGCCAAAGGGGATTCTATGAAAACGAACATCATGTTGACAACGTTTATCAGTGGTTTTTTTCTAACCACATTGGCCTTTATGCCGCTTCATGCTGCAGCCGGAAATAATCCGGACGAAACTCTAGCCGTAATCAGCACGGTGGAATCCGGCGAGTTGGACTTACTTTTTGCTGACGTCTCCCAGGAAGGTGGTGAAGGAGGGATTAACCTCTCTGCAGCATACGCTGAGCTGCGAGATCTGGTAAAAAAATATCGCAAAGCGAAAGAGCGGGTAGAAAAAGAGCGCATCGCCACGCGAGCCGAAGAACTCATGGGCCAACTATTTGACGCCAAAAGAGCGCATCGCCACGCGAGCCGAAGAACTCATGGGCCAACTATTTGACGCCTGAAGCGATGGAAAGAAAACTGGCTGCAGAAAAGCAGCGCCTAAAAGACATGCAATCCCATAAAAAAGATCTGGTTAGAAAAGCTGTCCAGCGGACTCTGAGCAATGGGGAAATGCCCGAATGGGCACCCAGAGAAGAAGCACCGAGTTCGGAATAACACAGAAAACAGATATATCTACAACGCCCGTATCACGCGGGCGTTTTTTTTGCATTTTCCCGCCGAAGATAACGAAGGTACAGGTGCTGAATCCGCCTCAAATCATTTCATTCAAACAACTTGAATATTTTTGTAGAAAAACGTATAATATCTTCCACGATCTCGGGTGCATAAACCCCTGTGGTATCATCAGTCCTTCTCGGTTCGAATACATAATCCCTCGTCAATATGATTGCAGCTCTCCCCTATTTCGGTGAATCTTTAGCCCTACTGACGGCACTTGTCTGGGCTCTCGCGGTTATACT
>JAFDLS010000335.1:0-510 GCA_019306365.1 Deltaproteobacteria bacterium
GGCAACAAAAGGTTCTTGCGAAAGTGCATACCAAAAAAACGACCCGCTTCAAGCAAAAAGAGGTCTTCGCCCGAGTCTGAGCACGTCACAAAGTTTTCATTTTAACACCCTTTAGAAGAAAGAAATTTTGCCCGTTGACCCGCATACGCTTTGTTCGGATAGGGATCAACGGACGATCGATCCTGGCTTGTAAGGCAGTGACAAAGGACCTGCCTGAGTAGATATGCCAACTGGAATTATCCGCTGCTCTGTTGTTCTATTCACGGGATGTGCTTTATTATGCTGGCACGGCACAGCCATCATACCTTGTGGTTTTCCCTGAAGACTATTTCCTTTTTGTTAGAAGCGGTTTAGAATTAGCGGTAAACGATGCATTCATTCCAAAGGAAAAAATAGGAGAAGAGCGCAAATTAGAAAATGTTTACAGGAGTGTATTTCCCAAGTCACGGATGAATAAGAAGATTGGAACTGAATTGGATATCCTACCCGTAGATCAATTTTACAAATACA
>JAFDLS010000335.1:548-3973 GCA_019306365.1 Deltaproteobacteria bacterium
CAATTTTACAAATACAAGGAGGCTTTTCCCGGCTATGAATTTGTCAATCTATCATCTGTAATCTTCGAACAAAGAAAAAGGAAGGATGTCTCAGAAATTGCCAGAACCAAAAAGGCTTGCGAAGCAATTCATATGGGCCATAATGCAGTTTTGGAAACTTTAAAGGAAGGAATAACAGAGCTTGAACTTGCTGCTGCTGTTGAAAATGCTCACAGAATGGCCGGACATGAAGGAATATTTTTCATTAGACAACCTGATTTTTTTATGAGCAGAGGCCCTATTTCGTCCGGCCCAAATCTTTTCAAGATTAGCGGAGTTGTCTATACGATAACAGGGGTGGGCTTGAGTCCATCAGTCCCAGCCGGACCTTCCAGAAGATCAATTTCAACAGGTGACCTGGTTATTGTTGATATCCCAACATTGGTAGACGGATACCATGCAGACCAGACAAGAACCTATATTTTAGGGAAGGCCGATGAAAAGATTGAAACCTTGTATAGTCATCTAAAAGAGATCGCTGATTACCTCATACAAGCTATTAAACCGGGATTGAAATGCAGTGAAATCTATCAAATGGCAATAGAAAAATCAAAAAAGCTCAGGGTTACCGATACTTTCCTAAATTTTGGGAAAGGAAGAAAGAGTCGCATAATTGGGCATGGTATCGGATTAGAATTAAATGAGCCGCCTATTCTCTCTATGTACGATGATTCCGAAGTTTCTGATGGTTATATGGTTGCTGTGGATATGCACATGATGGATGAGAATGTTGGTGTGGTTAAATTGGAAGATATGATCCTGATCACTGATAACGGAAATGAGATTTTGACAAAAAGCCCAAGGGATCTTTTCCAGCTATAGACAAGGCATTACTGGAAGAGAGCCTGACAAGGCAAATGCAGCCGACATCTAACCGTTGCGGCTGATTTGCGACGTTATGCTTCGTGATGAAATAGTCTATTAAAAAAATAATGGTGTTTTATTAATGCAGAAACTTGACACTTCATGTGGGATATCGAAAAAAGAATTATATATAATAAAATATAATGTTAAGAATGAAATTTTACGACAATTGCCTGTACTTCCAGATCCAATTGAAACAAAACTCTTTCTTGAAGGAAGAGATGCATGGGTTTATAGTTGGAGTCTACTAAACGACAAGAGCCCAATTGGACCTAAGGAAAGAATCGATCTTGAGGTAGTCGCAAAACTTAAAAGAGAATTTCATATTTATAATAAGAAAACCCATTACCATTTTTCATGCAAGGTAAAGAGGCAAAAAGATTTATATCATCCTAAAATTTCAATAAGTAAAAAAATAGCATAACAACCAAATTTACACAGACCTGAAAAGCCGCGAATTTTTATGGCTTCGTTGCCAAGAGTCCTTTTTCAAAGGGTATTGGCATCCCTAAAACCTCGTAAGGCTTTTCAGGCTGGTGATTTGGGGCGTGGGGCGTTCGCTGCACAAATCAATAATTGGTTTTCAGTTGTTTTCTGATTATTGCTTTGATATTCTTATGATGCATGAGAAAGCCTCCTTAATGAAAGTAAATTTCTCGCTGAAATTATTACTCATTTATAGAGGCGTTGTCATCTCTATGCAACTGTTTTTATTGCATTATCACCTAATTATTTTAACACCCTTTTAATGTGAACATAACCGCCCTTGATGATGAAAGCGTCACCCTTGACGCGAACCACCCCCTGGCGGGGCATACCCTCCTTTTTGATGTGGAACTTATGGAGATTGCCTGATTCGCGTTTTCGTGCAAGATCCTTGTAAAGGAATGTCACATCATTCTTCGCAACAAAAAAGCCCCAATCATTGCAGATTGGGCCTTTTTTAAACTGGCTCCCCGTGTACAACCCTTTTTACAGCCATTCTCCACCTGCTGGCGCTGCAAGGCTCCCGAGGTGAGGCCGGTCATATACTCCTTGGTTCGTTTCCTGATCTCCCGGCCGTATCCGCTGTCTGGTGATCAACTTGTCGCCGAGCCCCCGGGTCCGGCTTCCGGCTGATATTCTTTTGCCAGGTTGGGATTTCCACAGAAGCGAAAGGTGCGGGATTAAAGTTCCGCGAACGAAAGGGTCATAACATCTGGGCCGAAGGGGAGAATGGCAGTTGTCGAGCAGGATATGCACGAATCTTGCTTAACGAAATTTCCCATGCAAATTCGTATCACAACTGTTTTTCCTGTCCAGCCAGAGGAATTTTGCGCTTTTGTAAAAAACAATTGGCTACTGGACGCCAAATAAGCTATTATTAGGCTATCAACGAAAGGAAGTAAGCGACGATGCTGTCGTTGGACCCAAAAAAAATGACCGAAATGTCGATCCCGGTTGGTACGGGCTGGCTTCTCGGCTCGTGTATGGAAGCCCTGGGAAAGCAGGAACTCTGGATCAGACAGAAACCCGAGGTTCTCGAAGTTCTGCGTGAACAGGCCATAATCCAGAGTGTGGAATCATCGAACCGGATTGAAGGGGTTACGATACCGGCTGACCGGCTCCGTCCGGTGGTACTTGGAAAGGCCAAGCCCCGGGATCGCTCGGAAGAGGAACTCGCAGGTTACAGACAGGCTTTAGACTGGATTTTTTCGCGCAAGCGCCAGGTGTCTATCATTCCGAAGCTTATCCAGCGGCTTCACGCACTCGCCCAGGGCGGGTTTTCCGGTGATGCAGGTGAATGGAAGAAGCGCGACAATGAAATTATCGAAATTTTGCCCAGCGGCGAGAGGAAAATCAGGTTTGTTCCCACCTCCGCCAAGGAAACTCCGAAGGCTGTGGATGCGCTTTGCCGGAACTATCGGGAAGGCTGCGATGACGAACGCCTCCCCCCGCTTTTACTTGTGGCCACCTTCGTGTTCGATCTTTTGTGCATCCACCCGTTTCGTGATGGGAACGGGCGTGTTTCGCGCCTGGTTACTACGCTTTTACTCCAGGCGCACGGTTTTCAGGTTGCGAGGTATGTCAGTCTGGAGCGTCTTATCGAGGAGAGTAAAGAAGAGTACTACAGTGTGCTGGCTGATTGTTCGGAAGGATGGCATGAAGGTAAGAACGAAGTCGTTCCCTGGTGGAATTACTTCCTGAGCATGTTGCGCCGCGCTTACAAGGAATTCGAGCAGCAGGTTGAATCGACGGAAGCTCGTCCTGCCAAGAGCGACCTGGTCAAACAGACTGTGCTCGCCCAGTTAGAGCAGTTCACGCTGGGGGACCTTGCGGCCCAGTTGCCGTCGGCCAGCACACAACTGATAAAAAAGATTCTTGCGGAGCTAAAAAAACAAGGCAAGGTCCGCCTTGTCGGCAGGGGACGGGGCGCTCGATGGGAAGTGATTCCGTAATGCATAAAAACCGCGGTTCAGGAAATGGCTACCGGCTCAATGAATTGGCTATTTTTAGGCTACCCAGGGTGATCCGATGCGGTT